>JAZNDZ010000123.1:0-58346 GCA_045588345.1 Bacteroidaceae bacterium
CACAAGTGATTCCGGATTTGGGGTTGATGCGCTTGAGCAATTCCAATGCAGGCTCATCGTTGGGGTCTTGGGGTACGAGTTTACCGTGGATGGCGAGGTCAAGAATCTTTGATTTTGCTTCCTTAATTACAGTTTGTAAATCAATTTTCCCTTGCTCTATTACATCTATAATGCCCATCCATTTTGAAAGTTCAGAGACAATTCTATCTTGTTCATGAATTGGTGGTATTGGAATATTCAAGTTACCCAAAATAGTCCCGTTTACATTGGGTTGTCCTACTCCTACTGATTCTTGCACTATTTGTTCCCAGTAATAACCTGATTCAAAGTAAAACTTGACATATTGAGGCAAAACTGCATCATAAGTCTGAACTCGAATTAAATATGAAGCATATATAGCTTCTTCTTTTAATCCTTGTACTAAATAGGACTTGCCAACCGTTGCACCTGTTCTTGCAAATAGAATATCACCGTCATTAAGCAAATAAGACTCTGCTTTGTTTGTATCAAAATCAGTATATGGAACAGTATCCCATTGTACGTTATTGTTTTGGATGTCTGTAATACGCAAGAGTTTGTATTTGCCACAAGTCTTTGCAGACTCACTAACCCCATACAATATGGATTTAGCAATCGCATTCACTGTTGTCCACACCCACGAACTAGGAATTTCAAACGACACGTTCTCATAATGGGGCGTATCGGTAGTACTATGCAATCAAAAACAAGATACATCTGATTATTTCCTCCTTCTTGATGTATTATTATCTTTCTTCTTCTCTCCCCAGGGCATATCGGATGATGAACCACCGCCACCTGTCCCAACATGAGTTTGGGCAGGGCCACCAGATAGCATCTCAAATGTAGCACCAAGCAGTTGGGCTTGAACCTGGCTCACTTGCTCAAACGGCTCAAAGATTTCATTGACCAGTTCATATTCAGTAAGCTCACCATTCAGATACTTTTGTATAACAGGATTGTACCACTCGAAATACTTCGCATCCTCAAAGGTCTCATTTTCCACCTTAGTTTGAATGCGAAGGCTTGGTATGTTTGAATGGCGAGGCGACATGCGGATGCCGGTGAGTGTTGCACCCGATGACAGGCGATATCGATGCCTATTGACCTTTCTGTCAAGCGTGTCAATACGCTGTTTCTGCTTTTCTATGGTAACTTCGTGAGCAATATTCTTTCGCTCGGCAACTTCAGCTCGTTTGATGGCCTTGTCGATCTCCGCCATATAACCATTGCGACATTTCGCTAGTTCTGTCTTATGTTGCTCCTTTAGTTGTAGTTGCTCTTGCTGTAATTGAGAAATGCGTTGCTGTAACTTTTCTATCTGCTTGTCCTTATCCGATAGCTTTTTCTTTGCTTCTGCCAGCTCCCCCGTACCGAAGAATGACAATATTTTGGAACGTCCTTCACGTGCCTTTTCATCTTCTGCCTGCAATCTCTCTATGTTGTCTTCATATTTCAACATCTGCTCACGATAGTATTGGCTTTTCTATAACCAGCAATCCTCAATGAGCGAGATTGATTATAGTGCATATTCAAGGAGTAGCGTGATTGTTGAGGACAAGCGTACAGAACAGCAAAGAACGGCTATAAAAGTAGAACAAACTCAATCAAGGCCTGTTGTTCAACCACAATCTGCAAAAGTCGCAACTGTTGAACCCATTTCGCAAGAGAAGCAAGCAGTGCATGACCTTAAAGCCCCATTCACTCTTCTCCAGCAAACCTGTCAGGCAACTGTTTGTTTGTTGTGAGCAGACCCATTTCTTTGAGTTCGCCCAAGCGTTTGCTTATGTTTCCTTTGCCTGTCTTCAGTTGCTTGAAGGCCTCGTCGTATGCTTCTTGGGCCTTGCCCAGGGCGGTTTCAATCTTGCTGAAGTTGTCTGTGAAGTTCACGAACTTGTCGTATATTGCGTTTGCAGTGTCTACAATACGTTGCACGTCACGCTGCTGACGCTCGCGTGTCCACAGGGAGTTCACCACAAAGAGCGTGGAAATGAGGTTTGAAGGAGATATGAGCACAATGCCCTTCTTGTAGGCATAGTTCCACAGCGCGTTGTCGGCATCCATTGCCACAAAGTAGGAAGGTTCGTTGGGAATGAAGAGCATTACATAATCGAGTGAATTCTTGTTGTACTTATTATAATGCTTGGCTGCGAGTTCATCGATGTGGCGGCGTACACTGGCAACATGTTCCTTGAGCCGCAGTGAACGTGTTGTATCATCCTCGGCAGCAAGGTACTCCATATAGGCCTTAAGTGACACCTTTGAATCTATTATGATATCGCGCCGGCCGGGAAAGTGTACAATGACATCGGGTTTCATGGCACGCCTGGTATCCTCATTGAGTGCAGCACCACCCTTCTCGTCGCGCAATGTAGCCTGCAGTTCCCACTGCTCACCCTCAATGAGCCCGGAGTTTTCAAGTATCTGTTCAAGGATGGTTTCTCCCCAATCGCCCTGGAACTTATTGTTGTTTGTACCAGAAATGGCACGGGTGAGGTTCAAGGCTTCATCGCTTATGCGGCGGTTAGCCTCGACAAGGCTTTTTATATTCTCCTGCAGGGAGAATCGTTGTTTGCTTTCCTCTCCGTAATAGTTTTCAACTTTCTCGCGGAACTGCTTGAGGTCCTTGTCAAAAGGCAAAAGCATGGCCTCAAGCCTTTCCTGCGACTGACGATTGAACTGCTCGGTATTCCTTTGCAGTGCCTCGTTAGCCATATTCTTGAACTCATGGCGCATCTGGTCAAGCGCTGCCTTGAATTGTTCTTTCTGTGCATCAATGCGTTCATTGAGAACATTCTTCTCGCTCTCAAGAACCGCTACACGTGCAAGTGATTCCTCACGTGCTGCACGCAAGTCACGGATATCCGACTCACTTTTCTCCAATGAGCCGTTCAGTGTCGTGTTCTGCACATCAAGCAAAGAATTCTCTTTTTCAAGAGCAGCATGCTTACCATAAAGACGCATGCAATAGAGCGACACTGCAACAAGCATCACCATTAGAACCGATGAAATTACGATAAGAAGTCCTGTCATATTCTGTGTGTATATTTGAAAGTGACGGCAACAGCACACTCACGGCCTGCCGCTTCCCGTACACAAATATACACAGCCGTCAAGGGCTGACAAAATATTTTCTGCTTTTTTGAATGAATTCCTCCCTGCAGTTCCCTATCTCCACCATTTGAAGTCAGGCAGATGTTCCTTTATTTTCCCCATGATGAATTTTGCAAAAGAAAGCTGCTCTTTTAAAGAATCGTAACGCCTCTGTATCCTCTCACGCAACAAAACAATCCTTTCGAGGTTATTGCGCCTTTGAAGCCTGAGTTCGCGTAATGTCGCTATATAAGGTCTGTTCTCATTCATTCCGGGCCTCCTTCCTTACCGCAAGCAAACGGCACAGATGTTTTACAAGAGTATCAATGAATATCCTTGTACGCATAAGATATACCACTAACGCTGTAATAGCAATGGCTGCTCCTGCAATCATCATTGCAGGAACAAAGCCCAAAACCTGAGCAATCGCTGCGACTGCACCTACAAGGATGAACAGGAATGCGGCAAACAGCATGAAGAATATTACCATAAGGGCAAGCATGTCGCCCATCATTACAGAGAGTTCTTCAACCACCCTCATTTTAAGATTATCAACCCGTCGGCCCAGATATTCCTGTACATCCTCAGAAAGATTTTCGATATCCTCTTTCATTACATCAAAACTACTGTTCTACAACCTCCATTCTCTTGCAGTGCCCATCCTTGCACACCGTACCATACTCTGTCAGTTGTTTCTCTACATCAATAATTTTGTCCATAATGTCCTTGCGAAGGTCTTCACCTTTCTTTGGAGCAAACATCAACGCCAAGGCTCCACCAACCATGCCCCCGACGACAATTCCGCCGGCAAAGGCAATAATACCACACATTTTCATAACCACACATTTTTAAGTTAGACAAATCCGGAGCATACCGCCGCGCGACCTCATGTTGCAAATACAAAAATCACTTCCTTTCTTGTTATTCACAGCCAAAAGCACTACCTTTGGTTGTCCGGTAAAATAATAACAAACCAAAGATGAAAAAGTGCGGAATTTTCTTTTTATCATTACTCCTTTTTACACTCTACTCATGCAGGCCCAAAGAGGGAAATGAGACAATGAATGCAGAAAAGGCAGAAAACATAGTCGAGTATAAGAAAGACACGGCAATAATCATTAGCGGCAGCATTCCTCTTGACAGCAATATACAGGATTCCCCTGTACTCAACTACAGCATGGAACTTGAACCGATAGTACTGAACAACGCCGTTGCGACAGCCAAAGCCGTGAATGCACTATCGTATGCCATAACAGGAACCGAACACAGCGACCTGGGCACAGCATGCGACGCACAAGTAAAACGCTTGGCTGCCGAATTCCAGGAACTGCGCCCCGACTATATCGATATAAGGGAAAACTACGACGACGCTTTCTGGCCCGACAACCATTACAACGTAAAGGGTGTTTGCGAAAAGGGATACAAAGGATATGAAAACTACATCCTCAATTACGATGAGTACGAAGGTGGCGCACATGGTTATTACTACACGGCCGTGCACACATTTGACCCACGCGACGGACACGAGGTAACGCTTGACGAAATAATGAAGGAAGGATATGAAGAAGCACTCCTGCATGCCATAGCAGCCGGAATCCTGCGCTATTGCAAGGCAAACGACATTACAGAACTCGATTGGCTACAACGCGGCACCGGCGAACTGTTCATATCCAAAAATGCAGTACTGCGCGACAGTTGCATTACATTCATATACAACCCTTACGAAATTGCTTCCTACGCTGTGGGCAAAATAGAAGCCGACATCACATACGAAGAACTGAAACATATACTCAAATAATGGAAACCATACTAAAATATTTCCCAAATATCAGCGACAGGCAGAAGGAGCAGTTTGCAGCGCTCTATGACCTCTACTACGACTGGAACAGCAAAATAAACGTAATATCGCGCAAGGACATTGAGAACCTGTACCTGCACCATGTGCTCCACTCGCTTGCCATTGCAAAGTACATAACATTCAAGCCCGGAACCACAATAATGGACATGGGTTGCGGAGGTGGATTTCCCGGCATTCCATTGGCCATTATGTTCCCCGAGGTACAGTTCCACCTTGTAGACAGCATTGGCAAGAAGGTGCGTGTTGCCGGCGAGATTGCCGCAGCCATAGGGCTCACCAATGTACGCACAAGCCACAGCCGTGCAGAGGAGATAAAAGAGAAATACTCGTTCGTCGTGAGCCGTGCAGTAATGCAATTGCCCGACCTTGTAAAGATATGCCGCAAGAACATTTCAAAGGAACAGACGAACGCTCTGCCTAACGGAATAATATGCCTGAAAGGAGGTGACATGAATGCAGAGACACATCCTTTCAAGAACTGCTGCGAAATTATAGATATAAGCAGTTACTTCAGTGAGGAATACTTCAAGGACAAAAAAGTCGTTTACGTTCAAATATAATGCCTTATGGAAATAAAGACTTTTACAGTGAACCCGATACAGGTCAACTGTTATCTTCTTTGGGACGAGAGCAAGGAGGCCGTACTCATTGACTGTGGGGCATGGTTTCCAAGAGAGAGAGAAGAAATAAAGGAATTCATCACCGGCAACGGGCTCACGCTAAAACACTACCTGAATACCCATCTGCACTTTGACCACGTATTCGGCAATGCATTCGTAGAGGAAACCTTTGGAATAAAAGCCGAAGCCAACGATGCCGACTGGCCTTGGGCTGCGAACATAAAAGAGCGTGTAGCAAGATTTGGAATAAAATACGAGGAAGATGTGCCTGCGCTTGGGCGCACACTGCATGACGGTGATGAAATCACTTTCGGCACTCACCGCGTTGTGGCAATAGCAGTTCCAGGACATTCACCCGGCAGCCTTTGCTACCACATTCCCGAAGAGAAAGTGCTCTTCAGCGGCGACGCTCTTTTCCACGGCAGCATAGGCCGCACCGATTTCCCCGACAGCGACCACTACAGCCTAATCACCACTATACGTGAAAAACTCCTGACACTGCCCGAAGAGACCATTGTGTACCCCGGACATGACAGACAAACAACAATAGGGTTCGAAAGGGCATACAACATGTACCTGAGATAAGGCACTGCTTGTCATCTTGAGCGCAAGCGAAAGATCTCTATGTAACACCCGCGCGGCTCACTCAGCCACAACATTCATCAGGCACTCCCTGCAATCAAATTCAAGGCGGAAACGCTTGCCGTCGCCCGAGACAATGTAGAAAGGTTCTTTATACCTGTGCTTTGCACCGCTCTTTGTACACCAGCCCATACTGAACTTTATGCAGTGCTTGCAGAACATGACCGGTACACCCGCAACCGGTGCTTTCTCAAATGCCGGAGCAATGCTCTCAACGCCATGCTCTTTGTAGAAGGCCATGGCATACCTGTTCGCGACATTACCTTTATAATCAAGTGCCGATACGACGAAAGGAGTACCACACTCTTTCAGCCGCATATCCTCGCGGCCATAGTTTGACAGATGTTCTTTTATTATCAAATCGCACAGCGAGCGGCGCATGTCAGAGAGCAACGACGATGGAACGAACCACTCCTTAGAGAGTTCTATCTCAACTGCCGAAACCTCAAATGGAGTATTTCCCCATTTACCCAACTGCCTTATAATATTAGCCTGCTGCGGCGCACGTGCTTCCTCTTTGGCAAAAGTCGCAACAACACTACACTGCACACCGCTCTCATCTTTACCTTTGAGAACAAAGCCGTCGGCATTTTCAGTAAACAGAAGTTCTACTGCCAAGCGGCGCTGCTCATCGGGGTGCGACATCTGACGCTCGAAATCACAATCATAGTTGCGGAATAGTTCATCACCGCTCTCAACAGGCGGCATTGTTTGCGGAAAGACGCGGTTCCCCTCAACTCTGTTTATGCGGAACCCGCGCAGACGCCCATCGGCCGATATAAAACAGGCACCGTCACCATTATTGAAATCCTTGCCTGTAACCGTAAAGAAATTGCGCGAAACAAACTTCACACGTCCCATATACTCTCCTTTGGATTTTGGAGTGTCAAATGAGGCAATGCCTTCCTTGCCATTCTTCAGAAGATAATCGGTAAACCCACGGTTGAAACTCTTTTCGGGCGCTGGCGTAAATTGCGGTACACATTTACCGAATGAAGAACGCACATATTCATTGCGACGTGCAAAAATTTCATCAAGTGCCTTGCGGTAATATGCAGTTATATTCTTTACGTATGACACATCCTTCAAGCGGCCCTCAATTTTCAGCGATGCAACACCGGCATCAAGCATCTCTTCAAGCATCGCACTGCGGTTCATGTCCTTTAGCGAAAGCAGATGCTTGCCACAGGTAACAACTGTACCTTCCGAATCGACCATATCAAATGCCAGACGGCAGAACTGCGCACACTCGCCTCTGTTGGCACTCCTGCCGAAACAATACTGCGAGGCATAGCACTGACCGCTGTAACTCACGCACAATGCGCCATGGACAAAAACCTCAAGTTCAGTTTCAGGAACAGCACGGTGTATATCTTCTATTTCGGCAAGCGACAACTCGCGCGCAAGAACAATACGCGGAAAACCGACCGAAGCCAGAAACCTTGCTTTTTCGGGTGTGCGGTTATCCATTTGAGTACTTGCATGAAGAGGAATAGGCGGTATATTCATTCGGGCGAAACCCATATCCTGGACTATAAGCGCATCGACACCAATCTCATATAGTTTTGTTACAAGCCTTTCCACATCTTCGACCTCATCGTCATATATTATGGTATTGAGCGTTACATAAACCTTGACACCATACACATGCGCATACTCAACAAGGGCGGCAATGTCTTCTACAGAGTTCCCTGCTGCCTGACGTGCTCCGAATTGTGCAGCACCGATGTACACTGCATCGGCACCGTGGTTTATGGCAGCAATACCTGTTTCAAGGTTCCTTGCGGGGGCAAGCAGTTCTATTCTACGTTTTTGTGACATTGTTTTGTATGATATCCAGAATTATTTCCTTTTTCTTAATGCCTTGATGAGGTCGCGCCCTATTATGCCGTCATCGTAAAAACCGTTCAGCCGTTGAAAACGTTTTACAGCCTCTACAAGTTCTCCTTCATAAAGCACATCGCCGTTCCTTGTATAAATAATACTATCCTCGTCCATGTAAATCTTTTTAACCAGAATGCGGGCAACATTCCTTACATCGGCACCACTGTCTCCGCGCATTATTATACGGTCGCCTAAACGATATACAGGAGATTCAAACATTACAGAATCAGTCTTCTGCACCTTGTTCTTTGAACGCTTGCCCGCGACAGTTTTCTTGGACGTTTTCTTCTTGTTCTTGCCTTTTACAGAATCTGAAACTGCTGCTGAAGATTTTCTTTTCTTCTTAGGAAGAAGTTTGCTTTTTCTTACCCTCAGCGTATCTTCCTTAACCCTGCGATATTCAACAACAACCGACTCCTTCGGTTTCTTGCCGGGAGAGAACTGGGCTGTTGCATTCTCAGTAACAAAAAACAACAGCATTAAAAGCGCAATATGACAGACTGCTTTACTTGCCATTCAAACATTTTTCAAACAATACAGGAACAGGAGTCTCAAAGCGCATGTGCTTGCCTGTCACAGGATGGGTAAAGCATAGCATAAATGCATGCAATCCCAAGCGACGCATAGGGTCTTTTTCACTGCCGTATTTGCGGTCACCCACTACAGGGTGCCCAAGGTCGGCCATGTGCACACGAATCTGGTTCTTGCGACCGGTTTCAAGTTCACATTCAACAAGCGAATAGCCGTTGGACGACATCAGAACTTCATAATGTGTCACTGCAAATTTTCCACCATTATCTACTGGACTTGAATGTGTTATAAACCTTTTATCCTCTGTCAACCACGATTCGACACGACCATGTTTGTTTTCAAGTTCACCTTCTACCAAAGCTATATAGCGACGGTCGGTAACAAGTTCCTGCCAACCATGGATAAGCGACTGCTGGGTCTGTACATCCTTGGCATAAACCATGAGGCCGGATGTATCGCGGTCAAGACGATGTACCAGATGCGAAGAACTCCTTCCACCCCCCTTTTCAAGATAACGGTTAAGCACAGTCTGCACTGTTTGTTGACGTGAATTATTGCTCATAGACAACAATCCCGGATGCTTATCGACTACCAGCAGATAGGGATCTTCATACACAATATCGAGTTCATTGCTGTGGAACGCCATTTTGCGTTTAGAACGGTCTATCTGAACAACCTGACCGGCCTTCAATTCAGCCAGAGGATGAGTCGTAATTACATTATTTACAAGGATTACCCTATTGCTTATTAAAGCTTTTGCTCTATTCCGGCTGATGCCATGCATCTTATCCATTATAAATTCTATCAGCACTGCATCCTGTACCACCTTGAACGTCAGGAGACTTCTCACATTCTTATGCATAACACAAAAATTATTAATCAAATACTATCTTTTCGTTCAAGCAGAACAACATTCTCGACATGATGAGTATGCGGAAACATATCAACAGGCTGCACTGCCATAACTTTATAATCAACATCAAGCAACTGCAAATCACGGGCCTGAGTAGCAGGATTACAACTGACATACACAATCCTCTTTGGAGCCGCAAAGAGAATTGTAGAAATCACATCTTCATGCATTCCTGCACGTGGAGGGTCGGTTATTATCACATCGGGACGGCCATGTTCGCTGATAAAGTCACGCGTGAGAATATCCTTCATATCTCCGGCAAAAAACGCAAGATTATTGAAACCGTTCAACTGCGCATTGACACGTGCGTCGATTATGGCATCCTCCACATACTCCACACCCACAACCTTCTTTGCCTTCGATGCTACAAAATTCGCAATAGTACCGGTTCCTGTATACAGGTCATAAACAACTTCCTCGCCGGTAAGGGCCGCAAAATCACGGGCAACCTTGTACAGATTATAAGCCTGCTTGCTGTTTGTCTGATAGAAAGACTTTGGCCCCACCTTGAAGCGCAGCCCCTCCATCTCTTCATAAATAACGTCAGTGCCCTTATATGTAACCACCTCAAGATCGCCAAAAGTGTCGTTGCATTTATTATTGACAACATAAAGAAGCGAGGTTACCTCAGGGAAAGAATCAGCAACATATTGTAAAACTTTTTCCAAAAGCACTCTATCATTTTCGCACTCAACCCTGGCCTGAAGAAGCAGCATAACCTCGCCGGTAGTAGAAGTACGCAACATCATGCTGCGCAGCACACCTGAATGCGAGCGCAAATCATAGAACGGAACACCTTCCTTGTTGGCGAACTCGCGTATACCGTTGCGCAAACGGTTATTCAAACCCTGCATCAATGCGCATTCCTGTATATCGAGCACCTTGTCAAACGCACCCGGAATATGAAAGCCAAGCGCATTCATATTGTCATACTGCACATTCTGCGCGACCTCATCCCAAGTAAGCCAACGCTTGTTGCTGAAAGTAAACTCCAGTTTATTACGATACTCACAGATATTCTCAGAACCGAGAATAGGCATCACCGGCGGCAACTCCACTTTACCGATACGGGTCAACGCATCGACAACCTGCTGCTGTTTGTATTTCAACTGATATTCATAGGCAAGACATTGCCACTTGCAACCTCCACATATACCGTAATGCTTGCAGAATGGCTGACTGCGCTCCTTTGAATACTCATGGAACTTTACAGCCTCAGCCTCGGCATAACTGTGTTTCTTTCGCCTGACCTGAAGGTCTACGACATCACCAGGAACCACATAGGGTACAAAAACAACAAGGTCATTCACACGCGCAAGCGCCTTTCCCTCGGCGGCCACCCCAGTTATCTCAATCTTTTCAAGCAAAGGAAGTTCTTTCTTTTTTCTTGCCATATAATTTCTGTTTTCAGTTTAGACGCGAAGATACGCCGAAAATCCCGATAATTCGCATTTTCTCCCCGTGAAGTTATTTTTTTCTAATGTCCGAAGATATTTTTATGCAGAAATTTCGGATTACAAACATTTTTGTTATATTTGCAAATTAGTTGGATAGTCCAGAAAATGACACCGACAAATTGAGACAGTTAAAACAATTTTTTATTTATCAACAAACAATAAACTCAAAAATTTATGGCAGACAAAAGAGTCTATACCTTTGGTAATGGTCTTGCTGAAGGTAACGCGTCAATGAGAAACTTGTTAGGAGGTAAAGGTGCAAACTTGGCCGAAATGAACCTTATCGGCATTCCCGTTCCTCCAGGATTTACCATCACAACCGAGGTTTGCGGCGAGTACTACAGCCTTGGCAAGGAGAAGGTTATCGAGCTTCTCAAAGCAGAGGTGCAGGCCGCAGTCAAGAACATCGAGACTTTGATGAATTCAACATTCGGCGACCCCGCCAACCCATTGTTGGTATCAGTACGTTCAGGTGCACGCGCATCAATGCCAGGTATGATGGACACAATCCTCAACCTCGGTCTTAATGACATCGTTGTGGAGGGTCTTGCAAAGAAGACCGGCAACGAGAAGTTCGCTTGGGACTCATACCGTCGTTTCGTACAGATGTATGGTGACGTTGTATTAGGCATGAAGCCGACAAGCAAAGAGGAAATCGACCCATTCGAGGCAATCATTGAGAAGGTTAAGGAAGAGGCCGGTGTTGTTCTTGACAAGGACCTCAGCGTAGAGTCTCTCAAGGAACTTGTAAAGAAGTTCAAGGCTGCCGTAAAGGCACAGACAGGCAAGGACTTCCCAACTGATGCTTACGAGCAGTTGTGGGGTGCAGTTTGCGCTGTATTCGAGTCTTGGAACAACGAGCGCGCTATCCTCTACCGTCGCATGGAGAAAATTCCCGATGAGTGGGGAACAGCCGTTTCTGTACAGGCAATGGTATTCGGTAACATGGGTGACACATCGGCTACCGGTGTATGCTTCTCTCGTGATGCCGCAACAGGCGAGAACCTATTCAACGGCGAGTACCTTATCAATGCACAGGGCGAGGACGTTGTTGCAGGTATCCGCACACCACAGCAGATTACAAAGATTGGTTCACAGCGTTGGGCTGCATTGCAGAACATCAGCGAGGAAGAGCGTGCTTCAAAGTATCCTTCAATGGAAGAGGCTATGCCCGAAATCTACAAGGAACTTGATGCTATCCAGACACGCCTTGAGGACCACTACAAGGATATGCAGGATATGGAGTTCACCGTTCAGGAAGGCAAACTCTGGTTCTTGCAGACACGTAACGGCAAACGTACAGGTGCTGCCATGGTAAAAATCGCCATGGACTTCTACCGTGACGGCGTTATCGATGACAAGACTGTATTGAAGCGCATGGAACCGGAGAAGCTCAACGAGCTCCTTCACCCTGTATTTGATACAGCTGCGCTTGCAAAGGCTAAGGTTATAGCAAACGGTCTTCCCGCATCTCCGGGTGCTGCTACCGGCCGCATCGTTTTCTTCGCAGATGATGCTGAGAAGTGGAACGAGAATGGCGAGAAGGTTGTTCTCGTACGTATTGAGACATCACCTGAGGACCTCGCAGGTATGGCTGCAGCACAGGGTATCCTCACAGCCCGTGGCGGTATGACTTCTCACGCTGCCGTTGTTGCACGTGGTATGGGCAAGTGCTGCGTATCAGGTGCAGGCACATTGGTTATCGACTACAAGAAGCGTACTCTTACTGTTGACGGTACCACATTCAACGAAGGCGATTATATCTCATTGAACGGTTCTACAGGCCAGGTTATCGAGGGCAAGGTTGACACAAAGGCTCCTGAACTCAGCGGCGACTTCGCAGAACTCATGACCATTTGTGACAAGTACGCACGCCTGGGCGTACGTACAAATGCCGACACTCCACACGATGCACAGGTTGCACGTGACTTCGGTGCTATCGGTATCGGCCTCTGCCGCACAGAGCACATGTTCTTTGAGGGCGAGAAGATTAAGGCTATGCGCGAGATGATTCTTGCCGAGACCACAAAGGAGCGCGAGGTTGCTCTTGCCAAGCTGTTGCCATACCAGAAGGCCGACTTCGTTGGTATCTTCAAGGCAATGGAAGGCTTGCACGTGACAGTGCGCCTGCTCGACCCACCACTCCACGAGTTCGTTCCGCACGATGCTAAGGGCCAGCAGATGCTTGCTGAGGCTATGGGCAAGACAGTTGAGGCTGTTCAGCGCCGCGTGAAGTCTCTTGAGGAGTTCAACCCGATGTTGGGTCACCGTGGTTGCCGCTTGGGTAACACATATCCCGAAATCACAAGAATGCAGACAACAGCTATCCTCGGTGCTGCTCTTGAGTTGAAGAAGGAAGGCAAGGTTATCTATCCTGAAATCATGGTTCCGCTCGTAGGCATCATCAATGAGTTCGAGGAGCAGAAGAACGCTATCGTTGATGCAGCCGAGGCACTCTTTGCTGCTGAAGGTGACCGCGTAGAATACACAATCGGTACAATGATTGAGATTCCACGTGCAGCACTCACAGCAGACCAGATTGCTCAGCAGGCTCAGTTCTTCTCATTCGGTACAAACGACTTGACACAGATGACATTCGGTTACTCTCGTGACGACGTAAACTCATTCTTGCCTATCTACCTGCGCAAGAAGATTTTGAAGAACGACCCATTGCAGGTTCTTGACCAGACAGGTGTTGGCCAGCTCGTTGAGATGGCTACAGCCAAGGGCCGTGGCGTTAACCCGGACCTCAAGTGCGGTATCTGCGGTGAGCACGGTGGCGAACCTGAGTCTGTGAAGTTCTGTCACAGAGTAGGTTTGAACTATGTATCATGTTCTCCATTCCGCGTGCCCATTGCACGTTTGGCGGCTGCTCAGGCTGCTGTAGAGGAGGCATAATAACAATACTCAACCAATTGCAAAGAGAGGGTGACTTTGGGTCACCCTCTCTTATTGTAGGAGATGAATAAAAAGATGTAGTTTAAGGCTTGGAAAAGTTAAAAACCGCAGTTTATTGACGTAAATGAGGTTTTTTAAGGCAAACGCAACGCGAAAATACATTTTTCATATTCTTATTATATATATACGCGTATAGGAACAATAAAATAAATTACATAAGAAAGTGTCACTTGTCTCAGAAGAACCGCCTAATTAAAGGTCTGATTGCTTAAGCCGACAAATGACACTTAAGGTGTTTCAAATTTCTATTCCAGCCTTTTATATCTTCACTACATCCACTACTCTCAAGACATCATCGCAAGAAACCATAAAGCGGATATCGTAACCGGCGAAAGGCATTCCGTATATGCGGTCAGGGTCTTCGTGATACTGCGGACGCGGGTCAAGTTCAAGCACGCGGCATAACGCAGCAAATTCATCATCAGAGAACGGCACACGCAAATGCTCCGGGAATTCCACTTTCAGTTCATTCCACGGTCTCATGTCTACAAAACCGCTCCTGCCTTCAGGGTGCGCATCGGAATAAGGTACATACGGTTTAATGTCATATATGGGAGTCGCATCTGCAAGGTCGGCACCCGCAACAAGAAGTACCGGACCATCTGTACCATATTCTACGCCCGATAAACGCACAGACGATAGTCCGAGAGAATTTGGTCGGAATGGTGAACGTGTTGCAAAGACCCCGACAGACTCATTGCCACCCAAAAGAGGAGGACGCACCACAGGAGACCTGTTCCCCTTTTCTTTCCCGTTCAACGAGAATCCCCAAATGAGCCATATATAATCGAACCCTTCAATTCCACGCAAAGCATCGGGACTCCTGTACTCCGATGTAAAGACAATCTTCCCTTTCAGTTCAGGAACAAGACCGCTCTGCCGTGGTAATCCGAACTTTGTAGGCAACAATGAATGATAATATGCAATAGGCTTGATTTCCATAATATCCTTTAACATTGCTAAGATATATAAAAAAGAGAATCCATTCATCAATCTGAGACAAAAAAAGCGTACCTTAGTACACAAACAAAAGAGGAACTGCACAATCAGGCAATGCTGCTTGCATGACATACAGTCAATACATACAGTCAAGATAGAAGTGTAACAAAGTTGCCTGTTGCCGCTCTTGTTTTCTTATCAGTTTTGTATTATCTTCGCACAGAATATAATTGTATAACATATAATATAAAGGAGAATATGAAAAAATACATATTGCTGCTTGCTATGGTAGTTGCAATAGGCACAGCCCAAGCACAACTTTTCAAGAAAAGAAGTTCTGTAGTAGAGCCACAATACCAGCAAGGCATGGTACCGGTAATCAACGGCAAGGTAACCTTTGAAGAGGTGATTCCCGCCACTGGGCTTAATGCTGCAGAAGTTGAAGAAAGGGTAAACAACTGGATTACACGCCGTTTTGTTGAACCAACAATAATCTCTGTAAAAAGATATGAAAGCGAAAAGCCCGGCACAGCCATAGTCAAAGGAGAAGAGTATATGATATTCCGGAAAACATTCTTTGTCCTGAACCGGCCAAGAATATATTACTACCTTACCATTACGGCACAGGACGGACAATGCATCTTCAACATGTCACGAATAACATATTGGTACGATGATGAAGATGAGAACGGCGGCATTAAGATGAAAGCCGAGAATTGGATTACAGACGAAAACGCATTCAACAGCAAAGGCAAACTGAAGAAATTCGAGGGCAGATTCCGCCGCAAGACTATAGACCTGAAGAACCAGTTGATTGAAGAAATAAAGAGTGAATTGAATTCAAAGTAACATGAGAACTGTTGACAAAGTACGATACATACTTAACGTGCTGTTCCTTGCGGGAGCAGTCATAACATTAGTCATTTACCTCACAAGCGGTACCGGCCAGACATTCATGTACGCAGGTTTCTCCACATTGGCAATCAAAGTGTTTGAATTCATACTCCGTTTCATCAACTGAAACCACTCACACGCATCACCAGATGAATAGATTAACATTGTACATACTGTTGCTCGTGTTGCCTATTACAACCTTCGGACAACGCATTCAGGAACACCAGCTTGAAGGCGGTGTCAAGAGCGGTTTAGGCAGCGGTGAAGTATTCAGTCCATTCAAGGATGCTCCCAGAGATTCCACAAAAAAGGATATAATAGCACCCAAAGAGATACATCAGTGGAACATTGACAGATTCACAGGAACAGTCATGCCCATTGATGCAGACACAATGCAGTACATGTTCCAGAACAAGCATCTTACAGACGGCATCAACGGCGAATACAACTATCTGGGCAACATGGGAACGCCACGCATGTCGAGGATTTTCTTCAACCGCCCGACAAATACAGCATACGATTTCCTGCAGCCATCTGACTATTTCTTCATTACCCCTGAAGAGTTCATTTTCACAGACACAAAATCGCCATACACAAACCTGACATACCATTCATCGGGCAACAAGGTTGACGGAGATGACCGCTTCAGGGCATACTTCAGCACCAACGCCGGGAAGCATTTTGGCGCAGGTTTCCTTTTTGACTATCTTTATGCACGCGGCAGATACGACAACCAGACCAGTGCGCTAATGAACTTTTCACTGTTCTCTTTCTACAGGAGCGACCGATACAACTATCACCTGACAGCAAGCCGTTACCACATGAAGCAGGCTGAGAACGGAGGTATTACAGATGACCGCTACATAACACGCCCCGAAGAGACAGACGGTTCCAACAGCAATTTCGGAACAAACGACATTCCGGTAAAACTTGATGCCACATGGAACCGCAACGAAGTATATACATTCTTCTTCACCCATAACTACAATCTTGGTTTCTACCGCGAAAAGCAGCCGGCGGACAGCATCGCCGCAGACAGTGCAATTCAGGAATTCGTGAAAGTCGCACAGATAATACACACTGCCGATTTTACCCATAACTACCACGAATTCATAAACTACAGACAGCCTTCGGGGTACTATGCCGACACATACCTGCCCAAGGACTCATCGGACCTTACAAAATACTTCACAATAGACAATCGTCTGACATTGTCATTGTGCGAAGGATTCAGCAAATGGGCATTTGCCAATGTAGCAGCATTCGCATCATACAAGTACAGCCGTTATACACTGCCCGACACTATTCCCGGGAACGGAATTGAGCGTCGCAGAAAGTACAGCGAGCATATACTTTCCATTGGAGGAACAATATCAAGCGACAGATGGGACAATTTCCGTTACCACGTAGAAGGCCAGACAGCCCTTAATGGTGATGAAATCGGAACATTCTCACTCGACGGAAAACTGGAATTCAATTTCAGATTATGGAAAAAAGATGTCAGCCTCAAGGCACGTGCATTCATAAAGAACAACCGTCCGTCGTTCTATTACCGTCATTACCATAGCGAGCACTACTGGTGGGACAACAATGACCTTGACAAGGAGTTCAAGACACGCATACAGGGAGAACTGCACATTCCTTCATGGAGAACCCGTCTCAGCGTCGGAGTAGAAAACATAAAGAACTATACATATATAGCAAACAATGCTGTTGAGAAAACACCAGGCAAGTTCTTGAACCGTTTCTCAGTAGCACAGGAAAACGAAAATATACAAGTGTTGACAGCGACACTTAACCAGGACTTCAAACTTGGCATATTCAACCTCAATACCGAACTGACATACCAGAACAGCAGCAACAAGAGTGTGCTCCCGCTACCCGAACTCAACGTATATGCAAATGCGTTCATCAAGTTCAAGATAGCAAGAGTACTCAACACTGAACTTGGAGCAGACGTGAGATACTTCACTGAGTACTACGCACCCGATTATTCACCGGCATTAGGACAGTTCGTACAACAGAACCAGGCAGACAAAGTGGCCATTGGCAACTACCCAATCATGAGCGTATATGCCAACTTTCTTCTCAAGCAGACACGCTTCTACGTAAAATATTATCATGTAAACGAAGGAATGGGAAACAGGAACTACTTCCTTGTTCCTCATTATCCTACCACACAAGGTGTGCTGTGGATGGGACTGTCATGGGATTTTTATAATTGATACAGCATGAGCAATGTCATAAAATGGGGATTCATCGGTTGCGGTGAGGCTACTGAAAAAAAGAGTGGCCCGGCCTTTGCCATGATAAAGGACTCTGAAGTTGTCGCCGTTATGGGCCGTGACAAGGAAAAAACCAGAGACTATGCCAAGCGTCACAACATACAACACCATTACACCGACGCACAGGCACTGATAGATGACCAGGAGGTAAATGCAGTATATATCGCTACCCCTCCCTCTTCACATGCAACATACGCCATTATGGCAATGAAAGCAGGGAAACCTGTATATGTTGAAAAGCCATTGGCTGCCAGTTATGAGGATTGCGCACGCATAAACCGCATATCACGCGAAACCGGAGTACCATGCTTTGTGGCATACTACCGCAGGTACCTTCCCTATTTTCAGAAAGTCAAGGAACTGTTACCCGAGATTGGCAAAGTCCTGAATGTACAGATACGTTTCTCGGTTCCACCACGTGACCTTGACTACAACCGCAACAACCTTCCATGGAGAGTAATTCCCGATATTGCAGGAGGTGGTTACTTCTACGACCTTGCCCCGCACCAGATTGACCTTTTGCAGGAGATGTTCGGTTGTATTCTGCATGCCGAGGGGTATGCAGCCAACCGCGGCGGGCTATACAAGGCAGAAGATACTGTAAGTGCATGTTTCATGTTCGAAAACGGAATCCCCGGTTCCGGTTCATGGTGCTTTGTTTCGGACGAATCTTCAAAAGAGGACCACGTTGAGATATTCGGCAGCAAGGGAACAATCAAATTCTCGGTATTCACATTCCAGCCCATAGAACTGCGTAACGAAAACGGCACACAAAGTTTCACAGTTCCCAACCCCACGTATGTACAATTGCCGCTTATAAGAAATATAGTTGAACATCTTTTGCATAAAGGCACATGTACATGCGATAGCATAAGTGCTACACCCACCAACTGGGTTCTTGACAAAATCCTTGGAAAAATCATCTGACTCATAACTGCCGGTTCCTATGAGTAAGAGCGCTGTGAGAATTCCCCCATTTGAAAGAGTAATGGCGATAGTCATTACCCTCTTTATGTTTTCACCTGTGAGTGCCCAGAACAGAATTACATCACTGACCGAGAAAGTCATTGACAATACAAAAGTAATACTTAAAGAAACCGAATCCTTCATTGAAAAGAATCTTGACCGGAAAGACAGCATATACGTCTTGCCAAACAAATACAACATGACAATCATGCCACAATATTCATACGGCTATGAATATTACCGTTTTTCCTCTGATGAATCGGAACAAAGCATCACTCTGACTCCAAACAGCAGCCACAGATTAGGACTTTATATCGGGTGGCGCTGGCTATTCCTTGGATACAGTTTTGAACTTAGTGACAACAAGCCGCAGACCGATTTGAACTTCAGTTTCTACACATCTGCAATCGGGATAGACCTTTTCTATAGAAAAAGAGGCGAAGAATACAATATAAAGAAACTGAATGGTTTTTACGATGGTACTTCTAAAGAACTGAAAGACTATAACCACAAATTCAGCGGTCTCTCGGTAAAACAGAATGGAATCAATCTATACTACATATTCAACAACAAGAAGTTTTCATATCCTGCGGCATACAGCCAATCGACCAACCAGAGAATAAGCGCCGGCTCATTCATTCTCGGTCTTTCATACAATGAACAGTCTTTTGTCTTTGACCATACAGAACTGGATGTTCCGATAATAGAACAATTGGACAATGAACTTAAGTTCAAAGATGTCAAATACAAGGATTTCAGCATCAACTTCGGCTACAGTTACAACAGGGTATTTGCAAAGGATTTCCTTGCAAACATATCAATGACACCGGCTATCGGATACAAGAACACCTCGCTGAAGATGCACAACAGCAAGGAGTTCCTTTCCAGCATAAATTTCGATTTTATAACGCGCGCGGCAATAGTATACAACAACAGTAAATACTATGCCGGCGCATCACTTGTTTCACATACATATTCCTATTCCAGAAATTCACTCTCTATCCTCAACGGATTCGGAATCATAAACCTCTATTTCGGGGTCAACTTCTGGCCCAGGAAATAAGCATAGAAGAGTACCTACATCAGAACCTCATACCGAATGTAGCAGTAATCGTGTGATTGGAATATTCCATTTCGGCCGCAGGATTCACTTTATACGGGTCAAAATATGGATAGAAGTCAGCCTCCTGTGTATCATATACATACGCTACATCAAAATAGAAAGTCTTGCCCTTGTATCCTCCGCCTATGGTAACAGCCTCCTTGCTATAACGGTTATTATACTCTGTTGAGGCCGATGTTACAGGCATGTTGAGCATCTCTTTATAGGCATTTTTCCTGAACGGCGCAGTTGAGTAGTTATATCCGCCTCTCAAAGCCAGACCGCTTCCAAGATTAACCTCAACACCCGCTCGCAGGATATGCTGTCCTTTCATATTGCACTCAATCTCCTCGTTCTGCGCGTGCTTGTCGCCTGCGCCAACGGAACTGTATGATGCAGATGAATAGTCGGCATATTCATAATCGAAATTCAGAGCCATAAAGGTATCGAAGGTGTATGATGCCGAAGCTATAAAACGCCATGGCGAATTGAACCTGCTCTTGGTCACGAGTACATCATCGAACAGTTCATAGTCTCTTGTATCCCAAAAATCATTATCACCAGGTCCCCAAATATCAGCATAATAACAATTCTCAAGACGATACCATGTAGGTGTATGCACAGCAAGACCTATCTTGAACGGCGAATATTTAAAAGGACGTACAATGGCACCTAACTTGATATTCATACCATGTCCTTCAATGTGACTGTAATTGCCAAGCGAATAAATCTCACCGGCATCGTCGTCCTCATAATACACGGTATTTACCGTATAATCTACATCGACAAACGAAAGTGTCGCTCCAAAATAGAACCTATCGTTGATATTTGCCGATAAATTGATATCAACCTCGGACGAACCACCTTTCTCTTCACTTACAAACTCAATATTTGTAGGTTCATAGAACATAGCCATTGACTTGCCGTCAATATCTACAAGATTGGACTGGACCGCAAGCAACGGAAGCCAGGAATGCCTGAATGTCTTGAAAGAGATATTGTCGTATGTAAACGGATTACGGTCATAAAGATCCATGATTGCATGTTGCTGAGAAAAGCCATTGGCTGGACCAGCCACTGTAAATTCATTTGCAAGACCGTTCTTACGTCTATAACCGACACCAAAGTTCAGATACTTCAAACTGCCGCCGCTATAAACCTTATTGGCTATTACAGCACCGAAACTCTCCATATCAAACTGCACATTGTCATCCTTTTGGGCATATCCGTTATACTTGGACTTGGTTTTACTGAAATTAAGACTTCCAGTGAAGGCGAAGTCACTGCTGCGATATATAGCAATACCTGCTGGATTACTTCCCATAACAGAGACATCGGCTCCAAGGGCTCCCATAGAACCGCCCATTGATATGTAACGCGAAGTACCGGTAAGGTCATTCTGCATCAACGGAGCAGTTTCGTACATATTCTGTGCACTCAACCCTAAAGGAAGCATATATAAAAAAATATAGAAAAAGCGTTTCATGATATTCTGTTTTATTTATGTTTGTCAAAAAATCAAATTCCAATAGAAGAGATATTACCGTCTGCCGCCACGTGAACCACCTGAACTGCGTGAACCACCTGAACTGCGCGAGCCGCCGCCTGAACCGAACGAACTGCCGGAACTGCGTGAACTGCCGCTTGACCTGAATGACCCGCTGCTGTTCTCGGAACTTCTCGAATTGCTTCTGCTTGAACTGCTATAACTTGAGGATGAAGAAGAACTACGTGAGCGTGTAACATTTGTACTGCTCTTACGATTATAACTGCCCGATTCTGAACCTCGGCGATTCACATTGCTGCTACCGCGCCTTGAGACATCTGAGCGACTGTCATTCTTGCGTACCGTTGTATTACCACTGTTCAAAGAACTGTTCTTTCTATTCCTTTCACTGTTCACAGTTGTTCTTGCCGGCTGCTGACGACGCGGACCATTGCTGTTGTTGACATCATTCTTCTTGTCACCGAAGCCGACACGCAATTCACGTGCCTGTCCGTCACCACTTCTGCGTCCTTCTCTTGCGCCATTCACACTCCTGTCCTTGCGTTGGGTTGAAACTGTCTTGTCACCATTCCTGCCTGTACCTCTTCTTGCACTCTTGGTATCAGCAACATCTTTCTTTACAGTACCGGTACCGCGGCTGCTACCTCTTCCTGCCTCATAATTTGCAGAGACTCCATTCCTGTATCCACGTCTTCCTTGTGATGAAACTGCCCCATTGCTTGGTATCCTGTTTCTGAAACTGTTTGAAACAACCCAATTCCCGCCATGCGAGTGCCCATGCCAATAATGGTCGTGCCACAATCCATTACAATAAAAATGGTTATATCCAGGATTGTGCCAATTCCAATGGTAAGCATAATTCCAACCATACCAGTTGTACCAACTGCGCCAATTATAGTAATTCAAAGAACTCCAGACGTATGAAGCAGCGCCCCAATAGAGGGGGTTGTTGGCTGTGGGATATATATCAATGCTGTATCCCGTATCATACACATACCAATCATTTATACCGCAATCGTATGCGAGATCCCAGTAGAGCGGACTTAAAGCCCTACGTGGACTACGGAAGCGTATGATACGTGTTGAGTAGTCATAATCCTGATAATCACTCACTTCACCTGCAGACTCGTCACTGATATACTCATCTATGTAGGCCTCAGGGTCATTGGTGAAGACACCGGGACGCCTGTTATACTCATCAACATTGCGCAGCGTACTCCTTGAATTGTCCGAAACATTATACTTTTCGGCCACACTCTCGACGACAAGTGTCTTATCACTCTTCTTTTTTGGCACAAAGTATATATCATCAGCCTGTGCATAGACAACTAAAGGAGAAACGAGCAACAAGATTGCTGCAAAGGCCCTTATGGAATTTCTCCACTCAACAGAAATGACATTATTTTTCATAGCCGTAAATTTTAGGTTTTCTACTGATACAAAAGTATAACTGCAAAATTCTTAATAAAAGGGAAAAAACCTACAAAAAGAGAGGAAATCTCCTATTCATAAAAAAGAGGATGACCCAAAAGTCATCCTTCTTTTGTATGAGGCGTGAATAAAAAGTAGAGTTCAAGGCTTGTGAAGGCTTCAAAACCGCAGTTTACTAAGCGTAAATGAGGATTTTGAAGCCAAACGTAACGTAGAAATTTGCTTTTTAGTCACCCTCATGCCAAAAAGCCACTTATCTTCATTGTCCGGAATCCTTTACGGATTTACGCTTGTAGTCCTCGTCAAAGAGCAGTTCGCTCAACTTTGCCTGCGATGCACGCGGAACAGCCACACGTCCCGATTTTACAAACTGCAACATACACCCAAGAGCCACAAACTCATTGTAAAGGTTCACCACAGTATCAGTCTGACCTGTCATCTCAACTACCATATAATCGGCATTGACCTCTATTACACGCGCATTGCTGTGACGTATGATTCTTGAAATTCCGCTATTCTCAAGCACCTTGGGAGTTGACAACTTATAAAGTGCAACCTCCTGAAAGAATATCTCGTTATCTGTGTAATAATCGGCCTTGAGCACATCTACTTTCTTTGCTATGCGCTTGGTAACCTTGTGTACCGAATCTTCCTCACCCCACAACGATATTGTATAACGGTGTACGCCATCTACTGATGATGACGATGCTGTTATGGTATCAATATTCATCATTCTGCGGGTAAACTCGGCTGTTACCTGATTCAACATACCTGCAATGTTCTCTGTATATATGATAATTGTATATAATCTCTTTTCCATACGCACTTGACATCTTTATTCAAAAATCATCTCATTGACCGAGGCTCCCGGAGGAGTCATAGGCATTACATTGGCCTCTTCTTTCACTGCCACATGCAACAGGAAAGCCCCCGGTGTCTCAAGCATCTCCTTTATGGCATCGTCAAGTTCCTCACGCTCTGTTACAAGACGCGATGCTATTCCGTAGCCCTTTGCTATGAGAGAATAATCGGGGTTAAGCATCGGTGTCCATGAATAACGGTGATTGAAGAAAAGTTCCTGCCATTGGCGCACATTGCCAAGGAAGTTATTGTTCAGCAGAATTATCTTCACAGCAACACCTTGCTCCATTATAGTCCCGAACTCCTGAATATTCATCTGCAAGCCGCCGTCACCCGCAAAGATACATACCGTGCGCTGAGGCATAGCGATTTTCGCTCCAATAGCAGCCGGAAGACCATATCCCATTGTACCAAGACCACCGGAGGTGAGTATGCTATGGGGCTTAGTAAACTTGAAATAACGTGCCGACATCATTTGGTTCTGCCCTACATCGGTAACAAGGACTGCGCTGTTGCCCGTAGCCTCGCTTACCTTGCGCACCACCTCTCCCATTAGCAAAGGACCTTCGCCTGGGTTCAGTGCCTTCTCAATGACCTTCTCATGCTCTATTGCATTCAGTTTGCGGAAACTCTCTATCCAATCCTTGTGTGAAGCCTTGTCAACCAGCGCTGTCAACATTGGAAGCACCTCTTTACAATCACCCACAATGGGCACATCTACCGCAACATTCTTGTTTATCTCGGCATGGTCAATATCAATATGTATAACCTTAGCCTGCTTTGCATACGTCTTCACATTACCTGTCACACGGTCACTGAAACGCATACCGGCAGCAATCAGGAGGTCACATTCATTAGTATTCACATTTGGACCATAGTTGCCATGCATACCCAACATTCCAACACACAAGGGGTGGTCTGTCGGCATAGCAGAAAGCCCCATAAGAGTACGTGCAACAGGAATATCGGCCTTCTCTGCAAACTCCAGCAGTTCCTTGTGCGCCTCGCCTAATTCAACACCCTGCCCTACAAGCATAAAAGGACGCTTCGCATTGTTGATTAGCATTGCAGCCTCCTCCACTGCAGAACGTGAAGGAGCTGGATAAGGGATATAACTGCGGACTGCATCAACTGCCACCGGTTCAAAATCGGTAAGCGCAGTCTGCGCATCCTTTGTAAAATCAAGCACCACCGGACCCGGACGGCCAGTACCGGCAATATAAAAAGCACGGGCTACAGCCCACGCCACATCCTCGGCACGACGTATCTGATAACTCCATTTTGTTATAGGCTGTGTTATACCCACAAAGTCAATCTCTTGAAATGCATCGGTACCAAGTACTGCCGAAGCAACCTGACCGGCAATTACAACAACCGGAGTACTGTCAAGCATAGCATCACTAATACCTGTCAGTGTATTTGTCGCACCCGGACCGCTTGTGACAATGCAAAGACCCACTTTGCCCGAACTGCGGGCATATCCCTGAGCAGCATGCACTGCACCCTGCTCGTGACGTACAAGCACACTGCGGAACACCTTGCTATAGTCATACATAGCATCAAAAACCGGCATTATAGAACCGCCGGGATAGCCGAAGACCGTATCGACTCCTTCGTTTACAAGAGAACGCATCAGCGCCTCACAACCTGTTATTCTATCTTTCTTCATTGTTTAGTTTCAGTCTATTATTCTTATTCCGCCCTTATCGGCCGAACTGACCATATTGGCATACGCTTTCAGGCTTTTCGAAATTACCCTGTCACGTGTCAACGGGAACATCTCGCGTGCAGCAAGTTCCTCATCGCTTAACCTGACATTTATTGTACGTGCAGGTATGTCAATATCAATTATATCTCCGTCACGCAACTTTCCGATGTTGCCGCCGGCAGCAGCCTCTGGTGAAATGTGTCCAATACTCAACCCCGATGTTCCACCGCTGAAGCGACCATCGGTTATAAGCGCGCACTCTTTACCTAAATGACGCGACTTTATGTACGAGGTAGGATAAAGCATCTCCTGCATTCCCGGACCGCCCTTAGGACCTTCGTAGACAATGACCACTACATCACCGGCCTGCACTTCACCACCCAATATACCGTCAACAGCCGCCTCCTGTGAATCAAACACCTTTGCCTTACCGCTGAAACGCCAAATGCTCTCATCGACACCGGCAGTCTTTACCACACAACCATCCTGGGCTATATTGCCGAAGAGTATTGCAAGACCGCCATCCTTGGTATAGGCATTCTCTATTGAACGTATGCAACCATTCTCCCTATCCTTATCAAGGGATTCATATACAGAATCCTGCGCACCCATTCTATTGCAGAATACGTTTGCCGATGCAGTGCTGTATATTCTGGATGCTTCATTATCCATTTCGGCACCAGTGATTGAATATTTTGCAATATCCTCGCCCAATGTGGCACCATTCACACGTATCACCGAGGTGTCGAGCAAGCCTCCTTTGGCAAGTTCACCCATAATGCCGAGGATTCCTCCTGCACGCCCGCAATCCTGGACAGCATACTTCTGCCCGTTGGGAGCAAGTTTGCACAGACAGGGAACCTTGCGGCTCAGTTTATCGATATCTTCCATCTTAAACTCAACACCAGCCTCTTGAGCAACAGCCAAAAGATGAAGTATTGTATTGGTTGAACCTCCCATGGCAATATCCAATGTCATGGCATTCAAAAAAGCCTCTCGCTTGGCAATGCTACGCGGGAGCACGCTGTCATCACCGTCTCTGTAGTACTTCATGGCATTTTCAACCACCTGCTTTGCTGCATCTTTCAGCAACTGTACGCGGTTGACATGGGTTGCTAAGACAGTACCGTTGCCGGGCAATGAAAGCCCAATGGCCTCTGTCAGGGAATTCATTGAATTTGCAGTAAACATTCCCGAACAGCAACCACACCCGGGACATGAGCGCTTTTCTATTTCAGCAAGTTCCTCATCACCGACAGTCTCGTCTGCAGCCTTGACCATTGCAATTACAAGGTCAAGATTCTCATTCTTCCATGTGCCCTTTTCCATTGGACCACCCGACACAAATACTGTTGGTATATTCAGCCTCATGGCAGCCATCAGCATGCCTGGAGTAATCTTGTCACAATTAGAGATACATACCAATGCATCAACCTTGTGCGCATTACACATATACTCCACACTATCGGCAATTATATCGCGTGAAGGAAGCGAATAGAGCATGCCGTCATGTCCCATGGCAATACCATCATCAATGGCTATCGTATTGAACTCGGCCGCATAACAGCCGAGTTTCTCTATTTCAGCCTTGACAATCTGTCCAGCCTCATGCAAATGAGTGTGCCCGGGCACAAGTTGAGTGAACGAATTGGCAATAGCAATTATAGGTTTGCCGAACATCTCACGCTTCATGCCGTTGGCAATCCATAGCGCACGAGCACCTGCCATGCGACGTCCCTCGGTACATTGAGAACTTCTGAGTTTTATTTTCATACAAGTCATAATTAATAAAAAACACCCTTTGAGGGTGAACACAGCAAAAGAGACAGAGAACCTCTAATGCCTTATCGGAAAGAAGAATTTTTCCAACGGCAAAATTACTCTCTTTTTTCGTTCCGTACAAGCAATTTGCTGTAAAACAACAAAAAAACTTGACAAAAGGAACAATCGCAAAAGGAAACAGCAAGTAAGTTCTGCTTACATCTGCCCTACACTATAATGAGCCCCTATTCTTCAGCAGCACATACATTATGACAGGAGCACCTATGAGTGGAGTGATTGCACCAAGCGGCATGAGCCCGCTCTCGCCCGGCAACTGGCAAATGATATTACACAAAAGCGCAACAGAGGCACCGATAATCATTGTTGCTGGCAGCAGATAATTGTGGTTGCTGGTTTTGAGCATAAGCCTTGCTATGTGCGGAACCGCAAGCCCCAAGAACGTAACCGGACCACAGAATGCTGTAACGACAGCAACTATGAGACCTGTAACAGCCAAGAGCACCACCCTCGCCGTCATGACATCTATTCCAAGATTATGGGCATAATCATCGCCAAGTAACAGCACATTAAGCGACTTTATCCTCAACACAGCCACAAGCAACAATAACACAAGCGGCAACACGAACATTGGAAGTTGCTCAAGCGACACACCGCCGAAATTGCCCATACCCCAAATAATATATGAATGGACCCCTTCAGATGTTGCAAAGTAATTAAGTATGGAAATTGCCGATGAAAAAAGGAAACTCACTGCAACACCGGCAATGAGCAGATACAGTTTATTCCTGAACATTGAAGAGAGCAACAGTATAAGCGACATTACAAGCATAGCACCGATGAAAGCACCAGCCAATAGCACAAGATAGCCATACAAACCGGCAGCACCGGCAAATACAGTTCCCTGAGCCAAGAGCATCACTACAGCCACACCAAGCCCGGCCCCACTGTTTATCCCAAGCACCTCGGGCCCTGCAAGCGGATTATTGAATAAAGTCTGCAGAACAAGACCTGCCACTGCAATCGAAGAGCCTGCAAAAAGAGCAGTCACAGCCTGCGGCAGACGTGTATCAACAACTATAACACGCCAGACCTCATTACACTCATCACCAATCAAAGCCGCAAACACATCAGCAGCCGGGATACTCACCGAGCCATAAAAGAGGTTCGCAAGCAACAGCACCAACATAACAGCAGCACTACCGGCAACAATCATCTTCTTTCTCTCAACGCATCCTCTCATAATATCTCAATTTATATTCCGGGAACAGATGAGGATGAAAAAGCCCTACCAGTTCCTTCAACAATAATTCAGGATGAAAAGAACTCTCTTCAAAAATTCTTTTCTCACTTGTATTGCACACATATATGTTTTTCTCCCTGTAAGGCCGGAAACTGTCATACCCGCCGAACTCAGCCAGCAGCGAAGAATAGGTCTTGTCAACAGGCGAATTGTACTTCATTAGCCAGATATCAGCCTCCGCAGCATGCTCAAGAACCGTTTCGAACGAAAGCGATACAGCCCCTGTTCCTTTATATGAGGAAAAAAGATAATCGGCTCCGGCATCAGAGTACATACGTCCCATTGTGCTCTCTCCTGCCGGCACATACCATGCAGAACTGCTTTTAAGTTCGCACATTAACTTGGGATGTTTCTTTTCCCTTGCAGCAAGAAACGAGAGAGCATCGTATTCACTCTTTACAGATTTGAAGATGGAATCAGCCACAGCCCCCTTGCCTACCAGACGACCATAGAAACGTACCCACTCGGCACATGCCAAAGGAGAAGCCTCCATGTAATCGGCACACTCCACAAGAGGAATCCCCACCCTTTCAATCTTTCCGTAACCGCCATTCTTGTACGGGAGCACAAGAGCAACTTCAGGAGAAGCCATTGCTACCTGTTCAAGATTCACATCAAGAGAACTTCCACAATCAACAACCATACCGCACGCAATAGCAGATGCTGTCTGCTCCGAATAGACATACCTTGCATCACACACAGCCTTTATCGCACCGGCAGCACCCAACTCCTCAAACAGTGAAACGTGAACACCCGAAAAGACCAGCATACGTTCTACAGGAACATGCACTACAGTTCCTTCCGGAAGATTAGAAGGCAAACTTTCCGTTTTTTGGACTAGAATATAACGTTGAAGCAGCCCCTCGCCCCAAGGATTGGCTACATCGACAACCGAATATCCTTCACAATCCACAATAGAGAGCAATGATGAGTGTTCAAGTTCCAGGACAGTACCTTCTGCATGAGTTTCGTTTCTGTTGCCATATAAAAGAATGAATAACAGCAGGAATACTGCAGGCACAATGCTTGCGAGGAAAAAGAGTAGCGAGAGTCTGCGTGAAGAATCCATTATTCAACTATGCCGTCATTCACAATATCAAGTTGCTGCCGCACACTCTCGGAGTGTATGACTTCAAATATATCCTTCATGGTTCCGGCATCAAGTTTGGTGTCCATACAGTAATCATCACACCGGCGCATAGTCTCATTGTAACGGAATGGCTGGAACACGGCAAGGCCTTTCTCACGTTTCAGTTCCCCAATCTCGCGCGACACCTCCATGCGCTTTGCAATCAGCCTCATCAAAGCATCATCAATGTCATCTATCTGCTTACGATACGAGGCAAACTCGCTGCCGTCGCCTACAACCGAACGGCGCACAAGCCTCTCCATCATCATAAAGAGTTCATCAGGGGTAACCTGTTGACGCGCATCACTCAATGCGCATACCGGATTACAATGAGTCTCAATCATCAGACCATCGAAGTTAAGATCCATCGCCTGCTGCGAAAGCAACATAACAAGTTCTCTTTTCCCGGCAATGTGGCTTGGGTCGCAAAAAACAGGCAGTTCCGGCATGCGCCTGCGGAGTTCAAGAGGCAATTGCCATTGTGGCGCATTACGGAAGAGTTTTTCTCCATAAGATGAGAATCCACGATGAATGCCCCCCAGTCTTGTAAGACCGGCATTGTTCAGACGTTCAAGCGCCCCTATCCACAATTCAAGGTCCGGATTGACAGGATTCTTTACAAGAACAGGAACATCACAGCCACGAAGGGCATCAGCAATTTCCTGCACCGCAAATGGATTTACAGTTGTCCTTGCCCCAATCCAAAGGAGGTCAATCCCTGCAGAAAGGGCAAGTTCCACATGCTCTGCATTGGCAACCTCTGTTGCAACCGGCATTGAAAATTCTCTTTTTACCCTCTGCATCCATGGCAACCCCTCCTTGCCCACACCCTCGAAACAGCCGGGACGTGTACGCGGTTTCCATAACCCAGCCCTGAAAACCGTAACTCTACCAGCCAAGGCAGATGCAACACTGATGAGTTGTTCCTCACTCTCGGCACTGCATGGACCGGAAATGAGTATAGGTCTACTCGTATTGTCAAACAAATCTATCCTGTCTAATTTCATAATTTGAAAATTCTGCGCGCATTTGCAGTTGTCACATCAGCAACATGTTCAACCGGACAGCCATAGACTTCGGCCAATCTTTGCGCAATATAAGGTATATATGAACTTTCATTTCTTTTGCCACGTTTTGGTACGGGTGCAAGATAAGGAGAATCTGTCTCAAGTACAATTCTTTCAAGAGGAACCGTCTCAAGCACTGCCGGCAAGAGGGATTTTTTATAAGTCAACACACCACCTATGCCAAGGCAGAAACCATTGAACGAGAGAAGTTTCTCGGCCTCATCTGCACTCCCCGAAAAACAGTGGAAGATACCTGTCAGATTCATTGAACGATGATTCCCCATAACAGAATAGAGTTCATCAAAAGCATTGCGTGAATGTATGACAAGAGGCAGGTTCATCTCGTGTGCCCACTGTATCTGACGGCATAAGGCATCTATCTGCTCGCTTTTGCGTGTATCGTCCCAATAGAAATCAAGCCCCACCTCACCTATTGCAATGTAATCTTTGCTGTGTTTCAGACGGTTATAGAAACAATCAAGTGTAGAGATATAATCTTCACCAAGTTCAGTGGGATGAAGCCCTATCATAGCACGGCAAACACCCGGGAAAGCGCTACACATGACATCCATGCGTTCAAGGGAATCCTTATTGATACAGGGAAGGCACATCATACTCACACCCGCATCAACAGCGCGCTGTACAACAAGAGCGCGGTCCTCATCAAATTCGGGTTCAAAAAGGTGGGTATGTGTATCTATGAATTCAATCATCTTTCGCTTTCTTGCGCATTCTGTCGGGACGGTCGTAGTATATCACTCCATATCTTGCACAATTCTTCAAGCGCGCGTCGCCTTGAAATGTGGAAAAAGCCTTTTCTATTTCGCTCCAGGCTTCAAAGATTATCTCATCGGCCTCAAAACGCATGTCCGCAATATTCTGCAAGGCAACTGCTGTACGTTGCTGGAGCAACGACTGACGGTCATATTTCTCCTTGAACATCTCATACACTACCGACACACGCCCCATGGTAGGGTTATATATAGGTACGCCGCCCTCGGCCTGACGGCGTTGTTCTCCCTTTATAATCTTTTCCCCCCATTCAAGTACAGAGGATTCTGAGAACAGATTGGGTACAGTATCTTCATCCTCGGGAAGCCCATAATAAGCACGCTTGCTACGGACAACCTCACCACGAACAATACACATGCTCAGCACCTGTATGAAGTGCGAAACGTACATTCTGGCTTTCTTCAGCGCAGCCTCATACTCGCTGTTATTGCGTTTTGATGCCTGTTCCTGAACACAACGACGGTACATGGACACCTCTGCCGAGAATTTTTGGAGAAAGTCCTTGGCCCGCTGGTACGTATTATGTGAAAGCACGTTGGTAAAGACACCATTCTCCACGCTGTTTTCAACAGCACTTCTAAGAGCTCTTATACGAGCCTGGTCTGTTTTGGGAAGGCGTCTGTATGGCATTGCATCAAATATTTCTGTTCAATAGCGAATCGGCCAATTCCTTGAGGAACCGTTTCTTTTCGGGGGCAACAGAAACATTCGCAATGTACTGGTCACATTCGTCAAAGAGCCTCTGCACATGCTGCTGGCATATTTCCCTGACACCCAGTTCATTGTATATTCTTGTAAAGCATGCAATCTTCTCATCGGCATCAAATTCGCTCTTGGCCATCCACTCTTTCATTTCGGCAAGTTGTTCCGGCGAAGCAAGTCTCATTGCTGTAATGAGCAAGAGAGTCTTCTTGTTGCAGCAAATGTCGCCTCCGATTTTTTTTCCGAAGAGTGACTGGTCGGCATAAACATCAAGCAAATCATCCTGCAACTGGAATGCAATACCAATTTTTTCACCGTATGAATAAAGGTTTTTCTGGTCCTCTTCCGAAGCACCGGCAAGAAATGCACCAAGGCTGAGGGAGGCTGCAAGCAAAACAGATGTCTTCAGACGTATCATTTCAAGGTACTCTTCCTCGGTAACATTTTCACGCGATTCAAAATCAAGGTCATACTGCTGGCCCTCGCCAATTCCCTTTGCCATTTCATTAAAACGCACAAGCATTTCGGGCAACTTTTCAGCCGGAGTATGAGAAAGGAACTCATAGGCAAGCACAAGCATGCTGTCACCCGACAGAATGGCAGCCGTTTCACCCCATTTTGCACGTACTGTAGGTTTGCCACGGCGCAAATCGGCGTTATCCATAACATCGTCATGTATGAGGGTATAGTTATGATAGGTCTCAAGCGCTACAGCAGGATAGAGCGCCTCCTTCAAATCATCCTTGTACATATTATATGCCATGAGGAACAGTACCGGACGTACACGCTTGCCACTTTGTGAAATTGTATATCTTACAGGTTCATACAATTTGTACGGTTCTCTCTCGAATTTCAGATTATCAATAAACTCATTGACCTGATTCCTGATTTCACTCCAATTATACATAGTCATCAAATTCTGTTATTCGTAAACGTTCAATCTATACAAAATTAAAAAAGAGACTGCTGTCGCAGTCTCTTTTAACTTTATCCTTGTTTTACTGCAAGCGGAACATCACCGGTAGTGTAAACCAACAGCGAACAGCCTTGCCGGCCTGCTTGCCCGGTGTCCACTTAGGCATCTGTGATACCACACGCTCAGCCTCCTTGTCAAGATACATATCTCCCGAACTCTTCAGAATCTGGATATTCTGTATTGAACCGTCAGAGTTCACGACGAAACGGAGAATTGTTCTACCCTGTGAGTTATTATCACGTGAAATACGCGGATACTGGATATTGTCACTCAACCACTTGTACATAGCCTGCATACCGCCGGGGAATTCTGCAGACTCCTCTACAACCTGGAAAATCTGTTCCTCTTCAACAACTTCGTCTACTACAACGACTGCATTCTCGTCATATTCAACAACATCAACAACGACATCCTCAGAAGAGATAATCTCTGTCTCCTGCTGGTCAACCTCATCCTTGATAATCTCAATAACCTCGGTCGGTTTCTGGGCTGCAGGTGGAGGTGGTATCACGTTCTTCACCTGAATCTGGATTTCCTTCAACACCTCAGGTTCCTCTATCGCCGGAGGAGGAGCTGTTGCAACAATTCTCTCTTCCTTGTCCTCAAAAGTTGTCCACTCAAATGCGACAAACAGAAGTGAAAATACCATGATAAAGCCTATCAGGACCCACACGGTCTTGTTCTTCTCCAAGTTTGCCTTAGCACTTTTCTTAACTTCAATGTGCTCGCTTCCTTTAAGCTGATTATTTCTTTCTGTACTCATATATTGATATGTATTTACTTTCTAAAGGGCAAAAATAAACAATATTTTTCAATACGCACGATTAAAACAATCTTTTTTTTATTTTTAAAAGAAATTCTTTTATTCAGAGCGAATAAAATCATGTTTTTCACGTTATTTTACCATAATCGTTGCGCAGACGGATGCCATATATATATAAAATGACAGAAAAAATGGTTATCTTCGCAACGTACACAACACCTTCACCCACAAAACTAATAAATATAAATAAGAAAAGTGAAATATCTGCATATCTTCTTTTACATATTAATACTGCTGCCATTCCTTGCAACAGCACAGGATACCGGCAACGCTTTCACAATCCTGCGTTTGCCCTATTCATCACGCGCAGCAGCCCTTGGCGGCACCAACATCAGCGTCATTGATGATGACATCACACTGGCACACCACAACCCGGCACTGCTTGCCAACGTTTCGGACAAGACCGTCAATTTAACCTATATGACCTATATGAGCGACAGCAAGATTGCGGGAGCCATGTTCAACAAAGCCTTTGGCGAACGCTCTACTGGTGCCATTGCTGCACGATACATAGACTATGGCAAATTTGACGGATACACACAGGACAACATCTACACAGGCACCTTCAGTGCAAAGGATTTTGAATTTTCCGTAATGTACAGTTATCTGTTGAGCGAGAGATGGAGCGGCGGTGTCACCGGCAAATTCATCTATTCCAAATATGAGAGCATGAGTTCCATAGCCCTTGGCGTAGACCTTGGAATAAACTATTTTGACCCTGAAAGCGAATTTTCCGTATCATTTGCAGTAAAGAATCTGGGTGGCCAGGTCAAGGCATTTGAAGAGAAGAGCGAAAAGATGCCAGTTGACCTGCAGATAGGATTCACGAAACGTCTTTCTCATGCACCGATACTCATTTCAGCCACTCTCACCGACCTTCACAGATGGGGAAAGGATGACTTTTACAATGCCGATGGCAGTGAGGACAGCACTGGAGCACTTATTTTAAAACACATACATTTAGGTGCCGACATACTCATTGGAGAAAATTTCAATGCCACTATAGGATACAATTACCGCACAAGCAAAGAACTGTCGGCAGGCGGAAGCAAATGGGACGGCCTTTCCATTGGAGCAGGGTTGCATATAAATAAGGTAAAGTTCAATGCCTCATACAGCAGACTGCACGTATCTTCATCATCACTGCTTTTCAACCTCTCGTACACATTATAAGACACAAGCCACACAGTACAGTCCAAGCCTTAAAAACCACGGCTTGGACATTTTTTGCAATAAATTCATACCGTTTCTTTATTTTTATGCAATATCTTTTGTAACTTTACGGAGAAAACTGAAAATAAACGGTTACAACAATGAAAAAGATAATAATAGCAATAGACGGTTTCTCATCTTGCGGCAAAAGCACTATGGCCAAAGCCCTCGCACGCAATATCGGATACCTCTATTTCGACAGCGGAGCAATGTACCGTGCAGTAGCCCTTTACTGCATGCAGAACGGACTTATCGAAGGCAATGAGATAAACCGCGAAGCACTGTCACGCAGAATGAAGGAGATTCACATAACATTTGAGGCAGACCCGGAGACAATGAACTCAATAACATTCCTCAACGGAGTCAATGTTGAGCGCGAGATACGTTCACTCGAAGTATCACAGTATGTCAGCCAAATTGCCGCGCTTGATTTCGTGCGTAGCGAAATGGTTGAGCAACAGCGCGAAATGGGGAAACTCAAAGGCATTGTAATGGACGGCCGCGACATTGGCACCACCGTATTTCCCGAAGCCGAAATGAAAGTCTTTGTAACGGCATCGGCCGAAGTACGCGCCCAACGCCGATACGATGAACTTGTTGCACGTGGAGACACTCCGGACTACGAAGACATCCTACACAATGTACAGCATCGCGACCATATTGACCAGACAAGAGAGGTAAGTCCTTTAAAAAGAGCCGACGATGCCCTGTTGCTCGACAACAGCAACCTCACCCGCGAAGAACAGATGGAGTGGTTAATGGAAACATACAACAAAATAGTCTCAGCATGTTGAATATAACAATCGACGAAAACTCAGGATTCTGCTTTGGTGTCACCACAGCCATAAAGAAAGCCGAGGAAGAATTGAAGAAAGGCAGTGTACTGTACTGCTTGGGCGACATCGTACACAACAGTATAGAGTGCGAAAGGCTCAAACAGATGGGACTTATAACCATTGACCATGAGCAATACAGCAAACTAAGCAATGCAAAAGTACTCCTTAGAGCACATGGCGAGCCACCGACGACCTACGACATTGCAAAGAAGAACAACCTTGAACTCATAGACGCTACATGTCCTGTCGTATTGAAACTTCAACAACGTATAAAGAAGAAGTGGACCGAGACAGACAGCAACGACTCACAGATAGTGATATACGGGCAAGCCGGACACGCCGAAGTGTTAGGCCTTGTGGGACAGACATGCGGTGAAGCCATTGTCATTGAGAACAAGGAACAAATTGCAAACATCAACCCCAACAAGCACACCTACATCTACTCCCAGACAACAAAATCAAAGGAAGGTTACTCTCATATAGTAAAAGCCATCAAAGAACACATAAACGAAGGATATATATGCGAGTCGTTCAACACTGTCTGCGGCCAGGTTGCCAACAGGATGAACAGCATAGGCAACTTCGTAAGGTCACAGCAATTGGTATTCTTTGTATGCGGCAGAAAGAGTTCAAACGGAAAAATCCTGTGCAACGAATGCAAGAAAGAGAACCCTAATGTATATCAGATTGAAAGTCCCGAGGAAATTGATTTCGCTCTCACCGACAAATTCAGCCAAATAGGAATCTGCGGAGCGACATCAACCCCCAAATGGCTGATGGAAAATTGCAAGGAAGCTATTACAAACTATCATAACAACAAGAAACATGAAGAATAAAATCCGTTGCGTAGGCATACTCACATCAGGTGGAGATGCTCCAGGCATGAATGCAGCCATCCGTGCCGTGACCCGTGCATGTATTTTCCACGGCATAACCGTAAAGGCTATATACCGTGGCTACAAAGGTCTCATTACAGGCGAGATTGCAGAATTCAAGACTGAGAACGTAAGTAACATCATCCAACGGGGCGGTACAATCCTCAAGACAAGCCGTTGTGACGAGTTCAAGACCGAGGAAGGTCGTGCAAAGGCATACGAGACACTGCAAAAAGAGGGCATAGATGCTCTTGTGGTAATCGGCGGCGACGGTTCAATAACCGGTGCATACAACCTTGCGCGTGAATTCGACATCCCATGCATTGCACTCCCAGGCACAATAGACAATGACCTTTATGGTACAGACACCACAATTGGTTATGACACTGCGCTGAACACAATCATGGAATGTGTCGACAAAATCAGGGACACAGCCTCATCACACGAGCGCCTGTTCATTGTTGAGGTAATGGGCCGTGACGCAGGTTTCCTTGCACTTAACGGAACTATCGCAACTGGAGCCGAAGCATGTGTACTGCCGGAAATTGACCCGGAGTTCGAGCGTATCAATCAGTTTATAGCAAACGGTCTGCGCCGCACAAAGAGCAGCAGTATAGTACTCTTTGCCGAAGGACGCGAAAAGGACTACAACATAATGGAAGTAGCCGAAGGCATGCGTCAGAAGTTCCCCGAGCTTGACGTGCGTGTATCAATCCTTGGTTATCTGCAACGTGGCGGAAGCCCTACAGCCAACGACCGCATTCTTGCAAGCCGCTTGGGTGTAGCAGCCATTGACGCACTCCTTGAGGGGCAGCGTAACGTAATGATAGGACTCAGGAACAATGAGATTGTATACATTCCTTTCACAAAGGCTATAAAAGACGACAAACCCATTGACAAAGAGACCGTACGTGCACAAGAGATTCTTGCATCATAATGTCATAATACATAATGTTGTAATATACGTATAAGGAGCCGCAAATTGCGGCTCCTTATACGTATATTACAACATCCATTTTAACATCATGCGGTTCAACAGGCAAGCCGTCAAGAACCTGCTCTTTAAAACATACTCCAATCTTCAGAGCGCGGAACTCATTTTTCGACAAATACTTGTCATAGAACCCCTTACCGCGCCCCATACGCGCACCGTCTTTTGTAAAAGCAACACCGGGGACCACCACTGCATCAATCTCAAAAGGCATGACAGCCCTTGCATCACCAGCGGGTTCCATAATTCCAAAAGCACCACATTCCATAGCCTCAGGAGAATAGCAATAGAAATCCATTGTTTCGCCTTGAACCTTAGGCAGTACAACCAACATTGTACTGGAGAGTTCCTCGACCAATGGCCACAAAGGAACCTCATCACGCAAAGGAGAAAAAAGAGCGACAACCTTTGCGCCGGAGACGGCAAGGTGCTTTTTGACCTCATTGACCAGAACCGTAGAACGGGCATCCTTTTCCGAAGCGTCAAGTGCCAGCAGCCTTGAGCGTATCATCTTGCGCAATGCAGCCTTCTCTTCAACCATTCTTCTTGTGATTATCAAAATATTCCAGTAATTTTGCCGCAGCAGCAAAAGAGGTAATCTTGCCCGACAGCAGAAGCTGTTCGTAGTACTTCAGTTTTTCAGCAACACTTTCGGCGCAACGGAAACGCATACGCAATTGCTCGTCAATAGTCTCATACAGCCAATATTTCGACTGTTCATGACGGCGTTCATCAAAAATGCCATTGCTCCTGACCTTGTCAATGTAGTCAAAAATCATATCCCAGACCTCTTTGATGCCAATATCATAGAAACCCGAATATGTAAGAACTTGCGGACGTATTCCGCTTGCAGGCATAGGAAACAGATGAAGCGCATTGCGCAGATGCACAGCCGAGCGGCGCGCCTCATCGGCATTGTCACCATCAGCCTTGTTTATAACCACACCGTCGGCCATTTCCATTATACCGCGTTTGATGCCCTGAAGTTCGTCTCCTGCACCGGTTATCTGTATGAGCAAGAAGAAATCGACCATTGAGTATACAGCCGTCTCACTCTGCCCCACCCCCACAGTCTCCACAAAAATCTTGTCATACCCGGCAGCCTCGCACAGCACAATAGTTTCTCTTGTTTTACGTGCCACACCACCGAGCGAGCCCGCCGATGCGCTAGGTCTGATGAATGCAGAGGGATGTAGCGCAAGACGTTCCATTCTCGTCTTGTCGCCCAAAATGCTTCCCTTGCTTCTCTCGCTGCTTGGGTCAACAGCCAGAACAGCCAATTTTCCGCCGCAACGTTCAAGCACATGCATTCCGAACGAATCGATAGATGTACTCTTGCCAGCCCCCGGCACACCGGTGATACCTACACGTATTGAATTTCCTGAATGAGGAAGACAGCGCTCCACAACCTCCTGGGCAATGGCCTGATGTTCAGGCAGCACACTTTCCACCAAAGTCACAGCACGGCTCAGAACCGTTACATCTCCACGCAAAATACCATTTACATAGTCATCGGCCGACAGTGTTGCCGCACGCCGCCTGCACATAGTCTGGAGATAGGGATTCACAGTGCTTACAGCCTCCACACCTTCGTTTACCTTCAGTCCTTTGTAGAGTTTGTCATTTTCAGGATGTTCCATACAGCAGTCAACATAAACGGAACGAAAATAGCAAATTGTCCTATCAAAAACAACAGGACCGCCAAAAAAATGGCGGTCCTGCATATTATTTGCATATATCAAAGTACTCCGTTCACTACAAGAGACCTTACAAGAGAGTAGAATTTCTCGACTGTAGGAATCTCGACACGCTCAGTTGGAGAGTGAGGCGACATCAATGTAGGACCAAAAGAGACCATATCCATTCCCGGATAGTTTGTAGATATTATACCGCACTCAAGGCCGGCATGAATAACCCTGACATCGGGTTCCTTGCCGAACATCTCCTTGTATGCACCCTTAAGCGCAGCCAAAAGAGGTGAATTGACATTAGGCTGCCAGCCACTGTAGCCACCGCTGAGTTCAACCTTCATTCCGGCCATAGCAAAACAACTTGAGAGCTGTAGTGCAAGGAACTCCTTCATTGTATCGCAAGAACTGCGGGCAAGGATATTGATTTCAGCCTTGCCTTCGGCAATACGCACAATAGAAAGGTTGCTTGAGGTCTCTACTGTATCAGGTATCGTAGGAATAAAGCGCAACACACCGTCATGGCATGCAAGTATTGCATCGAGCAGATTATCCTGTATCTCCTCAGGAACAACAGTCTCCGGCATTTCACACTCTGAAACCGTTAGTGTTATACCCTCTTCAATTGTAGCATACTCGCTATTGTATAGTGTCTCATACCTTGCTGCAATACTCTTCAGTTCCTCCACAGCCTCACCGGGGAGAGTGAGTACTACCTCACAGCTTGCAGGGATAGCATTGCGCATGTTGCCACCGTTCCAGGCAGCAAGCACAACACCGCACTCATCCATGGCCTCACGTACAAAACGTGCCATCAGTTTGTTGGCATTACCGCGCCCAGCGTTTATTTCAAGACCTGAGTGACCGCCACGCAATCCTTTAAGCTGGACTTTCACTGCTACATCCTCTTCGTCACTTCCCTCTTCCATGAATTCCATTGTAGCAGTAATGTCAAGACCGCCGGCACAACCAATATACAGGACACCTTCCTCTTCTGAATCAAGATTGAGCAACAGATTGCCCTGCAATTCACCGCCTTTCAGGCCAAAGGCACCGTACATTCCTGTTTCTTCATCAGCAGTAATGAGAGCCTCCAGAGGACCATGCTGCAATGTTTCATCTTCCATTATAGCCATGATTGCCGCAACACCAAGACCATTGTCGGCACCGAGTGTCGTGTTGTCGGCATAAAGCCAGTCACCCTTCACAACTGTTGTAATTGGGTCGTTTACAAAATCGTGTTTACTGTCAGGAGTCTTCTGCGGCACCATATCCATGTGTGCCTGAAGGATAATGCCCTTACGTCCTTCAAGGCCGGGAGTTGCCGGTTTGCGCATAATAATGTTTCCAGCCTCATCCTGCCATGTCTCAACATTGATGCTCTTGCCAAAATCGAGCAAGAACTTCTGTACTTTCTCAAGGTGTCCCGACGGACGGGGAACCTGTGTCAAAGCCTCGAAATGTTTCCACACCTCACGAGGCTGAAGATCTTTAATTGTAACTGCCATAATCAATTCTTTTTATTGAAATATTGTTTTATCTGTAACATAATCAAAGCATATACTCCAAGCAGTGCGACAAGCAATGTCTGCGAACTGTGAACAATCAACGCAAAAACAGAGGCATTGTTCTCGCTCACCCCATAAAGTACCATAATGCTTATGATAGCGAAATGCCATGGTCCCATGCCATTAGGTGTAGGCACAACAACAGCAATGCTTCCTGCCACAAACAGCAGCAGCCCTGCCAGCAACGAAAGGTTGCTGCTGAAAGAAAAACAGAAAAAGCAAAGGTAAAACTGCATAAAGTAACAGAACCAGATACCCACAGTCTCAAGCACATACAGCCATGCATTCTTGACTTCCTTGAGGGATAGCAATCCATTCATGAAATTCGAAAAGAATGCCTTCAACTTTGCCCATAGAGCCATTTTTCTCAACAACAAGTATGCAAGTACCATTATTGCCAACAGTGACAACAGCACCACTATCCAACCGCCCATTGATGTAAAGAACGAATTACCGTCCAGGCCCAGCCCGGCATCAGCAACAAAGCGGTAAAAGACAGGCCACTGCAACAAAACCGCAACTACAGTGAGCAGCAGCACCATCAGGGTGTCTATCGCACGTTCTGCGACAACCGTACCAAGCGACTGCGCAAAAGGCACTTTCTCATATTGCTCAAGTATCACACAACGCGATACCTCTCCCACACGTGGAACAACAAGGTTCGCTGCATAAGCGACAAAAATGGAATATACACTCACTCTTGATGAGGGCCTGAAGCCCAATGGCTCAAGAGCAAGTTTCCAGCGCCACCCCCTCATTACATGGCTCATTATGCCAAAGAATGTAGAAACCGCAAACCACCACATGTCCATTCCCTTGAGTTCTTCCCAAATTTGAGAGAAAGAGAAATCAGAATAAATCATATAGAGAATAAGCGCTCCCAACACTATTGGCAGAACAATCTTTATACTCTTATTGAAAATCTTTTTCACTGCTTTTGGAAATATTTTTAATAGTTTTAGTTACCTTTGCAACATTGCAACGGGAATTGGAAGCCATGTATTGTTTTCCATAGCGAAAGCCATACAGTTTCCAGGTCGCGAATGCAGTCTATTTTCGCGGTTTGTCGCAAAGATATAAATATATTGGACACCATTCCTATTTTTAGGAATATTTAATTAAAAAAGACTTACCTACCATGAAAGCAGTTACAGCAAAAAAAAGATTGGGACAACACTTTCTTGTAGACCTGTCAATAGCAAGAGACATCGCCGACACCGTTGATGCATGTCCAGCATTGCCCATATTGGAAGTCGGCCCTGGAATGGGAGTCCTCACACAGTTTCTTCTTGAGAAAAACCGTCCCCTGAAAGTTGTGGAGATTGACGAGGAATCGGTAGCATACCTTTGCAAGAACCTTCCCCAACTGCAGGAAGAGAATATCATTCCCGACGATTTTCTCAAGATGCACCTCGACCGCTTGTTCGCCGGTGGGCAATTCATGCTCATAGGAAACTACCCATACAACATCTCCAGCCAGATATTCTTCAAGATGCTTGACTACAAAGAGTATATCCCCTGCTGCAGCGGGATGATACAGAAAGAGGTTGGAGAACGCCTTGCAGCCAGTCCCGGCACAAAGGCATACGGTATCTTGAGCATACTCATACAGTTGTGGTATGACGTTGAATACCTGTTCACTGTGAACGAGAACGTATTCTCGCCACCTCCAAAGGTAAAAAGCGCAGTAGTGCTGATGAAGCGTAACGGACGTACATCACTTGAGTGCAACGAAGAACTTTTCAAGAAAATAGTAAAAGGTACCTTCAACCAGCGCCGGAAGAAATTAAGGAATTCCATTCAACAGATAGTGGGTAAAGAATCGCCGCTCTTGAGTGACCCGGTTCTTGAGAAACGCCCCGAACAATTATCGTTAGACGATTTTATAGAGTTGACAAGAAAGGTTGAACAGGCTTTGGCCAAATAGAGAGAGAGGATATGACAAAGGAATTCATCAACTACATAAAAGAACTCATTGAGCAGAAAGACTCTGTTCTGTTGCAGGAGAAAGTATCCAAGATGCACCCTGCCGACATTGCCGAACTCTGCCTTGAACTCGACATAGAAGAGGCACGCTTCCTCTATCGCCAGCTTGACAACGAGAAGGCTGCCGATGCCCTCACCGAGATGGATGAGGACATGCGTAACGAACTGCTCGAGGAACTCCCCTCCGAAGCCATTGCAAAGCGTTTCGTCAACTACATGGACACCGACGATGCCGTGGAGATTATCCGCGAGATGGACGAGGAGAAACAAGAAGAGGTACTCCAGCACATCAAGGATATTGAGCAGGCCGGCGACATTGTAGACCTTCTGCAGTATGACGAAGACACGGCCGGCGGTCTCATGAGTACCGAGATGATTGTCGTGAACGAGAACTGGAGTATGCCCGAATGTCTCAAGGAGATGCGCCAGCAGGCCGAAGACCTTGATGACATCTACTACGTATACGTTGTAGATGACAATGAAAGGCTCTGCGGACTGTTCCCGCTTACCAAGATGATTACCAGTCCGTCGGTTTCAAAGGTAAAACATGTAATGAACACCAAGGTAGTGAGTGTTGATGTGGACACCCCGATAGACGAGGTAACCATGCTCATCGAAAAGTACAACCTTGTGGCAATTCCCGTCGTAGACAAGATTAACCGTCTTGTAGGGCAGATTACCGTCGACGATATCATGGACGAGGTACGCGAACAGACAGAGCACGACCAGCAACTTACAGCCGGTCTTACCCAGGATGTCGAGACAAGCGACAACGTTTTCATACAGACAAAAGCACGGCTTCCCTGGCTCATCATCGGAATGTTAGGAGGCATCGGTTCATCAATACTGCTCGACTGTTTCACCAGCACACTTGGTTCGCACCCCGAAATGGCACTTTTCATTCCCCTGCTTGCCGGAATGGGCGGAAACGTGGGCACACAATCATCTGCAATAGCAGTACAGGGACTGGCAAACAACTCGCTCAGTTCGCAACACATATTCAAGCACATAATGAAGGAATTGGTTGTCGCCACAATCAATGCCACAATACTCTCATTGATGGTGTACATTTACAACTTCGTAATTTACGGTGCTTTTGACATTGTGACCTTAGCAGTTCCTTTAAGCCTGTTCGTAGTAGTGCTTTTCGCATCATCATTCGGCACAATGATACCAATGGTACTTGAACGCATAAATATTAACCCGGCCGTTGCGACAGGACCGTTCATCCAGATTATCAATGACATAAGCGGAATGACATTCTATATGATAATTTCAATGGCACTGAGCCAGGTAATGGTGTAGCAATCTTACAACCTTAAAATGAAAAACATACTCACCGCAGCATTGCTGTTTGTATCGTGCCTTGCCATGGCACAGACCGATGCCCTTGAAGAGTGGGCTAAGAGAGGTAACGGAGAACTCTGCAAACAGAAATTCTCAAAAAAGAAACTTGACAGGAAAGAGGCACAGAGAGCCGCCGAGATAATCGACTCCCTTTGGATGCAGGAGACCGCGCGCCAATTGAAAGACCAATGGAGCAGACTCACAATATCCAATGATACATTGGCATTGCCATGTGCCTGCCGCACATTCGGTCCGCTTCCCAAGGACGGACGCAGCCTTTTCATTTCGTTGCATGGCGGCGGGGAATGCCCCAAGGAGGTCAATGACGAACAGTGGATGAACCAGATATACCTGTACCAGTTGAACGAGGGTGTATACGTAGCACCGCGTGCACCATGGAACACATGGAATCTGTGGCACCGGAAAGGACTCGACCAGTTGTTCGAGAATCTCATCAAAGCATGTGCCGTTTTTGAGGGAGTGAACCCCAACAAAGTATATCTGATGGGATACTCTGCCGGCGGCGACGGCGTATGGCGCATGGCACCTCGCATGGCCGACAGGTGGGCTGCAGCAGCAATGATGGCCGGTCACCCCGGAAATGCATCACAAGCAAACCTCATGAACCTCCCTTTCACCATTTGGATGGGAGAGAACGACAGCGCATACCAACGTAACCGCCTGGCTAAAGAAAAAGGTGCACTCCTTGACTCATTGGCAACGGCAAATCCCGGGAAATACATTCACCTTACCAATATACTAAAAGGAAAAGGACATTGGATGGACGGCGCTGATGCCGATGCCATAGGCTGGATGTCACAATACAGACGCAACCCATACCCCAAAAGAGTCATCTGGCGACAGGAAGAGGTCGTTCGCGAACATTTTTATTGGTTATCGGCTCCAAAGGAGGAATTGGCAGCAGGACAGACTGTAGAAGCAAGCATTGAAGGCAACACCATAGACATTTCACGGTGCGACTATTCAAGGCTGACAATCTACCTCAACGACAACATGGTCGACCTTGACAAAAAAGTGACAGTCCGGTACAAGGGAAAGAAAATTGCAAAGAAAAAATTAAAACGTACAATTGCTAACATATACAACAGCCTGTGGTTGCACGGCGACCGCAGTTACGCATTCCCTTGCGCCATAGAAGTGGAACTGGATTGACCTAATGTACAGATAAAGACCGATTCCTTTTCATTTTTTCATTTTTTTTCATTTTTATTAGGTTTTCATATGCAATTCTTGTCAAAAAACCTTACATTAGCACATTAATAAGAGAAGAACAGCATCAACAATATGAATTATGAAAAATAATAAGTTGATAATCAGCCTCATGTGTACAATTGCATTCCTTTTGTACTCTACACCTTTGTTGGCACAGACCGGTACAGGGGTAAAAGGTGTCATTACAGACGAATTTGGTGAGCCATTGCCTGCAGCCAGTGTAGCAGTAATGAAAAACGGCAAGATTGCAAGAGGTACAAGCACCAACATTCACGGCGAGTTCATTGTAGACATCAATCTGGCAGGCGACGACGAGATAGTCTTCAGTTACATCGGCACCAAGACGGTCAAGATGAAATTGACAAAAGAACTCATAAGCAAGCCCATTGAAGTTGTTCTGAAAACCGATGAAGCAATGCTCGCCGAGGTTACGATTGTGGAAGACGGTTACAATCGTCTACCCCGGAAGGACATGGTAGGAGCATTCACAACAGTGAAAGCCGACGACATCATGATGCCCGCATACCAGACCATTGACCAAATGCTTCAAGGAAAGGTTGCCGGCATGTCCGTTGTCAACACATCGGCACGTGTGGGCGCATCCCCAAAGATTACCATTCGCGGAACATCTACCATTTTGGGAAACAGTGACCCGTTGTGGGTTGTTGACGGTGTCATTCAGGAAGACCCCCTATCTATTGACATGAGTTCGGCCATAACATCAGACATGCGTGAACTCATCGGCAACCAGATTTCATGGCTCAATCCACAGGATATTGACAATATCACCGTTCTGAAGGATGCTTCAGCAACAGCAATCTACGGTTCCAAGGCATCGAACGGTGTCATTGTAATCACCACAAAGAAAGGAACGCCAGGCCGCATCAGTGTAAACTACAACACCAATGTATCTGTACGCGAACGCCCCACATACGACATGTACGATTTTATGAACTCATACGAGCGCATACAATTCAGTAAAGAAGCCTATGAAGCCGGCGTACGCTACCAAACAGAGCCATTGCCACAGATTTACACCTACGAAGGCCTCATGTCAATGTTCAACAAGCGCATGATTACCGAAGAGCAGTTCTCGCGATATCTGCAACGCCTTGAAACCGTCAATACCGACTGGTTCGACTTGCTGACACGCAACTCCGTGAGTCAGAGCCACAACCTGAGCGTATCGGGCGGTACCGACAAGTATACCTATAATGCATCAATCGGTTACCAGAACAATAAAGGATACGAAGTAGGCAACCAGAACGACCAGATAACAGCACGCCTCAGCATCAACAGCAACATAAACGACAAACTGAGCATAAATGCACAGATTAACGGCAGTGTGCGCAATGCGGATGGATACGGAGCCGGAGTAAACCCATATACATACGCAATGAATACAAGCCGTGCAATACCTGCCTACGAGGAGAACGGCGAGCGAGCATTCTATTCAAGGTACTACACATACCAGTACAACACACAGCTCGGTGCCAAGAACCAGTATTCATACAACATCTTCAACGAGATGGAGAACAGTTACTCCGAAAACCGCGGAACCAACTTCAACGCCTCACTGAACGTATCGTACAAGATTCTCAGTTGGCTCACATACCAGGGAACAGCCAGCATGGCAGTTACCAATAACAAGAGTGAAAGTTACGCTGGAGAAAAGACCTCACGCATAGAGCAACTTTACAGGGGATATCCTTATGGCAGCGAAAAGGCCGGTTCCGACAGATTCAACGCAGCTCTTATGCCATACGGCGGTGAACTCAAACAGGCCAACTCACAAGGCCTTTCATACAGCACGTCTCACAGGCTCCAGTTCAGCAAAGAGTTCAACGAGAACCATAGGCTTAATGCCATGCTGGGTATGGAAATACGCTCAAGCGAGAGTGTGAGCGAGGGCAACACCGTTTGGGGTTTTGTTCCCGAACGCGGTTCAATACTTGTATCACCTACGCTACCCGAGAACTTCAAGCCGCTTGGCAGTGACGTATCTGTAGGTTGGGGCGCACTCCAACAGTTATACAACGGAGCATGGAACAAGATGTCAACCACAACCAACTACATGTCATTCTTTGCTACAGTAGCCTATGCTTTCAAGAACCGCTATGTAGTCAATGTAAATGTACGTTCCGATGCTTCGAACCGTTTCGGTCAAGACGTTAACAAGCAGTTCGACCCAACATGGTCATTCGGAGCCTCATGGAAAGTGGCTCAAGAACCATTCATAATGGAGGCTATTCCTTGGCTCGACCAATTGAATCTGCGTGCTTCATACGGTATACAGGGCAACGTGGTAAACTCCTTGAGCCCTGAAATGATTGTACGTTACGAGGGATTGCTGCAGAGTTACAACGAATACTATCTCGCAATTTCCAGTCTGCCGAACAAACAACTCAAATGGGAGCGCACAAAGTCACTAAACCTTGGTGCCGACCTTGCCTTGTTCGGTGTCACAATGAATTTCGAATACTATCACCGCAAGTCAAACGCCATTATAAGGCAAGACATTGCACAGGAATATGGAATGTCTACAATGCCCCTTAATGGAGGTATGATAAGCAACAGCGGTGTCGAAGTAACACTGAACTTCACACCAATACGCACAAATAACATTGCATGGACAATAGGTATGAACGCCGGCAAGAACTGGAACAAGTCACAAAGCAGCGACCGCACAGCCAAGGCCGATGAACTCACCCATACCGATTTCCTAAACGGAAGCAGTGACCGCCCGCTCAAGAAAGGATACCCGCTGTCGGCATTCTGGTCCTATGATTTCACAGGCCTTGACGGAAGGACCGGCTACCCTACTTTCAATCATGCCACATACGATGCAGTAGAAGGCGACGGCAGTGTGGACCCAACCACATTCCTTGTATATTCAGGACAGAGCGAGCCCGACTTCTCGGGAGGTTTCAACACACGATTCCGTTGGAAGAACTTCAACCTGGGACTTGATTTCGCAGTAGCGCTCGGAGCAAAGAAACGCCTCCCGAACCCCTACTCTACATTCACATACGGCAAAATGCCGGACATTTTCAGCAACCTTTCAAAGGAGTTGAACGACCGCTGGAAACAGCCTGGTGATGAGGCACACACAAACATACCTGCACTTTACACCTCGGTACGTGACCTCTACAACCTGAACCTCCCCAACGGATTGTACGACAACATCTACTCCATGTGGGCGCAGTCAAATGTAAGAGTTGCCGACGCATCATTCCTGCGTTGCACACAGTTGTCGCTCTCATACAGTGTTCCACGTACACTTTGCAAGAAGATTGGCCTTGCACGCATACAGTTCAGTGCAAACATCAATAACCTGTTTGTGATAGCAAGCGACGACTGGAAGGGTTATGACCCTGAACTTGGCTACAGCATACAGCCAAGAATATATTCATTAGGACTGAGTATCGGACTTTAAAAAGAGATGACCATGAAATTGAGATATAGCATTTTTACACTGACAGCAGCCCTTACATTGACAGCCTGCAGTGACTTTCTTGAGCCTGATTCAGAAAGTGAGTTTGTCCCCGAAGACGCGACCTCCCTCAACGAGCTGTTGCTTGGCGAGGCATACCAGCGTAACGACATGGAAGGTTTCAACATCTTCCTTGGCCTTCTTGAAGATGACATTGAGGCAGCCCCCTACCAGACACCTAACGAAGGTTTTGACGGTAACCTTTACCTTGCCAGTTACTCATGGCAACCCGACATGTTCAAGATGATGGAAGAGGCAGGAGCCGGTCACATAAACATGTACGAGAGATATTACGAGGTAATTCTCGGTGCCAATGCAGTACTTGACTATCTCCCGAGCGTAAGCGATACCCCCGACAATATAAATAAGGTTAAAGCCCAGGCATACGCTCTTCGCGGTTTCTACTACTTCAACCTTGTGAACATTTTCGGACAGCCATACAACCTTGCCCCTGAATCCCTTGGTGTACCCCTGAAACTGAACAGCGGAATTGAAGAGAGCAACGATTACCTGAAGAGAAAAAGTGTTGCAGAGGTGTATGAGCAGATTCTAAGCGACCTGCACACAGCCGAGAAGACATACATGAGCCTCCCCGAAAGCGAACAGTGGAGCGACAACTACCGTACCAGTCTTCCAATGGTACAGCTCATGCTATCACGCACGTACCTTTACATGGAGAACTGGGAAAAGGCTGCGGAATACGCAAAACTTGTCATGGACAACAAGCAATTCAAACTTGTCAACCTTAATGAAGTTGAATTCTACGGCGAAGACGAAGATGGTAACGAGATACGCAATTACTACGTATTCCCCAGTTACAAGTCAAGCGAGACTATATGGCCATACGGCAACGTCCAGGACATGTTCAAGTGGAGCCACGAAGGAGCCAACACCAACAACTCCATTACAGGCAGCAAAATGCATGCGTATTTCCAGGCTTCAGAAGATTTGTTAGGTACATACGTGGATTACGACCTTAGACTCGAAAGATACATTGTCCAGGCACCCAAAGGCGATGGAACACTGATGCACATGCCATTCGGTAAAGTCAACATCGGCACCACATACTACTTGCCACAGAATGCCGTAGGAGTATTCGGACGCTGTCTACGCCTCTCTGAGGCATACCTCAACTATGCTGAGGCAATGGCAATGCTTGGCAATGAGGGCATGGCGGATGCAACAGCAGCCTTGAACACTTTGCGTGAAATGCGTTTTGACCCTGAGGACTTTGAAGAAGAAGAGTTTGACAGCCAGCAGGAACTCATAGAATTCATACGCGACGAACGTCGCCGCGAACTCTGCTTTGAGGGACACCGCTGGTTCGACCTACGCCGTTGGGGCATGCCCGCATTGACCCACAAATGGTATGATGATTCCGAGACAACAAGCACCTATAGTCTTGAGGAAGGCGATTTGCTATATACTGTTCCAATTCCTGATGAGGCATTGCAGAGCAACGGAAGTCTCGTGCAGAACGAACTCCCGAGCAAGCGTGTACCGACCATTGAATGATTCTACCCGAAAAAAGAGATACCATGAAAAGATTTATAAGAACATCATTGATATTATTCGCATGCATGGTTTCATTCACTGCATGCAGCGACGAAGAATCACTTAGCCCTTCGGGCAACTACTCCCCCATCCGTGGAGGTTTCCCGCAAGGCGACAGTAAATATGACTCCATAATCGGCAGCATCAAGAACGAGTATGAAGTATACCTGCTCTACAAGGATATTACCGAAGCCGACCTCAACCGCGATTGGGTATCGGCCGGTACGGGCGATATCTACGTTGCCGGATATGAAGAAGAACGGGAAGACCTTGCATGGAATCTCCCCGAAGAGCATCTCCCTTTCTACGTCGACTACTTCTATAATTACATATTCCCCAACATAAGCAAGGAGTTCGCAAAATCCACATTCCCTGTCAAGATATATATGATACACAATCTGCGCACTGAGCCCCGTGACTTTGGCGAAGAAGATAATGAAGAGAGCGGCGGCGGAACAGAAACAAACCCATACAAGTCAATCAAACTGGGTAATTTTGACAACTGGGCCATCAGTTTCAAGGATGAGATTATAAACGGAACCGATACAGAATATGCCCTTAGACAACAGCGATGCATCTTCATTATACAGGCTATCTATAACGCTATGAACAAGAACGAGATTGTATCTCCCGACGAGTTCTGGACAGGTTTTGACTTCAGCGACGACATGATTATAGACCATTACAACCCGTCAAAGAGCAACTACAAATACAAGTTAGGATTTGTAGATGACATATATGACCATTATGCAACTACCGGCCGTACCGATGATGTCTGGAACCCGAAGACATACATACTCCATAGTTACAACTGGGCAAAAGGCAACAAAGACAACAACCTGTTCGCAGCCTACATAAAGAATGCCATGTGGCTGACACCGGAGCAGTTCGAGGCACGTTATCCCTCAAGCAAGTATCCTATGATAAAGGAAAAATACAATCTTGTAGTAGACTACATGCTTGAGACATACGGTCTGAACCTTGTCGGCATAGCAAAAGGATTAGAAAAGGAGTAAATGCAAATGAGGACAGCCACGACAACCCTGCTTCTATTCTTCCTCCTGCTTAATGCGTCATGCTCAGAGGCCGCAAACAGGAGTGCTGCACAATTGCATGCAGACATTGACTCCTTATGGCAAAAGGAGTTCAACTCCGCAAAGGATATCATAGACAACTTCACAGCCATTGAGAAACAGATAGGAAAAGAAAATGCACTGCTACACACCAAGAATCTGTGCCATTACATTTGGCATAGCGGTGAATACATGTTCCGTTGCCGCGGCAAGAATGATGACATTGCACTGCTGCCCCAGAACATTGAAGAAATAGCGCTCGACGATGCGATAGTCGAGTCATATATGACAGAACGCGACACAGCGCGCTTTGTCGACCATTACTTTACCCTCAAGGCAATGGAGCGCGGCGACAATTTCAATGAGGCACGTGACGGAATTACAATAACAGTATTCTATCACCCCCGTAGCATGAACAGCAATGACTATGCGAAGATGAAGGCAGTCTTTTCATGCAAGAACGACGCGCTTCACATCGCATACATGAAAAAACTAAAGTTCCCCTTCCGCAACAGCGGATGCAATGAAGAGTTCTATGCCATTCGCCCGCTCATTGAAAAGAACGTAAAGGAAAGCATGCTGAAAAGAGAAATCATATCACTCTTCAACAATTACAGGAATATAATGCCAGGTGAAAAGGCTCCGGCACCAATCCTTTATGACAAAGAGGGCAAAGAACATACATTCTCCGAGTTCAATGGCAAAGTACTGGTAATAGACGTATGGGCGACATGGTGCAGCAGTTGCCTTGCAAAAATGCCACAATACATTGCCTTGCGCAACAGTTACAGCAACAACCCCGATATAGAGTTCATAACCGTATCCATTGACCGTAAGGGAGCAAAAGAGAAATGGCTGGCAGCACTTGAAAAGAGAAAAATGGACGGAATGCTTAACCTTATACCCGATTGCGAATATGAATCACAGTTCGAAAGCGAATATCACGTTTCGGGAGTTCCAAGGTACATTATCATAGACCGGGAAGGAAAAATAGTAACATCATACGCACCGCCCCCCGGAGGTGGCATGGAAGAAATTATCACGAAAACACTAACAAAAACAGATAACAATTGATATGAAAGCCACAAAAACAATCGGCATACTGCTCGTTGCATCAATGTTCTCATGCTCAAGCAGTGTAGTACCGGCAAAAGAGCAACAACTGAATACAGCAGAGACAGAGCAAGCAGCAGTTGAAGAAAAACCCGTTAAAGAGTACAGGAAACTTACCGAAGAACCTGGCGTTATTTTCTACGACATGACTCTTGAAGAGGCACTTGAAAAAGCCAAGAACGAAGGAAAATATGTACTCATTGACTGCCACACAAAAACTTGTGGTCCATGCCGCAGAATGGAAAAAGAGGTATTTCCACAAGAAAAATTCGGCCAGTTCGTAAATGAGCGCTTTGTACCCATAATGCGTGACATAGAAGAGGGTGAAGGCCTTGAGATTGCAGAAAAATACAATATACAGATATGCCCTACCCTGCTTGTACTCCTGCCCAATGCAGCAAAAGAGGGAGAAATCGTAGGTACAGAGTTCAACATTGACTCATTGATTGGAATGTTAAAGACAATACTTCACGAAGAATAAAGACTGTAACAGAATAGTGAACCCTAACGAGTCGCAGCATATAACCAAAAAGATGTCATGACATCTTTTTGGTTATATGCCTTTTAAGGAATGTTAATCAGCACGTTGACAGCAAATAACTTTTATAATTCATATAAAAACAGTAATTTTGCAGACATAAACCGGAGAATTTAATTGTATAAATATTTTTGTATATGAAGAAACTTTTACTTTCACTGTTCTGTCTCATTCTTATGGCAGCGACAGCGGGTGCAGAGACCTACACCCACACTTTCAAAAGCGGTGAACTCACAACCGAAGGCGGCACCGTTACACTCAGCGATATCGAGTGGAACGCAACCTCTTCGACTTACATCGGCTGGAATGCTACGAAAGGCATCCAGATAGGAAGCAAGAATACAGTAAACCCGACATATGAGCTAAGCACATCGGCACTATCCGGATGCAAGATAAATAGCGTTACCGTAAACAGCTGTATCGCAGCCAACGGTGATGCCAAGTTGACAATATCAGTTGGCGACCAGACATCAGAGGCATACACCCTGACAACATCGAATACAGCCTACACATTCAACTGCGAGGGCACCACAGGTGATATCAAAATCAGCTGGACAGCAACACAGCGTGCATACTATGTAAAGTCAATCACAATCGAATACACACCTGATGCCGGTAGCGTAACCGTTCCGGCTCCGGAGTTCAAGACACCCGTAGTGGTTTATGCCGACAAGGTACAGGTAACAGCAGAGACCACAGACGAGAGTGCCGTACTCTACTACACTCTTGACGGCACAGACCCAAGTTATGAGGATTATGTGAACGACACCGGCAGCACAAAGTGCAGCAAGTATTGGGTCATGTACTTTAACCTTACACAAACGACAACTATAAAAGTAATTGCCGTTAAGGTTGACGGTGATGCAGTATTCAAGAGCGCAGTTGCAGAACAGACATATATAGTTTCACGCACCATGCCTTACGTTCCTGCAAACAGTGTCACTTCGGGCAACAAGTATGCAATCGTTGCAGCCGACAGCGCAGCGACATACTTCTATGGAGAAAAAGCATACGGCTACTTGCCCACAAAGACAGCAACAGCAGCAAATGACAAGTATATCGAAACTGTTGAGTGCGCAGGCTTCACATTCACAGCCGCAGAAGGCGGATACACAATTCAGGACGAACTTGGTCGCTATGTATACCACACCGGAACATATACAAGTTTCAACTATGCAGCAGAAAAACCAGCAGAAGGTGCTGTATGGAGCGTTACTGTTGATGCAGACAGCAATGCTGCCATCACTTGTGACGGTTACACAATCCACTACTCCACCGAACATAAAACATACGGTTGCTATCCGGCCGACAAAGTTACAGAAGGACATGTACTCCCCAAACTATACATGCAGCGCGAATATCCTATATACACCGTATCACCGGCAGCAGGAAGCACATTCGACCGTTTGGAAACAATAACTGTTACCTGCGAAGAGGGTATTGCAGCAACAGATGACCTCAAGATTGAAGCAGAAGGTATCAAGACAGCATTCACTGTAAAACAGACCGACAAGAACACACTGACAATCACAGCAGCAGAGCCTCTTACAACATACAATAACATGGAGTTGAACATCAACATCACAGCCGGTGACATCATGCTTAACCCCTCAGGCATGAACATGGGAATCCCTGTACCGACAAAATATGGTGTGCGCACATTGGTGAAATATGTACTGACAGGCAATGCTCCAGCAGCAACAATCGACGAGGTATCACCTGCAAACGGCGCAACAGTTGAAGAGTTGTCGCACTTTGTCTTTACATTCAGTTATTACGCTGTACACAGCGACGATGCCAGTCTGCAGCCAAGACTATATGCCGAAGGCAAGGATTGGACCTATGCACTTGAGCAGACATTGGAAAATAGCGAAGGTGCAATGATTGGAATGCTGCAGGCTGCACTGAAGACCACAGAGCCACTCAAGGGCAACGGAACATACATCCTTGAAATACCTACCGGTTACTTTATTGATGCCAATGGCAGAGCCATAGAAGGCATTACACTCAAATACACAGTCAAGAACGATAGCGGAGAGATTGCCGGTATTGAGGACATTATTGCAAACGACGGCAACAGTCATGCAGTATTCACTATAAGCGGTGTAAAAGTGCTTGAAACTACAGATGCAGAAAAGACAAGCACACTCCCGGCCGGAATTTACGTAATAGACGGCAAGAAGGTTTACATCAAGTAAACAATCCATACATAATCAATCAAGCAGGGAAAGTTCGCGAACTTTCCCTGCTTGATTGATTATACAACACCTTGAAAGAAAATAAAAAACCAAAAAGATTGGCACAAATTGATTGATAACCGGATTTTATTTTTTATATTCGCAGAATAATGCGCACAGGCGCACAAATGGATTTTAAGTAAAAACTCTTAAAACTTAAGCAGATGAGTGAAACATTGAAACCCGATGCAATGCCCGAGGAGCAGAACATCGTGAAAACCCCTGAACAGGCTGACAATGCCGCTACGACCGAGTTTAGCAATGAACAGCCTGCCATGGAGACAGAAGTAGAGACTCCCGTCGCACAAGATGAGGAAAGTGAGAATGCAGGCTCAAGACCGGCAAACCGTCAGGAGATTATCGAGCGCTTGAAAGCAATAGCAGAGAGCGAAGATGTACTCAACTGCAAAAGCGAGACCGAAGGCCTTAAAGTTCTCTTTTACCGCATGCGCACAGCAGAAATTGAAACAGCGCACAAGGAGTTCGTTGAACAAGGCGGTGAAGCATCGCTTTTTATCCCCGGAGAGGATGAACTTGATGCGCCTTTCAAAGATGTCATGAACCAGATAAAGGCAAAGCGCAATGCATGGATTGCAGCCCAGGAAGAAATAATGAAAAATAACCTGGCAAAAAAAGAAGCTCTGCTTGAACAATTGCAGACACTTGTGGAAAAAGCAGGACAAGGCACCCCTGAGGTAAATGAGTTCAAGACTCTGCAGGCACAATGGAAAGAGATAAAGAACGTTCCACAGGAGAATGTTACAGCATTGTGGAAACAGTATCAGTTGCTCGTTGAACAATTCTACGATGTACTGAAAATCAACCACGAATTCCGCGAATACGATTTCAAGAAGAACCTTGAGATAAAGACCAGAATATGCGAGGCTGCCGAAGCCTTGGAAAAGGAAGAGGATGTTATCAACGCATTCCGCCAGTTACAGCAGTTGCACAATGAATTCCGCGAGACAGGCCCTGTAGCGCCTGAATTGCGCGAAGAGGTTTGGAATCGTTTTAAAACGGCATCGACCATAGTAAACCGCCGTCATCAGGAACATTTTGAGGCAAAGAAAGAGGTTGAAAAAGAGAATCTTGAGAAGAAAAGTGCGATATGCGAGCAGATAGAAGGAATTGATTTTGCATCAATGACCACATACCAGGCATGGAACAATGCGACACAACAGGTGCTTGAGTTGCAGGCACAGTGGAAAGGCATTGGTTTTGCACCACAGAAGATGAACCTCAAAATTTTTGAGCGTTTCCGTGCTGCATGCGACGAGTTCTTCAAGCAAAAGAGCGAATTCTTCAAAGAGACAAAAAATGCGTTGGCAAACAATCTTGAACGCAAAAAAGCACTTTGCGAACAAGCCGAGCAACTTAAGGATAGCGAAGACTGGAAGACAACAGCCGACAAACTCACAAAACTACAGAAAGAGTGGAAAGAAGTTGGCCCAGTTCCACAGAAACATTCTGATGCATTGTGGAAACGATTCGTGACAGCATGTGACAGTTTCTTTGAGCGCCGCAACGCAGCAACATCATCACAGCGTTCCGAAGAACAGAACAACCTTGCACAGAAACGCGAAGTAATTGAAGCACTCAAAGCCATTGACACTACCCTTCCGGCAGATGAACAGACCAAGCTCATTGCAGAACAGACAACAAAATGGAACAGCATAGGCTTTGTTCCTTTCAAGGAGAAAGATAAAGTATACAAGGAATACAAGCAGGCATTGAATGCACTATACGAAAAACTTCACATAGATGCCAATGAGCGCAGACTGGCAAACTTCCGCAACAACATGGGCAAGGGCGGCAATAATCTGCAACGTGAGCGCGATTATCTTATACGACAGTACGAGACACTCAAGAATGAAATTGCAACATACGAGAACAATATCGGTTTCCTTAGTGTATCGAACAAGAAAGGTGCAAGCCTCGTAGATGTCATGCACCAGAAGGTGGAGAAACTGAAACAGGATGCAGAGGTTATCCTCAAGAAGATACATCTTGTTGAAGATGAAATGGAAAAAGGGAACAAATAAAATCACCCGCATATTTATACAGCAGAGCAGCGCCCCTTGAGGGGCGCTGCTCTGCTGTAAACAGATATTATTAGACATTCAATCATGCAACAATGATGGCCTTCTGCTCACAAGTTGCAGGCAACATTCTTCGGCCGGCCATGGCTCAGTAGAAAAAAGGTGTGGGTAATATTGTACATATACGATTATTTTCTATCTTGAATATCTTATTCTGAGGTTAATTTTACCCTTAATCAGTTATCTTGTATTCCTCTTGTAGTCGTTCTGTCATGTTCTTTTGGCGGCCAAAAGAACGAAAAGCCCCGGCACAGAGTTCACCAGT
>JAZNDZ010000124.1:0-7114 GCA_045588345.1 Bacteroidaceae bacterium
AAGTTGCTGGCAACATTCTTCGGCACTACTGATGTGACCGAATGATATTGCACGGCAATTCATGAGCAAAGCATCATGCGACTGGTGAACTCTGTGCCGGGGCTTTTCGTTCTTTTGGCCGCCAAAAGAACATGATAGAACGACTGCAAAAGGAATACAAGATATTGATTAAGGGTAAAACTAACCTTGGAATAAGATATTCCAGATAGAAAATAATCGTACAAGTAAAATATTACCCACACTGAATTTCTACTGAGCCAAATTCTTTCTTTTCAGAATTTCAAATTTATATACTTACCCACAGTAAATTTCTACTGAGCCTAGATTTGCCATTACGCAATAAAAAAATGAGCGCAATGCGCTCATTTTTTTTATTTTATACAAATTCCTTATTAGAAGTTGTAGTAGAGGCTGAATGAAAGATTGTTAGCCAAATCAAGACCGAACTTAGATTCATCGTAACCAGCCATCTTCTTGTCCTGGAAGTGGAGACCGTCACCCAACTTTGCTGCGATAGTCCAGTTCTCTGTGAAGTTGTAAGCAACTACAGGACGGATACCCAAGCCAAAGCCCTCATCGTCGATAGTCTTAACTGTTACGTATGCCTCAGCGAAAAGTGAGAACTCACCAGCTGTAAGAGCTGTGTAACGAGCATAAGGAGTCAATGCAAGAGTTGTGTCGCCATCCTTAACCCAACCGAAATCAACCTCAGCACCTACAGTCCAAGCCTCAGCGAGCTTGTAACCAACCTCAGGCTTAACGTTGATTGAAGTATCACCATGCTTTGTGAAGTCAAGACCGCCACCTACATAGAACTGAGCGCTTGCAACCATTGTTGTCAACAAAAGAGCGATTGTCAAAAATACCTTTTTCATAGTTAATTTGTTTTAATTATGCCGGAAATCAATGTTTGTAACAACCAGTCCGGTGCTGATTGCATTGCAAAGGTATGTATATTTTTTTTAAACATATATATAACTGTGTTTTTTTTTGTTAAAAAGTGTTGTTAATTGCTTGAACTTTGTGATTGAAAGGCGGTTTCTGTGCTTTTATGTTGTAAATACCCCAAAAAAAAGGCGGAGATTGAGATTTTCTCAATTTTCATCGTTGCTTTTTACCTTTTTATATAAATTATACTCTGTCAATGCTTCGTATGTATATGGAATGAAATGATAAATGCGGTATATTGCGACATTGCCTTTTTCAGTAGAGTACAGTTCTACTTTTAGAGGATAGTTGCTTCCGTCTTTCGCCTCGGCTCTCAATTTGGTAAATTCACCGTTACGCAGCATCTCAAGAACGCTGTTTTTTGCCTTTATGTCAAAAAACAGTTCTTCTTCGTTCATGGGTTCCTTCTTCTCGCCATATAAAAGTACAGTCGGCATGTTGAACATCTTTGCAATGCCGAAAATTCCAGTCACTACGGCAACAAGCAATAGGGGCATTTTGGCCTCGCTGTCGTTTTCTATCAGTAATGCTCCACCAAGTAATATGGCTGCAATTGCCAGCAATAGAAAAGGTAATGCTGTTGTCTGTTTCCTTATTGATATGTTGTTTGCTCTCAGTAAATCTTTGTCAATCTCGTTTTTCATTTCATTTAGTGTTCAAGTTAAAATAATGTGAATTTTGCCGTAGTTAACACAACGGTCAGAACTGTGCGATACATAGTTATCGCACAATAAAGGTCGGAATGGATTACAATCCTCTTTCTTTGACACTAAATGATTATATGCCGCAGAGTGTATATATAGTAACCCCTGATATGACGGGATGCGGCAATGGCCTTATGGCTTTCTTGGAATTTATGTGAGTATTTCTGCTGTAATTGAAGTGTTGCGCAGGTGTTGGTAGTTTTGCTGCTGTATGACATTCTGCCCGGCTGTACCAGTTCTTCATGTCGTGGAGTATGCAACCGAATGCTGTTTGGCAATTCAAACCGGCAACTTTGCATTATGTCGGCAAGTGTTTCAAGGTCTATTTTGCTTATGTCTTCAATGGCGCATGCTTTATCTTGTGCCGTTGGAGCTGCACATGGCATGTCTGCATCTGCTCTGCTGGTCAATATGCAGAAGAGCAGTGCAAGTGGCAGTAGCATAAAAGTACTCTTTTTCATCAATATACCTTTGAAACTTGTGATTGCTATAACCCAAAAGCAATCCGTTTATTTCTTTTATGCAAAGATAGATATATAGCGGTAAAAAGGTGCTTTTTTAACAGAGTTTAATATCTATGCTATGTGCAAACGACGTGAACAACTGTTTGTTTATCGTTAAAAAAGGCTATATATTTTTATGGGACAGTATTTTTTCTTAATTTTGTAAATTGAAATTGGGGGCTGTGCTAATTTATATCGTCAATTTTTTTTTAATGTAAAAACAACGAAATAACGCTCCCCCAATATAAGAAAAAATGTTATTAGAAATTTGAACAACTTATTAGATTCGCTGAGTATGAAAAAAGCAATATTAATATTTTTCTTCTCTCTTGCTGCAGTTTGCTCAACGGCAAATGCAAAGAGCGATAAGGATGAAACCATCTATCTTTTCGGGGCATCATTTTCATTTTCCGATTCTGTTGTTTATTTTACCGAGATTATGCCTGTTGACGGTGCAAAACTCGATAAAAAGACGAAATTCCTTCTTCATCGCCAATATTACGCCTACGAATTGAAGGATTATATGACTTTTCAGGAAAATATGCCTGGTCGCACTTCTGTCATCTACTTCTCCAAGAAACGTTCAAAACTTGCAAAAACTGAAGCGAAAATAAAGAAGAAACTTGTTGAAAAACAAGGCAAGACCGTGCGATATTTAGGTGAAAAGTTCAAGTTTGTAAAACCATAACATGATTCTTCGTAAAGGCCTCCTCCTTTTCTTGTTGCCCGTTCTTCTTTTTTCGTGCAACAAAGAATCTGTGTCTTTGAAGGTGATGCCGGATGTCATAGATAAAGGCGAGACTGCGCGCAAAACCTTGCTGGTGTACATGATTGCCGAAAACAGCCTGAACGATTACGCTGCTTTGGATATAAACGAGATTGTTGAAGCAGTCCCCTCAATTCCCCGCGATTGCCGCCTTTTCGTATATGTCGATGACAAAGGTTTTCCAATGCTTACCCAATACTTCAGAATGTCCAATGGTGAAGTCGGGAACTCAAATTTTATCCTTTTCAATGAAGATGTATGTTCAAGTGACACGGCTGTTCTTGCAACTGTACTCGATTATATCATAAAGGATTATCCCACGGAAACCCTCGACCTGGTAATGTGGTCGCATGCCAGCGGTTGGTTGCGTGGTCCTATCAATTCGGCACCGCAGCGCTCCGTGGGCATTGACAATGGAAATAACTCATTCAGTGACAACATTACAACAACTATTGAGATAGAAGAACTTGCCGCCCTTCTTGGCAGGCTGCCAATAAAGGTCAATCGCCTAATGTACGATGCCTGCTTCATGCAAGGGGTAGAGAGTGCCTATGCGTTGCGTAATGCTGTAGAATGGATAATCGCTTCTCCTGCCGAAATTCCCGGCGACGGAGCGTGCTATTCAACGATGGTGCCTCATTTCTTCAGTTCCGATGGCCCGGTAGAAATAATCGATGCATATATAAAAGCATACGAAAAAGAATCCTGGGGCGCAGTGCTTTCTGCAGTACATGCTCCCAGTATGCAGAATTTGGCCGATGTTACATACTCCTATGTGATAAAGTATTTCAATACAGGGAAGAAACGCGATTATGTTCACATATTTTCATACCTTCCCGGTGGAAAGTATAACGCTTCACCTGCATTTCCGGCTTTTTTCGACATTAATGCAGTTATGAAACGCTATCTCACTGCAAGTGAATATGCCCATTGGTCTAAGGCTCTGGAAACAGCTCTTCCTTATGTTTCGTATTCACCTGAATGGTATTCAGCATTATGCTACCGTTCTATTCCTTATGATGATTCTGTCGCTTGCGGGCTTTCTCTTTACATGCCGCAGAATAATGCTCGCAATGTGAAACTGAATTCCGATTTCAGGAGTACCGCATGGTATTCGGCTGCAGGGTGGCAGGCTGCAGGGTGGTGATGAGCCTGTTTGTCAGAACTGGATGTGGAACTGTATTCTGATACCCCATTTGTCTACACCGGGCAAGTCGGTATATGTTAGCCTTCTAACATAATCCACGCGCAATACCCTGAATATGTTCTCGATGCCGAATCCGACTTCCATGTATGGCTTAGAACCCAGGAAGTGATACTCTTCGTTTTCGTACGGGAATTTGAAAAGCGAACCTGTGTTCAGTGGGTCAGGGCGGTTCTTGTCGCTAAGATTGCCGTACATGCCTTTGAAAGTTATTACTTCGCGCCAGTTGAGTTTGCGTATCAATGGAATTCTGTTGAATATCAATCCGCTCATGTAGTATGTCAAATCCCACGATGCATATTCGTCATTGAAGAATTCCATGGCATTCATCAATGAATAAGACTCTTTCTGTATGGTGTACGAAAGGTTTGCGTTAGGCATTATCAATAGCGGGAACGGTACCTTGTTCCACACCTTGCCGGCTTTCAGGGTGCAGTCGGTATATCCGAATGCCGAGAACCAGAATCTCTTCTGGAAACTGGCTTCGGTGTGCTGGTAGTTCATGTCGCTGCCAAGTACGCCTTTTACGCCAATCCTGTGTTTCAGCGTAAATACAGGGTGTTCAGGCAGAATCGAACGTCTGTTCCATTTGCTTTGTATGAACTTCTCGTTAGGTGCATAACGCAACCCAATCTCAATTTCCGACTGGTTCAGATTCTTTACAAAAGTGCTCGTAGTCACACCGTCAACGGTAGATGTCCTTTCAAATGGAACAAGTCTGCTGGCAATGTCTATCCTGTTGCGTAGCGTTATATAATATGAGAAGTTGTTATAGAACTCACGTGTATAGGTGAGTTCAGCCTTTTTCAGATATCCTATCTTGTTGTCTTTTTCACGTTTGAAACTCAGGAATATGTTGTCCTTGTTGGTGTGAAGGTAGTTCTGTCCATACTGGAATATGTCGCTCTCGTAACGTGCCTTTAGCGAATGTATCGGGAACTCATTTGGGTGCTCTTTCTTCTTCTTGAAAGAATATTCAATCTCTCCCATGTATTTCCAGCGGTGGTCACCTAAACCGTATGCAACAAAGAAGTTTCCGAACAAGTACGGGTTAAGATAGGCCGATGTCATTGCTCCTGTCCTTAGTCTCCAGCCTTCCAGTTCATTGTGGCTCACTGACGTGTTGACAGGGCCGTAGAAAACCGGAGGTTCATATTCCCTTATGGGTATCCACCCGGTAAAGAGGAACGATATACCTTTCTCAATCCAATAATAGACAGGGTTTTCGCGTAGTTCACGCATCATCCTTTCCACCGACTGCTCTTTCTCTGTAACCTCGTTTATACGGTTTGCTTGCCAGAACTGTTCATCCATTTTCATGGAATTCTCATTCTCGACAACCTTTGCCGGGCTGTCAAGAATTTTTTCTCCTTGTCCGTTTATCTCAAAACAGTAGTTGTTGTATGCAACTTCCCTATGGGCATATAAACCATTCATGGCATTAATCAACTTCAGTTCGGCAACAAGAGACTCCTTATCAAGAATACGCGTTCCGTCGGGCAGGCGGCTGAAATCCTGCTTTATGTTCATGTATTCCACAAAGTTCATGTTTATATCGTGCGGAACGTTCATTTGTACCGACTTTATGAAAAACGTGGAATCTGCTGTTACGTACAGGTGTCCTGTAAAACCGAATGATTCAACATTGAATGGAGTAAATGCAAGGTCAATGCATCTTTCGCCATTGATGTTGATTGTGTCCATTATGTAGTATTTGTAGAATGTGGGGCCAAGTTTCGATACCGGGCTGACGAATTTGTTGCCGAACAGTGAGATGTTGTCCTGGAAAATCTCTACATCCTTGAATGTCTCTTCGTACAATGCCTCAATTTCTCCAGTTGCAAAAATATCGTCAATGCCGTTCCTGCGCCTTCCCTTTACATGCTGTCTCTCACGTTCGGGCTCCTTTCTGTAGTAGTCTGTCGCAATCAGTTCGCGTGCCGAAATGTGGAGTATCGGCTCGCCGGAAATCAGTGACGTGTCAATATACTGTTCAAGAAATGCAAACTGTTTCCCGAAGTGATTCTCTTTCTCTGCATTGAAGTTGTTCAGTGCAACATTCAGTTTCTCGTGGCGGTCGCGGCTGTAATACTCCTTGTTTTTTGGCGAATTCTCATCGCGCCTCTTTATTATGTTTCTGATTAGAATAACGGCCGGGTTATCCTTCTTCCTGTATTTCTCTTTTTTAGGTTTTATTGTAATTTCCGAAAGTGCATAGTCGGCAGGCTTCAATACAACCTTTATCGGCAATTTGGTCTTGCTTGACAATGCTATGCGCTCTTCTTTGTATCCCACGCTGGATATTATCAATGTGTCACGCATAGCAGGAGCATAGAAAGAAAAGTGCCCGTTATTGTCGCTGCTGCATCCAATGGAAGTCCTGCTTATTCTTATTGATGCATAGGGTAGTGCTTCCTTATTGCTTCCATCTGTGACTTTCCCATATATGCGCACTTTGTCTCCCTGCGAAAAAAGCTGCATAGGAAGCAACGTCAGTCCTATTACAATTATTATATAAGGTATATATTTAGTTATTTGAAATTTCATTCCTATAGTTTCCCGTAATATTACGTGCAATTCTCAAGATTGCACAAATTTACTCAAAATATAAGATATATTGCATTTTAGTTTACATGTTTTAAATATTTTTGTACATATTGTAAATACTATATATCAAAATGAAAAATACACCTTGGCTTATTCCGTTTTTGCGACTAAAAAAAAGTTCTTTGCTAACTTGTTGAATATTAGCAACCTTTAAAAAATGTTTAAAAATAGTTGAATTTTAACCCTGATTTTATTTGTCATTATAAAATTTTGCCTTACCTTTGCACTCGCTTTCGGCAATCAACGCAGTTGTGTTACCGATAAAGCACGATGATCCTTGACAACATTCCATACAGACAAGCAGTACAACGTGTCCTTTGATTTTTTAGTCAGAGGCAAACAAGTATAAGTAAGGAACGAAAAACGAACCGTCAATAATTTG
>JAZNDZ010000125.1:0-26352 GCA_045588345.1 Bacteroidaceae bacterium
AAAAGTCTCCTTCTTTTGTTTGAGGCGTGAATAAAAAGTAAAGTTCAAGGCTTGTGAAGGCTTCAAAACCGCAGTTTACTAAGCGTAAATGAGGATTTTGAAGCCAAACGTAACGTAGAAATTTGCTTTTTAGTCACCCTCTACATATATCAGAACTCTGCATTGTTCGGAGTACGCGGGAATGGAATGACATCGCGTATGTTTGCCATACCTGTCACAAAGAGCAGAAGACGTTCGAAACCAAGACCGAAACCTGAATGCGGACATGAGCCGTAACGACGTGTATCAAGATACCACCACATATCCTTCATCGGAATATTCATCTCTTCAATACGTTTGAGAAGTTTATCATAATCGGCCTCGCGCTCTGAACCGCCGATAATCTCACCAATCTTTGGGAAGAGGACATCCATTGCACGGACGGTCTTGCCGTCCTCGTTCTGTTTCATATAGAAAGCCTTGATTTCCTTGGGATAATCGGTGAGGATTACAGGACGTTTGAAATGTGTCTCGACAAGGTAACGCTCATGCTCCGAAGCAAGGTCAACACCCCAATATACAGGAAACTCGAACTTGTGGCCGGCCGCTACCGCATCTTCAAGAATCTTTATTCCGTCGGTGTAACTCAGACGCACGAACTCTGTATCCACAATTGACCGTAGACGTTCAATAAGCCCCTTGTCAATCATATTGTTCAGGAATGTGATATCCTCCATGCAATTGTCAAGAGCCCATTGCACGCAGTACTTGATGAATTCCTCGGCAAGTTCCATGTTATCATAGATATCATTGAATGCGACCTCGGGCTCAATCATCCAGAATTCGGCAAGATGACGCGGGGTATTGGAGTTCTCTGCACGGAAAGTCGGACCGAATGTGTATATGGCACCTAATGCTGTTGCCGCCAACTCGCCTTCGAGCTGACCGGAAACGGTAAGGCTTGCCTGCTTTCCGAAGAAATCGTTATCATAGATTATACTGCCATTCTCGTCCTTCTTCAGGTCGTAAAGATTCATTGTTGTCACTTGGAACATCTGCCCGGCACCTTCACAATCGGACGCAGTGATAAGCGGAGTGTGGAAGTAGTAGAAACCTTTATCATGGAAGAACTTATGTATAGCATAGGCCATATTGTGACGTATACGGAATACTGCGCCGAATGTGTTTGTACGGGGGCGCAAGTGTGCGACTGTACGCATAAACTCCATGGTCTGCCCTTTCTTCTGGAGAGGATATGTATTGTCACATGCACCAAGCAGTTCAATCTCTGAAGCCTGAATTTCTACAGACTGTCCTCCACCGATAGACTCTACCAATGTACCGTTGACACTCAAACATGCACCAGTTGTGAACTGCTTTACAAGTTCCTCATCGAACTTGTCCACATCAATGACAATCTGAACGTTATTGATTGTTGAACCGTCATTCAATGCCACAAAGGCAACCTGTTTGCTACTACGGCGAGTTCTTACCCAACCGCGGACATTAACCTCAATGCCATGCTCCTTGCACTTGAGCACATCGGCAATTTTTGTTCGTTTTATCGCTTTCATCGACTATTATTGTGTTATGTCCGAATTTACGGACTTAATTATTATTCATATGCACCCATGCGGAGCATGGCAACCTCTTTATCTGTAAGATAACGCCAATCGCCACGCTTGAGATTCTTCTTTGTCAAACCGGCAAACAGAACGCGGTCGAGTTTGTTTACGCGGTATCCGAGATGCTCAAGCATACGACGCACAATTCGGTTTTTTCCAGAGTGTATTTCAATGCCTATCTGCGAACGGTCAGCATCATTCACATAAGAAACCTCATCGGCATATACCGGACCGTCTTCAAGTTCAATTCCATTGACAAGAAGGTCCATGTCGGACATGGCAACATTCTTGTCGCACGTAACATGATATATCTTTTTCTTCATGAACTTGGGATGAGTGAGCTTTGCAGCCATATCACCGTCGTTGGTGAGCAGGAGGACACCTGTCGTATTCCTGTCAAGACGACCTACCGGGTATATCCTTTCCTTGCCTACGCCCTTGAGACAATCAAGCACAGTCTTGCGCTCTTGCGGGTCATCCACTGTTGTAACACAATCCTTAGGCTTGTTAAGAAGTACATATACCTTGCGCTCAGGATTTATTCTTTCACCATTGAAACGCACATCATCACCGGGGAGAACCTTTACACCAAGTTCTGTAACGACTGTTCCATTCACAACGATAAGACCGGCTTCGATATAGTTATCGGCTTCACGGCGTGAACATATTCCGGCATTAGCAAGGAACTTGTTCAAACGCACCGGTGCATTGGGATCAATGGCTGCCTCCTTATAGGCCATGCGTTTCTTTGTGCTATATTTGGCATTAGGGTCGTATGCATCTCTTCTTACTGGCTTTGAACCGTAATTTTCACGACGGCCTGCAGGTTGCCTGTAACTATTCCTTTCTCCATCTCCCGCATAAACCCCGGTATATTCTCTGTTCTGACCGCCCTTTCGATACCCGCCTCGCTCCCGAGATTGGGAGAATTCCTTATTGTAACGTGGCTTGAAGCCGGTTCCGAAACGGTTTGCCCTTTCTTCGCCTTGACGGGGATTGTCAAAGTCGCTATTACTGCGATTATAAGATTTATAGCCACCGTTGCTGCCAGTTCTCTCGAATCGAGGCCTTTCGTCAGAATTCCTGTTGAAGCGCGGACGCTGCCTTAACCTGTTATCGTTTCCAAAATTGGGATTAAACGATGTTCTCTCTCTGTTTCCGCGTGAGGCATTGCCATCCTGACGCTTGTCTCTATAATTGTCCATCTGAAAATATTTTACGAACCTCACGGTCCAATTGATATTATAAGCCTGTATATGTATGCGGAGTTATTGCACGCAGTTCTTCCTTGACATTTTCGGGAACATCAAGCCCATCAATAAACTGCAGCAGGGTATTACGGTTTATCCCTTCATTTGTTCGTGTAAGGGCTTTAAGGGCTTCGTAAGGATTAGGATAGGCCTCGCGACGGAGAATTGTCTGTATTCCCTCAGCGCACACACTCCAACAGTTATCAAGTTCGGTATATATTGCCGACTCATTCAACAGCAACTTGCGCAAGCCGACAAGTGAGCTCTTTACAGCAATGAGCATGTGCCCCATTGGTACTCCAACGTTGCGAAGAACTGTTGAGTCGGTCAAGTCACGCTGGAGACGGGAAATAGGCAATTTCATTGACAGATGATCAAGGATTGCATTTGCAATACCCAAATTGCCTTCGCTGTTCTCAAAATCAATAGGATTGACTTTGTGAGGCATAGCACTTGAACCTACCTCGCCGGCCTTTATTTTCTGCTTGAAGAACTCATTTGAGATATACTGCCAGAAGTCCTTGTCCATATCCATGATAATGACATTTATACGACGCATTGCATCAAACAGTGCAGCCAGATTGTCATAGTTGGAAATCTGTGTCGTATATTGCTCGCGCCGTAGACCAAGGTTTTCCTGCACGAATCTGTTTGCAAAGGCTTTCCAGTCTACCGCAGGATATGCCACACGGTGAGCATTGAAGTTTCCTGTAGCACCGCCAAACTTCGCAGATATGACACACTTCTTGAGTTCTGCCAACTGGGTTTCAAGACGGTACACGAACACCATGACCTCTTTCCCCAAACGAGTGGGTGATGCCGGCTGACCATGTGTACGTGCAAGCATTGGAATATTATCCCATGCAGCAGCATACTCCTTCAACTGTGCAATAAGTTCCTCAAGCAAAGGATAGTACACCTCGTTCAAAGCATCTTTTATTGAGCAGGGTATTGAAGTGTTGTTTATGTCCTGCGATGTAAGCCCGAAATGGATGAACTCTTTATATGAATCAAGCCCGCCTATTGCATCAAACCTTTCTTTTATAAAATACTCTACGGCCTTTACATCATGATTTGTAACCTTTTCTATCGCTTTCACGCGTGATGCATCCTCTGGTGTAAAGGCTGTATATATTTCACGAAGACGCGGAAAGAGCCCTTTGTCCATATCTTTGAGTTGAGGTATCGGGAGTTCGCACAAGGCAATAAAATACTCAATCTCGACAAATACACGATATTTAATCAATGCATACTCTGAGAAATATGCCGCAAGGGATTCAGTCTTTCCCCTGTAACGTCCGTCTATAGGGGAAATTGCAGTTAGAATATCAAGTTCCATTTTCTATTTTGTAAAAACGTTTTTCAAATTACAAAAATAGCACTTTTTAGGCATAAACACTCATTGAAAATGAAAAGTTTATAAAATACAGGACAAAAAAGGCCACTTGTGCAAGCAGAATGCCCAGAGAAAAAAATAACCTACGCTATGCGCAGGTTTCGCTCTGGTGGACGTTGACGGATTCGAACCGCCGACCCTCTGCTTGTAAGGCAGATGCTCTAAACCAGCTGAGCTAAACGTCCGATATGTCTATTCTGGTGGACGTTGACGGATTCGAACCGCCGACCCTCTGCTTGTAAGGCAGATGCTCTAAACCAGCTGAGCTAAACGTCCAATATGTCGCAACTCTCAATTGCGTTGCAAAAGTACGGCAAAATATTTCAACTACCAAATATTTGGCAAACATTTTTGCGCAAAGCCGAAAAATAATTTCACGATGCCAACAAAAGCAGACATACGCACTATCTCACGAGCAACATTTATATTTCGGGTTCAACAACACCAGACCGGAGCATGACAAACAATAAAAGTGGACAAGCACGTGCTTGTCCACTTTTATATCTCAAAACAGGTTTTCTGTTACTTAGCAATCTCTATTACAGCGCGACGGTTGAGCATCTTAGTGCGGTATTCCTCAGACTCGCCAACTACAACAACCTCGACGTTCTTGACACCTGCAGCCTTGAGGACCTCTGCAACTGCGTTTGCACGATCGGCAGCAAGACCCTTATTATACTCCACAGAACCGATAATATCTGTGTAACCGACAACTCTCAAGTTAACACCAGCCTCAGCCGCAGCCTTTGCATAAGCCTCGATGTTCATCTTCTCTTTCTTAGAAGCTATCTTAGAAGAACCGAAGGCGAAGAATACAGACTCCTTGATATCTATGAGGTTTGGTTTGTTCTTGAGTACATTGTAAGAATTGTTCAACTTATCGTAGTCGTTCTTGAGTGCTCTGTAGTCGTTCTTGAGTTTATCATTCTCAGCCTTGGCATTGTTGAGGTCTGACATAAGCTCGTCGATAGCAGCGACGTAGATAGCCTGGAGCGCAGGAACATCAACTGCATTGTCCCAACCTACCTTGTTGAACTTGTAAGCGACACCTACGTTTGCCGAGAACAACATATCATGACCGTTACGGCCCTCAATACCGCTGTAACCATTGCGGAGGAAAACGCCTGCCAACTCAACGTTAAGATCCCAGTGCTTAGAAAGAGCGAACGAGTTGATAAAACCGTAGTTTGCAGAAATAGAACCCACAATATCACCGGCAGAAGTTATACGACCGGTACCCTCTTCGTGGTTCATTGCCTTGCGACCAGCCCAACCAACACCTACATAAAGAATTGGATTCCAAACGCGCTCTTCATTGTAACCACAGATAAGGTTGCGCACATTGAACATCGCATCGAAGTGGAAGTTCATGTACATTGTGTGGTCAAAATCCTTGTATGTCTGGATATTCAGGCCCTGATATGCGATTCTCCAACCAAAACCGGGAGTATGCCACTTGCCGACATATACATTGAGTGCTGGAGAAACGTGCTCAAACACATTTTCACCATTCATAAACACACCATTGTAAAGGTTTACACCAGCATTTACGCCAAGGAACCAGTTGCTACCGAAACTGTTGGTAACTACAGCATCCTTCTTGGTAGGAACTACGACCTCGCTTACTGTCTCCTGTGCATTAGCAGTAGAGAGCATGGCAACAGCTGCGATTACCAGTGAAATCATCATTTTTTTCATACTTAAACTAATTAGAATCTTTATATTACTTTATCTATTTCTCAGAATATGCATGTAGACACTATTCAAACACGCGAGCGCACTTTTTTGTTTGAAACAACAAATCATTATGCCCCCACACGACACAAAAGAACGTTCCACACCATTCATTCGTGTGCAAAATTACATAATTTTCACAATGAAATGCAAAGACAGAAAACAAACAGCCCTTTATTTAACATTAATTAACAACAAAATTGCTGCATCTCACTTTTTTACAAAGAATCTCTCTATTTCATTGTCCGACATAATGTGTATTATTGCCTTTCCATCAGGTGTGCGGGATGGCAACGGGGTATTGAACAAATCATCGACCAGCATTCTCATTTCATCCATTGACAATACCTGACCCGCCACAATAGCCACCTCCTTGGCCATAACACAAGCAATATTGTCATACAGTTTTTCCTTCGCATCGGTCATTTGCTCCATTGCTGCATGCAGCACATCCAGAAGAAGTTTTACCGGTGACAGGCCGTCAAGCCCAGCAGGGGCTCCCTGTATTACATAAGTTCCTCCACCTAAAGAAGAGAGATCGAAGCCCAATGAGAGCATCTCGGGAAGCAACGTTTCAAGCGCGGTTCGCTCTGCAACAGAAAGTTCTACCCGCTCGGGGAAAAGAAGCCCCTGAACCGGTGCTTTTTTTTCTTTCAACTGATTTCTGTACTTCTCGTACAACACCCTGATGTGCGCACGACGCTGATGTATCCACATTAACCCGGACTTTACAGGAACAAGAATATAAAGGCCTTTGTATTGGGACATAGGCACATATTCTTCGCGGTCAAAGACATCCTCATTACCATACCGTGAAGAAGATTGCATGACAAACTGCTCGGGAATATCCTCAAATGGCGAGAGGTCAAGAACCTGTTTATTATCCGCTATGCCCTCGTACAGGCCTTCCCACGAAGCACCGCCGCCAGAATCAGGTGTCTTATTCTTGAATGGGTTATAATTAGGAGTATAAGATATCTTTGGAGCCGAAACAGGCAAAACTGCATCACCGGACATATCCATTACGGGGATATCGGGTATTTCGTCATCATCAAATCCAAGGCTGGGAGTTGCATTGAAACGGCCAAGCGACTCACGCACGGCAGCACATATTATCTTCCACAGACTCGACTCGTCCTCGAACTTGATTTCTGTTTTGGTGGGATGTATATTCACGTCAATACGAGAAGGGTCGACACTAAGCGAAAGGAAGAACGGGACCTGCTCGCCTTGAGGGATAATCTCACCATAGGCTTCGGCAACAGCTTTCGAGAAATAGGGATGACGCATGTAGCGCCCGTTTATGAAGAAATACTGTAATACCCCTTTCTTGCGAGCACTTTCAGGCGCACCCACAAAACCCTTTACATCAATCAGAGAACTGGAAACACCAACCTCAATCAATTGGGAATTGATTCGCTTGCCGAAAAGATTCACAATCCTTTGGCGAAAAGTTGAAGGCGGCAATGAAATGACCTCTGCACCGTTATGGAACAAAGAGAACTCTATACTGCAATTTACAAGCGCAACGCGCTCGAATTCCGCAACAATATTGTTGAATTCGGCCTGCGTTGATTTAAGGAATTTTCTACGGGCCGGAATATTATAGAAAAGGTTCTTGACCTTAAAATTACTGCCGGCAGAAGCAACAACAGGTTCTTGCGCCTCAAAACGTGAACCAGAGACAAGAATTCGTGTTCCAAGTTCATCGCCTTTGCGGCAAGTAACCAGTTCTACCTCGGCCACAGCAGCTATTGAGGCAAGGGCCTCGCCGCGGAATCCCATGGTCGAAAGCGAAAAAAGGTCCTCAGCACAACTGATTTTGGAGGTTGCATGACGCTCAAAAGCGAGACGGGCATCACTCTCGGACATCCCTTTCCCATTGTCAATGACCTGTATCAGAGTCCTTCCGCCGTCACTTATGATTACACTGATGTTTGAAGCCCCCGCATCAACAGAGTTCTCCATGAGTTCCTTTACAACAGATGCGGGTCTTTGCACAACCTCGCCTGCTGCAATCTGATTCGCCACTGAATCGGGCAATAAATGTATTACGTCCTGCATCTTATGACACCGCTGCTACCAAATACTCTTTACCAAATAATATAGTATAAAAAGACACACTAAAATTGCGCCAACCAAGAAACGGGAAGAAAAATTCCGTCCATTCCTCTGACGGCGTGCCAAATGTGAACTCTCGCTTGTGAATGCTCCTTTCAGGCGGTCTTTATATGATTCCTCCTTAGGGGGCAACATTCCCAAGTCGCGCTTTGCATTTTCTACAATCCTATCAAGTTTCTCTTTTCTCTCGTCAACAAAGATATATTTATGGTCGAACCGTCTCGGTTCCCGTTGCTTGAAATATCCCATTTACTTTCCCTCCTTTCTGAATTTGTCCAATGTCGGCAGAGGCACACTCTCCTTCTTGTACAACTTCAACTTCATATTGGCATCTTTTCCGCGCCACACAAACACATCTTCCTTGCTCATTGGCCGAACATAGTCGAACCATGCAAAATTTTCAAGGAAACAAGCCTCAGACGGTCTTTGGCTCATTGGATAGAATACCCCGTTCGATTTGTTGGGAACAACAACTTTGTCAAGCAGGCCCTCCTTTATATACGCCATCGCACGACCTGCTGTGGTAGTATTCATGCCCACATAAAGACTATCCTCATCAAGAGGGAAAAACACTATTTCTACACTGCCTACTACATGCATTTCAGTGAGTTTTCCTTCATTGAAATAGAACATCATCTCCTGTCCCCTTATCTGATTATAGTTGGCACTGTCCATTGGTTCAACATAAAGGGTCTGATTGATAATATGGACCCAATCGATTGACGTACTGTCCATATACATCTTCACGACCTCACCCAACAACTGGACATTCCCATTCCAAAGTATCGGGTCCTTATACATGGTCATGCAACTGTCCCGGGAATCAACAACCAGCGAATCGCACACAGCCTGCATCTCTGCGCCCCACGCACGCACCTTGTTGTATGCCCTTAATTGGCGATAAAGTGAATCGGTATCAATATTGTACGACACGGCCCATATCGTATCGGAATGCATGAACAATGTGTCTTTCTGTGAAAAATCGGCTACAAGTGCCCTCCCGGTGACATAAGCCGAATCCACAAGTTCGTTAATGTATGCATAACCGCCAGTAAGCATATTACGGTTTATGGTATCAGAGTATACAATGTCGCCGAAAGCCTCACTATAGCCTGCTGCCGCATTGTAGAAGATTGAATCGGCAGTTACCTCTTTTTTGCCATTGTACAGCACAGACCTATCGAGCAACGTTGCTTGCCTTCTGGCGGTATTGTATCTGCCGCGCTCGGAATATATCTCTGATTCGCCGCTATAAATATTGGTCGGGCCTACAATTGATGCAATTTTGCTATATGTGTTATAGCCCAGCGTATCGGACAACATTCTGAAACGGGGATTCTCAAGACTGACACCATCAAGGAATGTCGCCTGCTTGGCATTGACATCATATTCGCCATAATATGATGCCAGGGTACTCCCTTCGTCTGTGAGCGTACCGTAATCGAAGAAATAGCCGACATTGGTATTGCGGTCAAAATCAAGGCTATCGGTCTCAAGCACGCTGTTTTTGTCTATAAGACGGACATTATTCCTCACACGTGCGATGTTCGTCTCGCCATCAAAATCAAGGTAATCGCCATACAGGAACAGGGTATCGCCTTGCTCCATACGAACATTGCCGAACGCCTTGAATGAGTTCTTTTTTTGGAAATAGTGCGCACTGTCGCAAAACATATACATGCTGTCACGACGGAATTGGACATCGCCGACCAGAATCCATGCATCAGGGTCAATCTTCTCATCGAAGCGTGTGACATTGGTATGCAACATATGAATGTAGTTCTTCTTTGGAGAAGAACTACTTTCGGCACCGTCTTGTGCTAAAACTGTGACGGCACTCAACAATAGCATTATCACGGAAGCCATTCTGTACATACCGCAACTATTTCTCTTCATAGAACTGCCAATGGGGATACTTGAATTCACAGGAACGGCTATCTTTGTTCACTCTGACATAGGTTGCCTTCTGTTTCTGCTTTATCCACTCCTGGATGCGCTCATCACTGAGTTTTGCCTTGTACATAGCACTAAGCATCACATAATCGTCATTTATTGTTGCTACATGTGCCTCTGTCCTTGATTTCAGTTTTGCGATTGCACACACGGTTTTCCCATTATCGAGCACCCATGTGAACGGTTGAGAAAGTTCACCGACTTTCAGGCCGTCGACCACGCGCGCTACATCTACCGGCAAATCCTCAAGAGAGAAACGCGATGACGCAGTTGCCTTATTATACATTATTCCGTAGTTATTACGGGTATCTTTGTCATGGGAAATTACACCTGCGGCTTCCTCAAAGGTAAATTTTTCTTCTTTTATCTCCATTGATATTGAGTCAAGGCGCAGAAGCATTTTTTTAATATTCTCGTTTGAACGGTTAGGCTTTCTAAGAATATGACGTACCTTGACACGGTCACCACGTTTCTCTATGAGCTGAATAATATGAAAACCATATTCTGTCTCTACAATTTTTGATATTTTGCTGGGGTCGGTGAGACCGAATGCCACTGTGGCAAACTCCGGTTGCAATTCACCACGCCCGCGGAAATCCAATTCACCGCCACGGCGTGCTGACCCAGGGTCTTCAGAATAGAGCAACGCCATTGTAGAGAAACTTGTTTCACCGCTTGTTATACGTTCGGTATAATCACGCAACTCACTCTTCACACGTTCAATCTCCTCTATATCAATTTCGGGTTCAAGTGTAATCACCTGAACTTCGACCTGCTCTTGTATAAAAGGCAGACTGTCTTTCGGCAAGGATTCATAAAAACGGCGCACCAATGAGGGAGAGACTTTTATATCGCCCACAAGTTTATCCTTCATTGCCTCCATCATTTCAACATTATACAACTGCTCGCGGTACATCTCACGGATTTCTGCCGAATTTTTATCAAAATACTCCTCAAGTTTCTCCTTGGAGCCAATCTGGCCAATGACATACTCCATCTGCGATTCAACCTGACGCATGACCCTTGCCTCATCGACCTCAATGCTGTCTATTGCTGCCTGATGCAGAAAAAGTTGCTGCACAGCCAAGTCTTCACCAACCACACAATATGGATCGGCATCGAATTTGCGGCCGTTGCTGAGCCAGTAACGTATGCTCTCTTCAATGTCTGAACGCAGAATAGCTTTATCACCGACCACCCACTCTACTCTATCAATGACATTGTCCTGAGCTTTAAGATTTCCAATAGCCAGCAGCGACAATACCGCTACAAAACAACTGTTAATATATCTGTTCATCATTATTCTAACTTGTTCCTTTAAATTTCATTTATAGAACTTAATAAATCCTTTTGCCTTGGCCTCATCATACAACTCCTTCTTCTTAGCCTTCACGAATTGAGCTTTCCGCGAATTGACAAGCAGTTCCTTAATTTCGGCAGAAACCAGTTCTATTGGAAGAACATCACCTTTCTTTATAATTGAGTCAGCACAGAGAAAATAAATCTTTCCATCTTCCTTTGACTCTACAACATTTTTCACGGCAAAGCGTTCCAAAAGTTGTTCCTCACTCAAAGGTGTCTGCTTTGCGACATTTTCCAACGAGGTCCACGTATCCATGAAGTACTCATACACCACAGCATGCTCGGCACAATATTTCTCCAGTTCCTCAAGATCTTCCGGTGTCTTCCTGGCGCACCACCTTCGCACATTGTTTATGCCGGTTTTCTTAGCCGGTACTACCAACAGCAACCCTTTAAGAAGATTCTCATTGGCATCGAAAAGCATATTGTTCGAGGCATAGAAACTGTTGATGTCGCTTTCTTTCACATCTGATTTCAGATGCTGATTCACAAGTTTCTCCTGATAGATATTGAGTATAAGGCTCCGGCGATAACTCTCGACAAGTTTTTCAATTTCTTCAGTTGATGCCACGTTGTGAAGTGCCATGTTATAGTAAAGTTCCTCCATGGCCCAATGCTCCAGATATTCGTTCACAAAAGCGGCACTATCCTGACTGTTGTTTCCTACAGCCAACAAAAGTTCCATTTCATCCTTGTAGAAACGCGAAGCGCCTACTTCTGCAAGAAGTGCTCTGCCTTCACTCTGCACCTCTTTTTGGCACGATAGTGCAAACGGCAATAACGCCAGCAGAAAAAAATATTTAATGAGCCTACATTCAAGCATCTGGATTGTAATTTCCTGCAAAAATAAGAAATATAGTTCCTTTATTTATGGTTATTAACGGTTTTTAGCACCTCTTTGTTTACCTTAACCTTATACTTCTTTCTTAATGACTTCACCCATTTTTCTTCGAGATGCTTCTGATAATCATTGGTCACAAGCCCTTTGACATCGGTATAAACCTCGGGATTCTCAATCATTACACCCACAACATCCACTACTTTGAATCCACGACCCATTTTGCCGCCTTCGCCTTGCATGAATGCAAGTTTATCGACCCATGCATTGTCACCAATGGCATACACTCCGATTTCCACCCGTATATTACGCATAGAATCCTTTGGGAAACCGGCATCTATTGCAGACTTGTACTCTGTCGCATTCTTTCCGGCAATCAAGGTCTTTACTGCATCAAGATTCTCTTGTGAGTTGGCCAATATAACGGCACCGCGGAAACGAGGAGTATCGAATTTATATTTCTTCTTGTTCTTCTTGAAGAATTTCTTCAGTCCCTCCACGTCCTTTCCGGCCTTTTCCCACACTTCACTTGTAGATACGGCAAAAAAGAGCATGCCGTCACGATATTCACGCATGAGGTTACCGAATTCGGGGTATTTCATCTCAAGCAAACTATCTTCACGCGCAAGTGCAGCCTCGGGAGTTATATTGCCACCAAACAGTTTTGCGAGTTCCTTGCCTTTACTCAAACGTGCAGCCTCACGTATATTCTGCTGCTCAAGCATTTTTATAATTGCGGGCTTGTACTCCTCGAATGAACCGAACGGGCGCGATGATATACGCTTTACCACATGGAAACCGGCTGGTGATTCAAACGGTTTTGAATACTCACCGTCGGCGAGTGAATATGCAACAGCCTCAAACTCAGGATAAGCCTGACCGCGTATAATTTCAAACGGTTCGATTGACTGCTTTGGTATCTTGAAGTATACGGCAACCTCTTCAAAGCTTTTGCCGCTTTCGAGCATTGCATATACAGAATCAATGCGTGCCTTTGCCTGATTTACAGTTTCCAAATCATCTTTCTGCTTTGCAAAAAAGATTATATGACTCAGTTTAAGGAAACCGTCCTTTCCTATTGTAGCCGAATCTTTGGCATAAACGCGGTAAGCCTCGTTCTCAATGAAACCCGGAGCCATGAGATAACTTTCGGCCATCTGCGCCCTGTCTCTCTCATACTCTTCCTTAAGTGATGAAAGTGTATCATAACCGAGAGCCTCGGCCTCCGCGACCTTCAACTTGAAATCCCGGTACAGCGGAAGATATTCCTCTGCAGTCTGTTGCCCATCAACAAGATTGCTGTTGTTCTTGTTGAAAGCATACTCGAATTCAGAACGTGTCACTCCCTTGCCGTTCACAGTCATCAGAACCGGGTCATCTGCCTGCGCATACACAGTGAGCGGCAACGACATAAACAAGAGAAATATACTCTTTACAATTTTGCTCATTGTCTTTAAAATTATTTTCATTCAGGACGGCTGTAGTTTGGAGCCTCACTTGTTATTGAAACATCGTGCGGATGACTTTCAAGCACACCGGCATTTGTAATACGCACAAATTTGGCATTATGCAGCGATTCTATGTCTTTTGCCCCGCAATATCCCATTCCGGAACGCAAGCCGCCTACCAACTGATATATAACCTCGTACAGAGTGCCCTTGTATGGCACACGCGCAGCAATACCTTCGGGAACAAGTTTTTTCTTGTCCGCTGTATCGGCCTGGAAATAGCGGTCCTTTGAACCATTCTCCATAGCCTCGAGTGAACCCATTCCGCGATAGGACTTGAACTTACGTCCATTGAATATTATTGTGTCGCCCGGAGACTCCTCTGTTCCTGCAACCAATGAACCAATCATTACACTGTAACCACCGGCTGCAAGAGCCTTTACCACATCACCGGAATAACGTAAACCGCCATCGGCAATCAAAGGCACACCTGTACCCTCAAGAGCCTTCGCTACGTCATACACCGCAGAGAGCTGAGGAACACCGACACCGGCAACCACGCGGGTCGTACAGATTGAACCTGGGCCGATACCAACCTTTACAGCATCGGCACCTGCATCGGCCAACATCTTTGCAGCCTCTCCCGTAGCCACGTTACCAACAACGATATCAATTTGTGGGAAAGCCGCCTTTGCCTCCTTAAGTTTCTGGACAACGCCTGCAGAGTGGCCATGAGCAGTGTCTATGATAATTGCATCTACTCCGGCTTCTACAAGAGCCTTGATACGGTCCATAGCATCTACAGTCACACCAACACCGGCAGCCACACGCAAACGGCCTTTGCTGTCCTTGCAAGCCATTGGCTTGTCCTTAGCCTTTGTAATGTCCTTGTATGTAATGAGACCTACCAGCCTGCCCTCACTGTCTGTTACAGGCAATTTCTCAATCTTGTTCTCACGGAGAATCTTTGCTGCTGCCTCCATATCGGTTTTCTGGTGCGTAACAACCAATTTATCAGCAGGTGTCATTATCTCGCAGATAGGACGCGCCATATTCGTCTCGAAACGAAGGTCACGATTTGTGACAATACCTGCAAGTTTCTTGTCATCATCAACAACCGGAATACCGCCTATATGATATTCTGCCATAATATCAAGAGCGTCTTTGACGGTTGCCTGTGCCGATATTGTAACAGGGTCATATATCATTCCGTTCTCGGCACGCTTTACGATAGCCACCTGATGGGCCTGCTCTGCAATAGACATATTCTTATGAATGACTCCGATACCGCCTTCACGTGCTATGGCAATAGCCATCTTGGCTTCAGTAACCGTATCCATTGCTGCTGTTACGAAAGGTACGTTAAGTTCTATATTTCTTGAGAACTTGGTCTTTAGTGTCACTTCCTTAGGCAACACCTCTGAATATGCCGGAATTAGAAGCACGTCATCATAGGTAAGACCATCAATTACAATCTTTTCTTTTATAAAATCATTCATAAAAACTATATTTAATTTTCTTTATCAATTACCCATCTCCGATATAAACTTGACACGCACCAGACGAATCTCCTCTTCGCTGTATTCGCCGCGGAGCCCCTCCACTGCCATGTCTATATTATCTGTATCGGAATTCTTGAAATATTCGTATATCTCGTTCATATTCTCCTCGTCAAGAATCTCTTCGAGGAAATAGTCGATATTAAGTTTTGTCCCGGAATATACGATAGACTCAATGTCATCGAGCAGTTCATCAAACTCCACACCCTTGCTTATAGCCAAATCATCAAGGGCCACTTTGCGGTCAATTGCATTTATTATGGCTACTTTGAGTTTTGATTTATTTGCAACAGTGCGTATACGTATATCTTCGGGGCGGTCAATTTCGTTTTCATCACAATGGCGCTTTATAAGTGCACAGAACTCTTCGCCGTACCTTTTTGCCTTCCCCTCACCCACTCCGGGAATATTCTTCAGTTCATCAATTGTTATTGGATACGTTGTTGCCATAGCCTCGAGCGAAGGATCCTGGAATATCACATAAGGCGGCAATTCAAGTTGTTTTGAGAGTTTCTTGCGCAGATTCTTCAGCATTGCATACAACTCGGGGTCTACGGCAAATGTGCTTGTGGTCTGTACAATAGTTTCATCTTCCTCAAAATCGCGGTCCTCGACAATCTTGAATGAGACCGGTTTCTTCAAGAAAGCATTTCCCTGCTTTGTAACCTTAAGTAAGCCATAATTCTCTACATCCTTGTCAAGATAACCGGCAATGAGTGCCTGCCTTATTACAGCATTCCAACGCTTTGCGTCCTCATCATCACCGCAACCAAAGCATTCAAGTTCGTCATGTTTGTGCGACAATATATCCGCAGTTTCCTTACCCAGGAGCACATCAATGACATATTCTGCCTTAAAATTCTCTTTAAGTGCTAAGATCGTTTCAATAACTGCCTCAAGCATCTCCTTTGCCTCAACCTGTTTCTTTGGAGAGAGACAGTTGTCACAATTTCCACAATTTTCCACGTCGTAATTTTCACCAAAATAATGCAACAACAATTTTCTTCTACAAACCGAAGACTCAGCATATGCTGTTGTCTCGTATAATAACTGTCGCCCGATATACTGCTCGGCCAGGGGCTTGCCCTCAAGGAATTTCTCAAGTTTCTGCAAGTCTTTGCTGTTATAAAACGCAATACACAGCCCCTCGCCGCCGTCACGGCCGGCCCTGCCAGTCTCCTGATAATACCCTTCGAGGCTCTTGGGGATATCGTAATGTATCACATAACGGACATCGGGTTTGTCAATGCCCATACCAAAAGCAATGGTAGCGACAATGACATCTATCTTTTCCATTATAAAGTCATCCTGGGTTTGCGAACGCATCGCTGAATCCATTCCTGCATGATAGGCTTTTGCCGAAATCTCATTGGTCTGCAGAATCTCGGCGAGTTCCTCAACTTTTTTCCTGCTTAAACAATAGATTATACCAGACTTTCCCGGATTGGATTTTATAAACTTTATAATCTCTTTATCAACATCCTTTGTCTTTGGACGCACCTCATAATAAAGGTTCGGCCTATTGAACGAAGACTTGAAATCCGGAGCGTCTTGAATTCCAAGATTCTTCTTTATGTCATCGCGCACTTTTGTAGTAGCCGTAGCTGTGAGCGCTATGACCGGAGCCTTGCCAATCTCGTTGATAATGGGACGTATGCGACGGTATTCGGGACGGAAATCATGCCCCCATTCCGAAATACAATGAGCCTCATCAATCGCATAAAACGAGATTTTAATACTTTTCAGGAACTCTACATTCTCATCCTTTGTCAAAGATTCAGGTGCGACATAGAGCAGTTTGGTCTTTCCCGAAAGCACATCACCCTTTACCTCTTCAATCGCCTGCTTGGAAAGAGATGAGTTCAGGAAATGGGCAAAGCCATCTTCTTCGCTGAAATTCCTGATAGCATCCACCTGGTTCTTCATCAAGGCAATAAGAGGAGATATAACTATCGCTGTACCCTCCATGACCAACGAAGGCAACTGGTAGCACAGCGATTTGCCACCACCGGTAGGCATCAGCACAAAAGCATCGTTACCGGCCAGCAGGTTCTTGATAACGGCTTCCTGATCCCCCTTGAAAGCATCAAAACCGAAATTCTTCTTTAGAATCTCTGTCAAATTACACTTCTTCGTCATTTCACAATATGCCTATTTGAAAACAAAGTTATAAATATCTCTATAAAACACGCAACTTTTTTCAAATATATTTTTAGAAATATTGCAAAATATTTTAAACACTACACCAACCCCCTCTGTATCAAAACAATACAGGGGGGGGGGTGTATATTGTTATGTGCAATATTCAGACTGTCGCACTGTTTATCACAGCACTTTTCTCAACCTGTTTGCGGGCATACTCCTTCGTAATACGGCAGTTTTTTACACCAGCCGACGGTATCTCGAACATCTTGTCCATCATAATTGTCTCTACTATAGAACGGAGACCACGTGCACCCAACTTGTACTCAATTGCCATATCAACAATATATTCAAGAACGTCATCTTCAAAGGTCAACTCAACCCCATCCATCTCCATTAACCTGACATACTGCTTGATTATGGAGTTCTTCGGTTCGGTAAGTATATTCCTCAAAGCCTGACGGTCAAGCGGACGCAAGGATGTAAGTATTGGCAAACGGCCTACAATCTCAGGTATCAGCCCGAACGAGCGCAAATCCTGAGGGGTTATGTAGCGCATCATGTCACCCTTGTCTATCTTGTGGCTGTTCTGGACTGAATCATACCCCACAACGTGGGTATTCATTCGCTGGGCAATCTTTTTCTCGATACCATCAAAAGCACCACCGCAGATAAACAGGATATGCTTGGTGTCAACAGGAATCATCTTCTGTTCCGGATGCTTGCGGCCACCTTGGGGAGGCACATTGACAACTGCGCCTTCAAGCAGTTTAAGAAGCCCTTGCTGGACACCTTCTCCACTCACATCGCGGGTTATCGAGGGATTGTCGCTCTTGCGGGCAATCTTGTCTATCTCGTCAATGAAGACAATACCGCGTTCTGCCGCTTCAACATCATAATCGGCTACCTGCAACAGGCGGGTGAGTATACTTTCAATATCCTCGCCTACATAACCAGCCTCGGTAAGCACTGTAGCATCGACTATCGTGAACGGCACTTTAAGCATGCGGGCGATGGTCCGCGCAAGCAAGGTCTTGCCGGTACCCGTGCTGCCCACCATGATGATATTGCTCTTCTCAATCTCTACATCGTCGGCAGCCCCACGCTGCATAAGACGCTTATAATGATTATATACCGAAACCGCAAGAGCGCACTTGGCATCATCCTGCCCTATGACATATTCATCAAGGAACTCCTTTATCTCTTTAGGCTTCGGCAGTTCCTTTATCTTGAAATCACTTTTAGGGAGAAGCGACTCCTCACGAAGTATGTTATGCGCCTGCTCCACACAGTCATTACAGATAAAACCCGTCATGCCCGTCATCAGCAAAGCCACTTCACTCTCGTCCCTTCCGCAGAAACTACAACGCCTTTTATTCTTTTCTGCCATCTCTATGTCAGTTTTTACGTGTCAGCACACGGTCAATCATGCCATATTCTTGCGCTTCAGAAGCAGTCATCCAATAGTCACGGTCGCTGTCGGTCCACACCTTGTCAAACGGTTGTTTGCTGTGTTCCGATATAATTGTATAGAGTTCTTTCTTGAGTTTCTGTATCTCGCGTGCAGTAATCTCAATATCGCTTGCCTGCCCTTGGACACCGCCAAGAGGCTGGTGTATCATCACGCGGCTATGTGCAAGCGCTGAACGTTTGCCCTCAGCGCCGGCCACAAGCAGAACAGCAGCCATGCTTGCAGCCATGCCGGTACATATTGTAGCGACATCGCTCTGTATAAACTGCATTGTATCATAAATTCCCAATCCGGCATAAACTGAACCACCGGGAGAATTTATATATATTGAAATATCCTTTCCGCTATCAACAGAATCAAGGTACAGCAATTGCGCCTGAAGTGTATTTGCCGTATAATCGTCAATCTGTGTACCCAAGAATATTATTCTGTCCATCATCAGACGGGAGAACACATCCATTTGAGTCACATTAAGTTGACGTTCTTCGAGTATATACGGGTTAAGATACTGTGACTGAGCCTTTATTACATCGTCCAGAACCATGCTGTTGATGCCAAGATGCTTGGTTGCATATTTCTTAAAATCATCCCTCTCCATAACACTACTTTTTATTCTAATAATAATTTAAAAACCGTTCTGGTTCAGTTGGCACGCCAATGAACCAGAACGTATATTCAAAAGCCAACACTTAGGCGTTCTCTGAAACCTTCTTGTTAAAATCCTCTACAGAGACCTTCTCCTCGTTCAAGGTTACAGCACCCTTGATTGCCTGAATGAGTTTCACGTCAACAGCACGGTTAATGAGTGCTTCACGTGTCTTCTCTTGCTTGAGCATCTCCTTCGCATAATTCTCGAGCAGATCTTCTGGCACATTTGCCATACCATACTGGGCGAACTGGTCGCGTGTAGCATCCTTGGCAACGCCAAGAACATCATTGTCATCAATCTTAATTTCGTACTTCTTGGCAAGCTGCTCCTTGATAAGGTGCCAAGTGAGTTCTGTAAGGCTCTTCTGGAAATCTTCCTCACTTACAGCCTCGCCAGCCTTGTTGCCATCCATGATACGACGGAGAATAGACTCGTTGTATTCAAACTTACCAAGTTTATCCATAAGGTATGTGCGTACATCCATCAGTAATTTGTAGTCACTTTCTACCTCAAAACGATTCTCGAACTGCTCAGCAATCTTAGCACGGAAATCAGCCTCGTTTGTAACCACATCTTTGCCGAATGCTGCATCAAATACTGTCTGGTTCAACTCACTTGCCACAAAGCGTGTGATTTCAACGACTGCAAATGTAAAGTCGCCATTGTGAGCGGCAACCTCACCTTTCTCTACCTTCAGAAGTGAAGAGAGTTCTGCCTCGTTATTGTCAAAAGCAACAGAAGGATTGAATGTAACAACATCGTCAACCTTTACACCCGCAAAGAGAGCCTTCTGGTCTTCGTTCTTCATGTATGAAGGCATCATCACAGCCTCACGGACAACAACACCATTCTCTACAGACTCGGTCAATGTACCCTTGAGCATGTCGCCATTCTCATAAGAATCGACCTTCTTGTACTCGCCGCAACGCTGTGCAAAGGCATTTACTTGACCTTCAATCATCTCGTCAGTTGGCTGTATGCGGTAGTATGGAAGTTTGTCGTTCTTGTCAAGAGTTGCATCGAACTTGGGAGCAAGTGCAATCTCGAACTCAAATGTAAAGTCCTTGTCATCGGCCATATTGATGTCAGCCTGCTGCTCTTCAATTGGAAGAGGCTCGCCCAACATGTCAATCTTGTTCTCTCTGATATACTCGAAAATCTTTGTCTGCAACAGTTTGTTTATCTCCTCTGCCTTAACAGCAGTACCATACTGTTTCTTGATAAGGCCCATAGGGACCATGCCAGGACGGAAACCCGGGATATTGGCCTTCTGGCGGAAGTTTTTCAACTGTTTCTCAACCAGCGCTGAATAATCTGCCTCCTGAATAGTAACAGAGAGGATAGCGCTTGTAGCATTCTGATTCTTAAGTGCAAATTCCATTTATTAAAATATTTTTAAGTTATTCTTGTTTAACATGCATACATAATGCAGATTCCCCAAACAGGCATATTATATACCTAATTTAGAGCGTGCAAAAATACAATAATTCGGACACAAAATCAAGCAAAAAGCAATTTTGTTGAAAATAGAGACTATTTTGAATAGGAAAAAGACCTTGAGACACTACTTTTGCATCAGGTCATTCATTTATCTGGAATTCACGTTTGCGCAACACGAAATCCCGACCCAGATACTTTTCGCGGACAATCGGGTTGTCGGCAAGAACCTCTGGTGTTCCTTCAAAAAGGATACGGCCTTCAAAAAGCAGGTATGCACGGTCAGTAATGCTCAGCGTCTCTTGAACATTGTGGTCAGTGATGAGAATTCCGATATTCTTATCTTTAAGTTTCCACACGATATACTGTATATCCTCAACAGCAATGGGGTCGACACCGGCAAAGGGTTCATCAAGCATAATAAACTTGGGGTCAATGGCAAGGCAACGCGCAATCTCCGTACGACGGCGCTCGCCACCCGAGAGGCGGTCACCAAGATTCTTGCGCACCTTCTGAAGACGGAATTCCTCGATAAGACTCTCAAGTTTCTCCTTCTGATACTCCTTAGGTTTTCCCGTGAGTTCAAGCACCGAGGCGATATTATCCTCCACACTCAACTTGCGGAACACGCTTGCCTCCTGTGCAAGATAGCCGATACCTGCACGTGCACGCTTATACACAGGAAACTTGGTAATTTCCTCATCATTGAGAAATATGCGGCCGCCATTTGGAACGACAAGACCTGTAGTCATGTAGAAAGAGGTAGTCTTTCCGGCACCGTTGGGACCAAGCAGACCGACAATTTCGCCTTGCTTCACATCAAAAGAGACATTATTGACAACCGTACGCTTGCCATACTTCTTGACAAGGCCCTCGGTGCGCAACACCATACGTTCCTTACCGCCTATATTATTCTCATTCTCATTAATTTCCATGACAGGAATATCTTTTAATTACCTTTGGCGAAGATAATGCAATTTTACCGTTCTAACAAAAAAAGAGCATTATTATAAACGCGAAAGGCAGAAAGGTACAACTTTATGACAATTATTGACACCAACCATAAGCATTTTTTAGTACCTTTACAGCCTGAATTGTTAAAGTTCATATAGAAAGGGTAACAGAAGATGCTTTTCGTTGACTCCATAAATACATTCGGAGACTACCTCATTCTTATGAGGCGAGTGCTGTCACGCCCGCAACGCTGGAATATTTTCTTCAGGCAGATGCTGCACGAGATATACCAGCTTGGAGTAAATTCTATCCCCATAGTATTGCTTATATCATTCTTCATCGGTGCCGTAATTTGCATCCAGATGAAACTGAACGTAGAAAGCCCGTGGATGCCTAAATTTGTGGTAGGTTACGCAACACGCGAGATACTTCTATTAGAGTTCTCTTCTTCAATCATGTGCCTGATACTTGCCGGCAAGGTTGGTTCAAACATCACATCGGAGATTGGTGCCATGCGTGTGACGCAACAGATAGATGCACTTGACATCATGGGAGTCAATTCGGCCAATTTCCTGATACTTCCCAAAATAACCGCACTAATGTCCATGATTCCGATACTGGTTATCTTCAGTATCGCTGCAGGAATAGCCGGCGCATTCGCTATTGGGAAATTTACAGGAATAATGACACCTCAGGACCTCACCGTTGGCCTTCAATATGAATTCAACCAGTGGTATATATGGTGCAGCGTAATAAAAGCAATCTTCTTTGCATTTGTAATTACTTCTGTTGCATCATACTACGGATACACAGTCAAAGGAGGTTCTATAGAAGTTGGAAAAGCGAGTACCAACGCTGTAGTGAGCTGCAGCGTGCTCATACTCTTTTCCGACATGATTCTCACACAACTTCTAATGCAATGATAGAGGTAAAATCCATATCCAAGAGATTCGACGAGCAGGAGGTGCTCAAGGACATCAGTGCAGTTTTTGAAAACGGCAGAACCAACCTCATCATAGGCAAGAGTGGTGCAGGCAAAACAGTTCTTCTCAAATGCATAGTAGGACTACTCACACCCGAGGAAGGAACAATCATGTATGACGGGCGCGACACCGTATCAATGAGCAAGAAAGAGAAACTGCTGATGCGCCAAGAGATTGGCATGCTTTTCCAGAATGCCGCATTGTTTGACTCCATGAGCGTACTGCAGAATGTAATGTTCCCATTGGACATGTTCTCTTCTATGCCATACAATGAACGTCGCCGGCGTGCTTGTGCCTGCCTTGAGCGCGTAAACCTTCTCGAAGCACAGGACAAGAACCCCGAAGAACTATCGGGCGGCATGCAGAAACGGGCAGCGATTGCCCGTGCTATTGCCATGAAGCCGAAGTATCTCTTCTGCGATGAGCCCAATTCGGGTCTTGACCCGCAGACATCCCTCATCATTGATGAACTCATTCATGGAATTACCGAAGAGTTCGGGATGACGACAATTGTGAATACACACGACATGAACTCTGTGATGAACATTGGAGACAACATCCTGTTTCTCGCCAACGGCAGACTCTGCTGGGAGGGAAACAATAAGGAGATTCTGAATACCGACAACAAGACTCTTAACGAGTTCTTGTTCTCAAGCGAAATTCTGCGCCAGGTAAAAGAGCAATCAAGAAAATAATTAAAGAACGGATGCAACCTATTGTTGTGTCCGTTCTTTAATTCAGTTTTTACCTTTCAGATTTGACAGCACCGTCTTTCCGCAACTCAGGCAGTGCCTACGTTTGACAAGATGCTGCCGGCATTGTCTGAACTTCATTTTCAACCCTTTTACTTCTGCCTAATGAAAATGTTCATCGGCACTCCATTGAAGTTCCATTTGGCACGAATCTTGTTCTCAAGGAAACGCTTGTAGGGTTCTTTTACATACTGCGGCAAGTTTGCAAAGAACAAGAACGACGGTACGCGCGTCTCATGCAACTGCATGCAGTACTTTATCTTGATATACTTTCCCTTTATAGATGGTGGCGGATAAGCCTCAATCAGCGGCAGCATCTCCTCATTGAACTTTGCCGTGGAAATCTTTGTCTTTGAGTTGAGATAAACCTCCTTAGCAGTCTCAAGCACCTTGAAGACGCGCTGTTTGGTGACAGCCGAAGTAAATATAATAGGGAAATCCACAAACGGAGCCACACGCTCACGTATAGCATTCTCGAAGAACTTCTGTACCTTCTCGCTCTTGTCCTCAACCAAATCCCATTTGTTCACCACAACAACCAGACTTTTTTGGTTACGCTGTATTATCGAAAAGATATTCAAATCCTGCGACTCAATACCACGTGTGGCATCAATCATAAGAATACACACATCGCTGTTTTCGATAGCGCGTATTGAACGCAGCACCGAATAGTACTCGATATCCTCAGTAACCTTGCCTTTCTTGCGTATTCCCGCTGTGTCAACAAGGTAGAAATCGAAGCCGAATTTAGTATATCGTGTAAGGATTGAATCGCGTGTGGTACCGGCAATGTTGGTGACGATGTTCCTGTCTTCACCCAAGAACACATTGATGATAGAACTCTTTCCGGCATTTGGACGGCCCACAACAGCAAAGCGTGGGATATCCTCTCCGGGTTCTTCTTCCATCTCTTTTGTAAAGTTTGCAATAATCTCGTCAAGGAGGTCACCTGTACCGCTGCCATTTGCTGCCGAAACACAATGCATATCACCAAGACCAAGACTATAGAATTCCGCAGTACCGTACTGCATCTCGTATGTATCGACCTTATTGGCAACCACAAGCACCGGTTTCTTTGAACGGCGCAGCATTGAAGCCATTTCCATGTCAAGGTCGGTCAGGCCATTCATGGCATCAACCACAAACAGTATTACATCGGCCTCTTCAAGGGCAAGTGTAACCTGGTCGCAGATAGCCTCCTCAAAAACATCATCGGAGTTGCGCACCCAACCTCCGGTGTCAACAAGAGAGAACTCCTTGCCACACCACTGGCAACGGCCATACTGACGGTCGCGGGTTGTTCCCGCCTCATCTGAAATAATCGCCTGCTTGCTTTCTGTCAAGCGATTGAAAAGGGTCGATTTACCAACATTTGGACGACCGACAATTGCTACCAAATTTCCCATATACCAACAACTTCTAAATTTTGAAACAGCACACCCGGCTGCAGCCGGAGCACATCAATCCTTTTGGTCGTAACCGAAACGGCGCAACTGGCGGTCGCTGTTACGCCAATCCTTGTCGACCTTTACATATATCTCCAAAAATATCTTCTTTCCGAAGAATTTCTCCAGTTCACGACGCGCATCTGTTGCCACACGCTTCAATGCAACACCCTGATGACCTATTATGATTCCTTTCTGGGTTTCCCTCTCAACGTATATTATAGCCTTGATGTATATTTTGCCCTCGCTCTCCTTGAAGTATTCTACAGCAGCCTCGCACACATAGGGAATCTCCTTATCATAGTGCAGAAGAATCTTCTCTCGTATAATCTCTGTCACGAAGAAACGTGCAGGCTTGTCTGTAAGAGCATCCTTATCAAAGTATGGCGGTGACTCAGGCAACAATTCCATAACCCTTCTCATGACAACATCAACATTAAATTTTGCAATTGCTGATATTGGAAGAATTTCTGCCTCTGGTATAATCTCATGCCACTGCTCAACCTTTTTCACCAATTCCTGCTGGTCGGCAAGGTCAATCTTGTTTATCAGGACAAGAATGGGGACATCAAGTTTACGCACCTCGGCAATGAAATCACTGTTCTTCTCGGGACTCTCAACCATATCGGTCACATATAACAGGACATCGGCATCGCGCAGGGCACTGTGTGAGAAACGGAGCATTGCTTCCTGCAACTTATAATTTGGTTTGAGGACACCTGGGGTGTCAGAGAACACAATCTGCGCATCATCGGTATTCAATATACCCATAATGCGATGACGTGTTGTCTGAGCTTTGAATGTGGCTATGGAAATTCTCTCGCCAACGAGTAGATTCATCAGTGTGGACTTTCCTACATTTGGGTTGCCCACAATATTTACAAAACCGGCTTTATGCATGTGATACTGAAAAAATAAAGACGCACTACAACCTTGACAGCGTAGGTGCGTCTTTAATTTACGTAAAAAACTACCCGCAGCTGTTCAATGTCATCTGCGGTAGAAAAACTCTTTTAGACAGCTGCCTGCTTTTCAACAGCAAGCTTGCCTCTGTAATAACCACACGCACCGCATACGGTGTGATAAACGTGCCACTCACCACAGTTAGGGCAGATTGCCAATGTAGGAGCTACTGCCTTGTCATGAGTTCTTCTCTTGGCAGTTCTTGTCTTTGATTGTCTTCTTTTAGGATGTGCCATTTTTCTAACTTTTTAATTATCTTCTTCTATTTGTATATTCTTCAAACTTGCCCAA
>JAZNDZ010000126.1:0-6930 GCA_045588345.1 Bacteroidaceae bacterium
AAGATATGAAGAAGACATATATTTCACCTCTCATGGTAGAGGTTGCCGTAGAGGCAGAGCAGATGCTTGCAGCATCATTGAAGATTGGTGGTGACGACCAGACAGTAGATACTTCAGTCAGCGGTAACCAGCTTGGCGGTGATAACAACCGCCAGTGGGGAGACCTCTGGAGCAAGTAATCTAAAGCATCGGGAGGGAACGTTTCAGTTCCCTCTCCGTGTTTATAAACAGGGTGTCTTTTAAAGGCGAATGGTGACCAGTCGGCCGACCGCAGTCAGTGGGGAAGCCTTTGGAGCAAGTAATCAATAAAAAAAAAATGGAGAGCGCGCTCTCCATTTTTTGTTTATTGTCTAATTAGAGGTCTTCTTTTTAAAGTCTCTTGAACATGTTTTTTGTCTGTTTTTTTGTAACTTCGCAAAATATTCAATTATTTCAATTTTAATTAACCAATACATTGTATCAATGATACTTCCAATTATTTATTTCGTTGTCGGAATTGTGCTTGTAATGTTTGGTGCCGACTGGCTTACAAAAGGTGCCTCGGACATGGCACGCCGCCTCAAGATGAGTGAACTGATGATTGGTCTCACTATTGTGTCCATAGGTACATCACTGCCTGAACTTGTAATCAGCGTAAGTTCTGCCATAAGCGGAAATTCCGGTATAGCCCTTGGCAATGTCCTTGGCAGCAACATCTTCAATGGTATGATTATTCTTGGTGTGGCAGCTGTTATAACCCCAATAACATTCAGCGGAAAAATGCTTTCGCGCGAACTGCCTTTCAATTTGTTGGCATCGGTGGTAGTGCTGCTTGTGTCGGGCAGCATGCTTGTGGGCGGTGCTCCCGGAGAGTATATAACACGCTACGGCGGTCTTATTTTGCTCTGCTTCTGCGCTGTGTTCGTGCGTTATACATTCAGCCTCAAGAGTGACGATGAAGAAGAGGCTGCACAGAAGCCGATGTCTGTAGGCAAGATTGTGCTGTTCATTGCAGGCGGTCTTGCGGCGCTTATCTTCGGTGGCAAGATTTTTGTGAGCGGTGCGTCGGACATGGCACGTGCTTTCGGTCTTTCTGAGGCACTGATAGGTATTACAATTGTGTCGCTCGGCAGTTCGCTGCCTGAACTGGCGGTATCGGTGAGTGCTGCGCGAAAAGGCAATGTGGGTATTGCACTTGGTAATGTGCTTGGCAGCAACATCCTCAATGTATTCTTCATCTTGGGTTGCAGTGCTACGATTTCGCCGATTTCGCTTGCCGGCTTCAGCCCTGTTGACTATTATGTGCTGCTGGTTTCTTCGCTGTTCATATATCTGTTCTGTGCTTTCTTTGGCAAGAATAAGATTACCCGCATTGAGGGTGCCCTGCTTGTTGCAGGTTATGTGGCATACGTGACATATCTTGTATATGTGGAACTGAATAAGGCTGGTGTTGCATGAGACGCATGACAATGGGATGATTTGCATTTTTGCACATTATTTCTTATTTTTACGATTATTTTTGGAATAAGACCGACAAGATGCCTGTAACGATAGTAAAAGTAAAGAGCAAGAGCCAACTGAAGAAGTTCGTGAATTTTGCCAATGACTTGTATAAGGACTCTCCTTATTATGTACCCGAACTTTTTGATGATGCTATGAACACGCTGCGCAAGGACCGCAATGCGGCCTTTGACCATTGTGATGCCGATTATTTTCTTGCTTATCGTGACGGGAAACTTGTGGGGCGCATCGCGGCTATCGTAAACAATGCGGCCAATGAGAAGTGGGGACAAAAGGCTGCTCGCTTCGGTTGGGTCGATTTTGTGGATGATGCTGAGGTTGCAGATGCTCTCTTTGCTGCCGCCGAGCAGTGGGGGCACGAGCGTGGTATGACCGAAATTCAAGGTCCGCTTGGCTTTACCGACCTTGACCGTGAGGGCATGCTCATTGAGGGGTTCGACCGTTTGGGCACAATGTCTACAATATACAACTACCCTTATTATCCCAAGCACATGGAGCGCATGGGATATGTGAAGGATGTCGATTGGGTTGAATTCCTGCTCAAGGTTCCCGAGAAAAAATGGGAGAAGGCTGAGCGTGTGTCGGCAATCGTTGAACGCAAATACGGTTTGAAGACGGTAAGGTGCAAATCCCGTTCGGAACTGGCAAAACGGTATGGCAACAGACTGTTTGAACTTGTAAACGAGTGCTATGCCCCGTTGTATGGCTTTGCTCCATTGAGCAAGAGGCAGATAGACCAACTTATAAAGATGTATCTGCCGGTTGTCGATTTACGCTTGATATCACTTGTGACTGATAAGGATGACAATCTGGTGGGTATTGGTGTCAGTATATACTCTCTTGCCGAGGCTTTGCGCAAGTCAAAAGGCAAAATGTTTCCCTTTGGTTGGTGGCACCTGCTTAAGGCGCTCTTTGTAAAACCTTCGAAGCGTCTCGACTTTCTGCTTGTGGCCGTGAAGCCCGAATTCCAGAGCAAGGGCGCGTTTGCCATGATTTTCAACGAATTGTTGACAAACTATATTGCGATGGGTATTGTTGACGTTGAGAGTAACCCTGAACTTGAGACTAACCATAAGGTGCAGAGCCAGTGGAATGAGTTTGAAAGGGAACTGCACAAACGCCGTAGAGCCTACAGGAAGGAGTTGAAAGTTGAAAGTTGAAAACTGAAAGTGGAAAGTGGAAAGTAGAAAGCTGAAATTGGATTATACAATAATAGATGAACGAGGATAGTAATTTGGAATTTGATGTGAACGTGCCCGAGGCTGCGGCATATACCGATGACTCCATACGCCACCTTAGCGATGTGGAGCATATTCGCTTGCGTCCGGGTATGTACATCGGAAAACTGGGCGATGGCTCGCAGAGCGACGACGGTATATATGTGTTGCTCAAGGAGGTTATCGACAACAGTATTGACGAGTTCAAGATGGGGTTCGGTAAGCGCCTCGAGATTGACATCATTGACAACCGTACAGTTGCCGTGCGCGACTATGGCCGAGGAATACCGCAGGGTATGATGATTGAGGCTGTGAGCAAGTTGAACACCGGCGCAAAGTATGACGATAAGGTGTTCAAGAAATCTGTGGGCCTCAACGGTGTGGGCCTGAAGGCCGCAAACGCGCTGAGCACGAATTTTGAAGTGCGCAGTTACCGTGACGGTGTTGTCCGCTCTGCTTCGTTCGAGAAAGGTATACTGGTGAGCGACACTACAGAGAAAAGCAATGACGAGAATGGTACTTTCGTGTCATTTACACCCGACAACAGCCTGTTCCGCAATTACGAATACCGTGCCGCATACGTGGAGACACTGTTGCGTAACTATACATACCTGAACACCGGTCTCACAATCATGTTCAACGGCAAGCGCATTCTGTCGCGCAACGGCTTGGCCGACCTGCTCACCGACAACATGACAGCCGAAGCACTTTACCCCATAATACATCTCAAGGGTACCGATATTGAGGTTGCCTTTACGCATGCACAGCAGTATGGCGAGGAATATTACTCATTTGTCAACGGCCAGCACACCTCTCAGGGCGGCACACACCAGAGTGCGTTCAAGGAACTGGTTGCACAGACTGTGCACGATTTCTTTTCGGCCAAGAATTTTGAGTACTGCGACATCCGTAACGGCATTGTGGCTGCAATAGCCATAAACATTCAGGAACCGGTGTTCGAGAGTCAGACTAAAGTGCGCCTTGGTTCAACAACTATTGCTCCCGACCCGGGAAGCATGAGCGTGAAGAAGTTCATCAGTGATTTTGTGAAGGTGGAACTTGACAACTTTTTGCACAAGAACCCTGAGATAAGCGATGTCATGCTGTCAAAGATTCTTGCATCGGAGAAAGACCGCAAGGAACTGGCCGGTCTCACAAAACAGGTGCGCGAGAAGGCTAAGAAGGTGAACATGCATAACCGCAAACTGCGCGATTGCCGCATACACTATAACGATGCCAAGGGCGACCGCATGGACGAAAGTTGCATCTTCATCACCGAGGGCGACTCGGCAAGCGGGTCTATCACCAAGAGCCGTGATGCCAACACGCAGGCGGTGTTCAGCCTGCGCGGAAAGCCTCTCAACTGCTTTGGCCTGAGCCGTGCAGTCGTGTACCAGAACGAGGAATTCAATCTGTTGCAGGCTGCACTGAATATTGAGGACGGCCTTGAAGGACTGCGTTATAACAAGGTTATTGTGGCTACTGATGCCGATGTTGACGGCATGCACATCAGGTTGCTCATGATAACATTCTTCCTGCAGTTTTTCCCCGAACTAATAAAGAAAGGGCATGTGTATATTCTGCAGACACCGTTGTTCCGCGTGCGTAACAAACGCAAACTGCCGCGCGGCAAAAAGGGTGCAGAGGAACGCAAGGAGCAGAAGAATGATTTTGAGACTATTTACTGCTACAACGATGAAGAGCGCTTGGCTGCAATAGAGAAACTTTCGCCTAACCCTGAAATAACGCGATTCAAGGGTCTTGGAGAGATTTCGCCCGATGAGTTCCGCAACTTTATCGGCCCCGACATGCGTCTGGAGCGTGTTGAACTGCACAAGGATGACAAGGTTGAGGACTTGCTTGCCTACTACATGGGAAAGAATACCATGGAGCGCCAAAACTTTATCATTGATAATCTGGTGGTTGAGGAAGACAAGACTGAAGAAGAGTAGGTTGTCGGGCAGGAACTGGCAAAAGAGAACTAAAAGAGATTAGAATGGCAAAGACAGTACTTTTTGCGGGAACATTCGACCCTTACACTCGTGGACATCAGGCGCTTGTCGAGCGCGCTTTTGCGCTGTTCGACAAAGTGGTCATCGCTGTAGGATGCAACATTGAAAAGCGTTGTACCGCAACAGCTGATGAGCGCGTCAATGCCATTGAAAAACTGTATTCCAATGATAATCGTGTGAGTGTGGTGGTGTATGACACGCTTACAATGGACCTTGCGCGCGAGGTGGGAGCAACAGCGCTTCTGCGTGGTGTACGCACTGTAAAGGATTTTGAGTATGAACGCGAACTGGCCGATGTTAATCTGCGTATGGGCGGTATTGAAACTGTGCTGTTGGTGAGTGAACCCGAATATGCGCACATAAGCAGCAGTCTTGTGCGCGAATTGTTGAAATATGGCAAGGATGTGTCGAGCCTCCTGCCCAAAAATGAATGACTATGAAAAAGATACTTTATATTATATCAATGCTTTTTGCCGTTGCACCCGCAACGGCACAGAACATGCCCGAACATCTCTTAAAACTGATGTACACGGGCAACATAATATCGAACTTCTATGTAGATTCTCCCGACAATGACAAGATTGCCGAGGAAGGAGTGAAGGCGATGCTCAAGGAACTGGACCCGCACTCGACCTACACCGATAAAAAGGAGACAAAGGCACTCTTGGAGCAGATGCAGGGTAGCTTTGGCGGCATTGGCGTTCAGTTCAATATTGTTTCCGACACCTTGTTCGTTATACAGACAACAAAGAACGGCCCTTCGGAGCGTGCCGGCATTTTGCCCGGTGACAAGATTATTGCAGTGAACGATACTGCAATTGCCGGCGTGAAGATGAGCCGCACCGATATAATGTCACGTCTGCGTGGAAACAAAGGTACAAAGGTAAAGGTGGATGTGGTACGTCGCGGTATCGGGCGTGTGCTTGAGTTTAACCTTGTGCGTGACGATATCTCTACCGAGACTGTTGATGCTGCATATATGATTGACAAGAAGAATGGTTACATACGAATCACATCCTTTGGCGCAAAGACGCATGATGAGTTCGTTGCCAAACTCGATTCTCTTGTGTCACTTGGTATGCAAAACCTTGTTCTTGACCTACAGGATAATGGCGGTGGCTACTTGGATGCCGCTGTCAAAATTGCCAATGAACTGTTGCCAAGGGAGTCGCTGGTGGTATACACCGAGGGACGAACTACCGGCCGCCGCAATTACAAAGCCTATGGCGGCGGGCGTTTCCTCACTGGAAACCTCGTTGTAATGGTAAACGAGACATCGGCTTCGGCCTCGGAAATCCTTGCCGGCGCTATCCAGGACTGGGACCGTGGTGTGGTTGTTGGCCGCCGCAGTTTCGGCAAAGGGCTTGTACAGCGTCCGTTTGAACTTTTCGACGGTTCAATGATACGCCTCACCATAGCGCGTTACTATACCCCCTCGGGCCGTTGCATACAGAAACCTTACAGCGATTCAATAAAGTACGAAGAGGACCTCATGCGCCGTTACAACAGCGGTGAGATGACTTCGGCCGACAGTATACACTTTTCCGATTCGCTCAAGACATATACTTTGCGCCTGAACCGCCCTGTATATGGCGGCGGCGGTATCATGCCCGATTATTTTGTGCCAATGGACACTGCAAAATACACTGCATATCATCGCGAACTGGCATCAAAGGGCTCAATTGTACAGGCTTCGTTGCACTATCTTGACGAGAACCGCGAGGAACTGCTGTCAAAGTACAAGAGCATAGATGAGTTTGACAAGGATTTTGTTGTCGATGACAGGTATATGGCTATTCTCAATGAGCAGGCTCTTAAGGACAGTGTAAAACTCAAAGGCGGCGATGAGGAACTTGAACGTTCATTGCCGGAACTGCAAAAGCAGTTGAAGATGTATATTGCGCGCGACCTTTGGGATATGAGTGACTTTATAATGATGTTCAATAAGTATAACGATACTTTCCTGAAGGCTTATGAACTTGTCCGCTCGCGCAACATGGACAAGGTTCTGATGAAGAAATAAATCATTGAAGATGACTCAAAAGTCGTGTTACAAAGAAAGAGGCTGACTAAAAAGGCTCTTTTGTTGTTACGCTTGCCCGAAAAATACTCATTTACGCTTAGTAAACTGCGTTTTTTCGTGCTTCGCAAGCCTAAAAATAGCTCTTTTTATCCAACCTCCCTACAAACGTGGGTGACCC
>JAZNDZ010000127.1:0-4857 GCA_045588345.1 Bacteroidaceae bacterium
AAGCATGGCACGTTCTTGCCCGAGAAAGGGGAAATAAAAGAGATTTCTTATCTTGACCCGTTTGATGTGAGAAAGGAATGGTGAAAATTTAAAGTTTGCTTAGATTATGAAAAAAGTTATAGGTCAAGTAACACTGGAAGAGAAAAATGAAATTCAGACTCTGTTTGAACGTCGAAATGGTTTGAATGAATTGGCAAAAATATTGACTGCTGATAATGTTGAACTATATGAGAAACTTGTAAAGGACCTTGGTGAGACTGGTACAAGGTTTCAGAACTGGTGGGATAGTATGGCAATCAAGTATCAGTGGGAAAGTGTTGAAGGTGGTAACTGGGAGATTAATTTTGATAGTTGTGAAATAATGCTGGTATATCCAGAGAATGGAGAATAATTATGGTTCGTGTAATACCGATGATGATTGGTGCAACAGAATTGATGCTGATTGCAGCAATAGCTTTATTGTTGTTCGGTGGTAAAAAACTACCGGAAATGATGCGTGGTCTTGGACGTGGAGTCAAGGAGTTTAAAGAAGGCATGAGCGAAGAGATAAAACCTGATAATGAAGCTCCGAAGGCTCAGGATACAGTTGAGAGTCTAGATTCGAATAAGAAATAATGAGCAAAGGACAGGAAGAACTTCTTACTTTTGGTGGACATCTTGAGGTACTTCGCAAAATGCTTTTTAGAATAATAACAATTGTTGTTGTTCTTGCTGTTGTAGTATTTTGTTTGAAGGATTTTACTTTCGAACTGTTGTTGGCTCCAACTGAGAGTGGTTTCTGCCTCTATGAATGGGTAGAGGAACTTTCTTCGCAATTGGGTGTGGATTTCAAATTTGAAGAATTGGGTATCAAACTTATAAGTACAGAACTGTCTGCCCAATTTATGACACATCTGACATCAAGTATATATTTGGCACTGCTGTTGGCATCACCATATGTGTTGTTTGAGGTTTTTGGCTTTGTTGCACCAGCACTTTATGAGGAGGAGAAACGTTATGCAGTTATAGTTGTGATACTTGTGTATATATTGTTTGTCGTTGGTGTGTTGTTGAGTTATTATATTATTTTTCCTATTTCTTTCCGTTTCTTGGCTACTTATCAGGTTGCAGATGATGTTGTGAATACAATTACGTTGTCTTCTTACATTTCAACTTTTACAACTTTAACGCTCATGATGGGGGTTGTTTTTCAGTTGCCAATTATTTCTTTTGTGTTGGCAAAAATGGAGATTTTGACCTCAGCGGCCTTGCGGAATTATCGTAGACATGCTTTATTGGCGATAACGGTTATTTCTGCTGTAATCACTCCACCGGACGTTATGACTTGTCTACTTGTGATGGGCCCATTGTATTTGTTATATGAATGTAGTATTGGAGTAGTGGTCTTTGTTGAGAGAAGAAAGCACTTATTGGAGGTTTAGCACTGTTTGATGATGCTAAAATGCATAACTTTAACTATCTTTGCACAATGGCAATTGCCATTGTGCAAAGATAGTTTTTATGATTGAAGTACAAAATATAGCCATTGCGGAGTATGATTACCCGTTGCCTGATGAGAGGATTGCAAAGTATCCCCTCGCGCAGCGTGACAGTTCAAAACTTCTGCTTTATAATAAGGGTGTGGTGAGTGAGGATGTCTTCTCAAATCTGCCCAAGTATATCCCGCAGAATGCGTTGATGGTCTTCAACAACACCAAGGTCATTCAGGCGCGTCTGCGATTCCGTAAGGAGACCGGGGCATTCATCGAGGTCTTCTGTCTTGAGCCGGAACAGCCTTGTGACTACCAGCAGATATTCCTTGAGACGAAGGAGTGTGTGTGGCAGTGTCTTGTGGGTAACTCGAACCGCTGGAAGGGTGGGGTGCTCTCACAGGTTGTTGAGGTCGGCGGTAAAAATGTGACTCTGTCGGTGGAGCGCGTCGGTGGTCCTGCAGCTGTGAACCACGTGCGTTTCTCGTGGGACGGTGGTGTCTCTTTCGCGGAGTTGCTTGAGGCTGCCGGTGAGTTGCCTATACCTCCCTACCTCAACCGCAGGACCGAGGAGAGTGACACGCGTACCTATCAGACGGTCTATTCTAAGATAAAGGGCTCTGTGGCAGCGCCTACTGCCGGACTGCATTTTACTCCGGCTGTGCTTGAAGCACTCACTGCTGCCGGAGTGGAGCGCGAAGAGGTTACATTGCACGTGGGTGCGGGTACATTCAAGCCTGTAAAGAGTGAACTCATTGCCGACCACGAGATGCATGAGGAGTATATCGATGTGCGTAAGGCTCTTATTGAGAAGATTGTTGCTGCCGGAGGCGAGGCTGTTGCTGTGGGTACTACATCGGTGCGCACACTCGAGAGCCTGTACTTCCTTGGTGAGCTGGTGGCAGAGAATCCGTCTGTAACGCAGGATGAACTGCATGTGAACCAGTGGACTCCTTATAACCGTGAGCACTCATTGACAACTGTGGACTCGTTGAAGGCATTGCTGGAGTGGATGGAGCGCAACGGGCTTGACCGTGTACATTCACACACGCAGATAATGATTGCTCCGGGCTACAGGTACCGCATTGTAAAGGCTATTGTCACCAACTTCCACCAGCCGAAGAGTACACTGCTTCTGCTTGTGTCTGCATTTGTGGACGGTGACTGGCGCACAATATATGATTATGCCCTTGCCAACGGGTTCCGTTTCCTCAGTTACGGTGACAGTTCGCTGCTTATTCCATAAGTACCTTCAGTTACCATCTTGATTATTGATTTGTGTATGATAACAAAAATTGACGACATAACATATCTGCTCGATAGCGACAAGAAGTGCGCTACTGTTACAAAGAGCCTGTCGCCCTATTCGGGTGCGGTGGTAATACCTTCGTCCATTGCGGTTGATGGTGTTGAGTATGCCGTTGTGGATATCCTTGACGAGGCTTTCATGGATTGTACCGGACTGTGCTCCGTTGTGCTTGGCGATAATATCGATTCTATTGGTATAAGTGCTTTCGAGGGGTGCTGTATGCTTTCATCCGTGAAATTCAACGATGCACTGCATGCAGTTGGCTTACAGGCTTTCAAGGGATGTACTTCACTTGTCGAGGTGGTTTTCCCGCCAAAGGTGCTGGTGATAGGCCGCTCGGCTTTTGCCGGGTGTACGGCACTTGAGAGGGCCTTCTTGCCCGACAACCTCGTGAACATTGAGCCTTCGCTCTTTGACGGTTGCAAGGCTCTTGAGAGGATATCTGTTGGTGAACTTGTGGACACCGTAGGTGAGTATGCTTTCTGTGGTTGCTCGTCACTGAAAGAGGTTGCTCTTCCCGAGGGGCTTCTCTCTGTTGAGGGTTGGGCTTTCCGTGATTGTACGGCATTGAAGACAATCGAGTTGCCGCAGAGTGTGGCGGCTGTCAAGAAGGGCGCTTTCTGGGGCTGTTCTGCTCTTGAGGAGTTTACATTGCCCGATGCAGTGAATATGCTCGACCAGGGTGTGCTTGCCAACTGTACGTCGCTCAAGAGTGTATCGCTGCACGACGGTGTGTTGAGCATCGGCTATGGTGCTTTCTACAACTGTTCGGCAATAGAAAGTGTTACGTTGCCTGCTGCGGTGGTGAATGTGGGTGACCAGGCTTTCCGCAGCTGCAAGTCCCTGAAGGAACTGCGCGTGTTGTGTGATGCTGCTCCGATGTGCTCGGCCGATATTGCCGATGCTGATGTCTATTCACGCACCCTTCTGCTTGTACCTGCCGGCAAGGTGGGCGAGTATGGCTTTGCGCGTGTGTGGGAGCGTTTCGGCAATATCGAGGAGATTGCCTGATTGCCGGTTCCTGACACGCCTGTAATGAATACCGCGCTTTCAGAGACGGTAATTTGTGTCATTCACGTACAATGAAAAGCCTCAAAAATAATTCGCAGAAATGTCTGTAATAGGCCGGAATGGTTCTATAATATCCAGGTCGGTATTTATAATTGCATAGACCACCTCGTCTTTTTTTACTTGGATGGGCGTATATTCATCGGCATAATATCCGTCATTAGGCATGAGCACCCAAGAGATGGCGCATATTCCATTCTTGAATCCATAGCATGTATTCAGGCTGATCATAGAGATTACCTTTGCTCTTGCTGTAGATAGAGCCTCTTTGCTGCACTTTTCTGTAATGGAGTCATAATCAATTTCATTGTCTTCGACCAATACCCGTTTGAACAACTGTTCGGGCTCGGTAGAGAACTTGCGGATTTTACATGTTCTTGTGTTTGCTAAATACAACTCAGAGAAACGGCCTCTGAATTCGGCCATGCCATCTCCAATCAAGTTGCCCGTGCGATTTTCTAATTCAGGATAACCCGTTACATGGACTATATTGTCCTTGATCTCAAAGCTAATGGAACCTGTGTTCATGATATAATTCATTCAGTATTTTTGAAAACGGACTAAAATTATAAAATTATTTTATCAAACAGATGCTCTTTGTATCTTTTTTTTACAAGTTCTGGGCTTAATCCCGAGAGGATATAGCCCGACATTAAAATATTCAAGGCTTTATGTTGTGTTTGAGGCCGGACTTGCCTGTACTTATTGTGTTTGTGCTCGCCGCGCGAAAAAATATTTTTTGCCCGTTTCTTTACAGAAATTTCGCTTTTATTCGTATCTTCGCAATTTAGAGCAAATATAAGACAGTTGTATATGAAGATAGGTGATAAAGTACGCTTTATTTATGAGACTGGCGGTGGAGTGGTGACGGGCTTCCGCGGCAAGGATATTGTCCTTGTTGAGGATGCCGACGGCTTTGAGATTCCCATGAACGTGCGCGAGTGCGTGGCGGTAGATACCAACGAGTACAATTTCCAGAAAAAGACGGTTACCCCAAAGGAGAAAGAGGAG
>JAZNDZ010000128.1:0-31708 GCA_045588345.1 Bacteroidaceae bacterium
TGCATCCAACCGAAATCGTTGTCGGCGCAGTCCTGATAACCGAAAAGTGAAGAGTATGTCTGTCCGCCGTATGTCGCTGCCGAAGGCACGCCGATGCTTGTAACGAATTCGTTCTTGCCCGAACTTGTATTGGTGTGCAGCCAAACAAAGTGCGAAGGGTAGTAGTTGGTCGAAATCTTTCCGTTGAGGTTACGGTATGCATTCAATTCGTATGTGAACATGTAGCATATACGTGATGCCGAGCCGCATGAGCCACCGTCCTGGTTGAACACAGGCGGGAAGAACTTCAGTTCGGCATTATTGACATACACCGGACGCTGGTCTGCCGTTGCAGTGCGCGATGCGCTTTTCTGCGCATCGGCTCTTTTGAGCATGGACCAGTCGGGGTTGGTCTTATCGCTGTAATCGGGGTACTTCTCACGGTTTACATCGGTCTGTGCCAAAAGGCCCATAGGCAATGCCAGTACCAAAGCAATGAGTGTCTTTATTCTTTTCATGACTCTAAAAAGGAAACTAAGGGATTTATTTTATTACGATTTCATCGGTGAATAACCAGCCGCGCTGAGGACCACACTTGGCCTGATAACGCACATAGCGTGCCTTGCTGTTACCATTCCAGCCATAGTTCTTGAACGACAAGCCTTCGTCGCGGACAACTGTATGCTTTATGGTTGCAAGTTCGCTGAACGCGGTGCTGTCGCTTGAAACAGATATTATAACTTCGGCGGGGAACCAAACATCGGGTATGCACATCTGCATGAAGTCGGCGGCGATGCTGCCTATCTCTTTTTCCTCGCCAAGGTCGATGACAACGTCTACACCATCACGAATGAAGCCTTGCCACTTTCCGTCCATATATGTCCAACCACCGTGTGTACCGTCTGTGAGCGCAGCCGCTCCACCGGCATTGTACTTCTCGTTGAACGGGGCGGTTGACGAATAGGTCACTGCCTTGCCTTTTGCAAGATGCTCCTGCGGATACTGTGCCTCTTTGCGCTGTCCGAACTCGTTCTCAAGGTCAAAGGCGTTGTACCCCTTTGCGCGCAGGCTGTTGACTGCCTTTATTGCGCGCTGCCTGAAAGCGTCGAAGTCGCGCTCGGCAGGGTTGCTCCAGCCTATCTCGGCGAGTGCAAGAATACGTGGGTAAATCATGTACTCCACAAGTTCCTCGGTGGGGATGTATTCTACCCACAGGTTGCCCTGCACACCGTATATGAGTTTTGACTGTGCGGCATTGAGCCCTTCAGTGGGGTTGTAGGAATAGACCTTCTGCAACGGCATGTACGGGCCGAATGCCATTGGCTGTGTATGGGGAGCATCCTGATAGGAATCAAGATAGCAGTAACTGCCCGGTGTCATTATAGCCTTGTGACCGCTGTTGACTGCCGCAAGGCCGCCTTCGGTGCCGCGCCATGACATTACTGTTGCATTGGGCGCGAGGCCTCCGTCAAGAATCTCGTCCCAGCCGATGATTTGCCTGCCTTTGCTGTTCACGAACTTCTCTATGCGGTGAATGAGATAACTCTGTAACCCGTTCACATCCTTGAGGTTTTCCTCCTTCATGCGCTTTTGGCACAGGGGGCATGATGGCCAGCTGGCCTTGCCTGCCTCGTCGCCGCCGATGTGTATGTACTCCGACGGGAACAGTTCCATGACCTCGGTCAGCACGTTCTCAAGGAACTCGTATGTCTTTTCGTTGCCTACGCAAAAGTCGGCCTGCTTGTATGGTTCGTGTGTACATGAAAATTCGGGATATGCTGTGAGAACTTCCTCACTGTGCGCCGGCATCTCAATCTCGGGGATGATTGTGACGTAGCGGTCGGCTGCATATTTCACCAGTTCGCGTATGTCGTCCCGGGTGTAATAGCCGCCATGAGCCTCGGGGCTTCCCTTCTCGGCGTAGAGGCGGTCGCCGAACCACCAATCTTTCCACAATGCCTTGCTGCGCCATGCAGCAAATTCTGTAAGGCGTGGGTATCTCTTGATTTCAATGCGCCAGCCTGCAGCATCGGTAAGGTGCAGATGCAGGCGATTCATCTTGAAGTGCGCTATTGCGTCAATCTGTTTCTTGACGAACTCTTTGCCAAAGAAATGGCGGCTCACGTCGAGCATGAGCCCGCGATAGGCAAACTGCGGCTCGTCGATAATGGTGCCTGCAGGTATCGAAAAGTTGTCGTCAAGCAACTGAAGAATTGTCTGCAGACCGTAAAAAAGACCGGCACCACCGGTGGCTGTAACCTTGACCATGTCCTCGCCGGCATCTATGCGATAGCCTTCGGGCGAAGTTGTGCCCTCAGTGACCTGAAGAATAAATCTCTTTTCTCCTTTCTCCACAAATACAAGCGAGGATGCCGCAAGGAAATCAGTAAGGATTCTCTTGTCTTCATCGCCGGCAGCAATCTCAAGGGAAACGTTGTCGTCAAATGTGAAACGGCCACCGGTGAGTTCTACACTACCGGGTGCGGGCAGCACGTCACAAGTTGTTGTTACACCCTCCTTGTTGTGCACGCACGCGCAGAAAAGAAAAAGAACCAATGTGCAATTGATGAATCTTTTCATATTATAGGATAGTTTTTTCATAGTTTTGGGCAAATATACATATTTTTTTAAAAAAATTCCAAATATGTTTGGAAAGTATAAATACGGTGTTTTATATTTGCGGTGCACTAATAAACTAATACACTATGATAGCAATCGAGAATTTATCTTTTGCATATTCCAAGTTCAAGGTGCTTGATAATATAAGCACAACTTTTGAACAGGGAAAGATATATGGCTTGCTCGGCTCCAACGGAGTGGGCAAAAGCACTATGTTCAAACTGCTTTGCGGCCTGTTGACAACTAAAGAGGGAACAATAAGCATCGACGGTTGCACACCTCACGGTCGCAAGCCAAGTTTCCTCTCCAAGATATTCTATGTGCCTGAGGATTTCGAGGGCCCGGCAATATCAATAAAGAACTACGCGGCCGGTGTGGCACAGTTCTACCCGAACTATGATGCGGGCCTTTTTGCACGCCTGCTCGAGGATTTTGAAATTGACGTTACGCGCAAGTTCACTTCGCTGTCGCTCGGGCAGCGCAAAAGGGCTATCCTTGCCTTGGCCCTTGCAGTCAGAACAGATTACCTTTTCCTTGACGAACCTACCAACGGCCTTGACATCCCAAGCAAGGCTGAATTCCGCAAGATGGTTGCGGCTGCAATGGATGAAAAGCGCACGATAATAATCTCGACCCACCAGGTAAAAGATGTTGAGAACCTGCTCGACCACATAATGATTCTTGACAGGCAGGCTGTGCTGCTTGACAAGAGCGTGAGTGATATACAGAAAGAGTTCCGCTTTGACATCTCCCCGACGGCTCCGGCCGATGCCCTCTATGTAGAGCCGGGGCTTGGCGGCTGCTGCTCAATAAGCAGAAACACCGCAGGCGAGGAGAGCCGCATAAACATTGAACTGCTTTTCAACTACATCAACTATAAGAAATAACTATTATGAACGATATATTTGATTTTGGCCGTTTCGGCAAACTGCTCAAGTATGAGTGTGTAAACTATCTGTCGCGTTACGTGAGGGGAATGGTTGTTTTCGCCAGTTTTTTTGTTGCCCTATGGCTCTTTACAATAGCCTTTGAGATACCTTTCAACAGCCGCACATTGCTTGTTTACGCAGTATTCAACCTTGCAATATTTCTGGCACCGTTCTTTGTCTACAGCGATATCAATGACCGCAAGAGAGGGTACACCTATGCAATGATGCCGGCAAGCACTTTCGAAAAGATGCTCTCGATGACTCTTGTATGCCTGTTAATTATACCTCTCATGGTCTATGCGACACTGTCGCTCACGGACCTGCTGCTCTATGGCCTCTCTTGCGCCGGCGTGGGATATTTTACAGGCTTTGAACTTTGCAACCCGTTTGTACTCGACTGGGGTGTTCTTGACCCCACAGATTCGTTCAAGACGTTCTTCGATGCAAAGATAAGTGCCCTTAACAGCATTTCGGCGGTAACGACATACATGATGTTCAATGCAATATTCCGCAAATACAAGATAATAAAGACAATCCTGTTCAATATGGCGGTGTCGTTCACGCTACAGATTATAATGGTCTTTGTTGCCGTCTTTGCAACAGCCGGATTCATGGACAGCATAATCACATTCTTTGAGGAACTTTTCAGCAAATACACTCCGGAGGAGATGCTTGCATTTTATCACACCATGACAATGCTATGGTACATTGCCGTAACTGCTACCACACTTGTAATAACCTATTTCCGCATCAAGCGGGTAAACTATTGATTTTATGGAATATAACGAACACAAGCCTATCTATCTGCAGAATGTAGACTTGATGCAGGAGAAAATCCTCTGCGGGGAATGGCCCGAGGAGGAGCGTATCCCGTCGGTACGTGAAATGGGCGCTTCGGTAGGCGTGAACCCTAATACAATAGTGCGTTCCTATCAGCTGCTTGAGTCGCAGGAGATTATCTGCAACAAGCGCGGCATGGGCTACTTTGTAAAGGAGGGCGCTGTAATGCGCATAAAAGAGAACATGAAAAAGGAGTTTATAGACAATGAACTGCCTCAGTTCAGGGCCAAGGCGACAATGCTGGGCATAACAAAGGAGGAACTGAGCAATCTGCTGTAAACAATCAGCAGCTGCCGCAAAACAGAAGTTTAACATTTAAAGATTCAATATTATGAAAAACATTTTTTTGTTGGGCATATTCTGCTCATGTATCATGCTTGCCAGTTGCAACACAGTTGCCCCCGAGGCAGGCGAAGAGGGTGTAAAGGTACACAAACCATGGATTTTCGGTACCGGCGGCGTAGACATGACACCCGTGGAGACCGGCCTTGAATATACCTGGCTCTCTACCGACTTTGTCATTGTGAACATGCTGCCGCAAGCATACGACGAGGACCTTGACGACGCTACATCGAACGATAACACGTTGCTCGATTTCAACACCCAAATACAGTTGCAGGTGAAGGACAATATGTCGCCGGTGCTCGTAAAGAACTATGGTGTCAACTGGTATAGCTCGGTTATCAAGGAGGTGTACCGCAACACTGTGCGCGGCTATATTTCAAAGTATGGGCCGTTTGACCTCATGAGTAACCGCGAAGTGCTTGACTCAATAAACCTATTTGTAAAGAATGACATGCAGAACTACATTAGCATGCTCAGTTCAAAGCAAGGTGAACTGCCTATTGATGTTGTGAACGTGGTTGTGGGCCGTGCTATCCCCAACGAGCGTCAGAAGGCAGAGATGGATGCCACAGCTGCAGCAACACAGGCAAAGCGCACCGAAGAGTCAAGACGCGATATGCTTGTGGCCCGTGAGGCAGCAGAGCGTCAGCGTGCCATTGCCGACAAGGCCTATCAGGAGGAACTGGGGCTTACAACAGACCAGTTCATACAGTTGCGTGCATGGGAAATCATAAAAGAGAAGAACGGTGCGAACATCGACGTGCTGTTCAATGCCGACGGTACAAGCAAGATGTGGAATGTAAGACGATAGTAAAAAAACATGAAATTAAGACATATTTTCTTGCTGTCAGTGCTATTCTCTTTGGTATCGTGCACATCATGGTTTGTAGAGAGAACGCCCGAATACATCCTATCGAAAGTATATGGATTGAATGTAGATAATACGGAGCATTGGGTGTATGCTTTCGAGGAACAGTGGTGCCCGAACGGTGACGGGTTTTCAAAAATCAAGATGAGAGTTGCTCTTACCGAAGAACAGATTGAGCATTTACTGTCAACGGGAGCCAAGCCCTTGCCGGTCCCTGACGGAACAGTAAACCAACAGTCGTGGTTAGAGGACAAACTCGGTATAGATTTGAATAGCATATCAGATGGTGTTTATTTTTATAAACCGGGGAACCCTGATTTGGAATTTGAGTGCAGGTTTCTGTTGTATGATAAAGAATTGAAGATGCTGTACTATTATATAAGCATTATGTAAAAACCGGAAACTCTGCAGTATAAAACAGGCATCCTATGACCATGGACACATTTATTAAAATTTAAAACTAATATAATGAAATCTTTTTTTAAAACAATGCTGGCATGCGTGGCAGGTATTCTTGCCGCAGGTCTTTTATTTCTATTTGGGGTTGGCTTTTTCATTGGTTCTGTAGCATCAATGAGCAGCGCGAACGAAGGTATCAAGGAAAACTCGGTACTGATGCTGGACCTTAACGGCATATTTGGTGAACGTGCCGATGAAAACCCTTTTGCCATGCTGATGAATGGCGACATGAAGTCATACGGGCTTGAGGATATAATCGCCTCAATAAAGGAGGCAAAGAATAACCCTGATATAAAGGGCATATATCTGCAAGCGGGAATGATGGAGATTGAGTTTGCTTCACTTGAGGAAATTCGCAGCGAACTTGAATCGTTCAAGGAGAGTGGGAAATTCGTAGTGGCATACGGCGACCAGTATTCGCAGTGGCTGTACTATCTGGCCTCTGTAGCAGACAAAGTCATTGTGAACCCTGAGGGCAGCATTTCATGGCACGGTCTGGCATCCCAGCCGATATTCTTCAAGGACCTTCTCGAAAAAGTTGGTGTGGAAATGCAGATATTCAAGGTGGGAACATACAAGTCGGCTGTTGAGCCGTTTATCGCAACGGAAATGAGCGATGCTAACCGTGAGCAGGTTTCCGAGTATATCGGTTCAATATGGAACGATGTTGTAAATGCTGTATCAAAGTCACGCGGCATATCTGCTGATAAATTGAATGAATATGCCGACAGATATATGGACCTCTGCCAGGCCGAGGAGTATGTAGAGTGCGGGTTGGCCGACACCTTACTTTACAAGGATGGCGTAATGGATTACCTAAAAGGACTTGCCGGCACAAACGATGACGGCAAACTGGAAATTGCCACAGTGGAAGAGGTGAAGATGAAAATAAAAGCAGACAACATCTTGCCTGATATGAATAAAGAAAAGGTTGCCGTATATTATGCCGTGGGCGAAATTGATGCTTCGTCATCGGCAGATGAGGGTATAAACTCCAAGAAGGTAATAAAGGAACTGCGTGAGTTGCGCGAAGATGACAATGTAAAGGCTGTTGTGCTGCGCGTGAACTCCCCGGGCGGCAGCGCATACGGGTCGGAACAAATTTGGCGTGAGGTGGTTCTGCTGAAGGCTGCAAAACCGGTAGTTGTCTCAATGGGTGACTATGCTGCATCGGGCGGTTATTACATCTCGTGTGCGGCAGACTGCATTGTTGCCAACAGCACGACACTCACAGGCTCTATCGGAATCTTTGGCATGCTCCCTGTTGCCGAAAAACTGCTGAAAGAGAATCTTGGCCTTGACTTTGATGTGGTGAAGACCAATAAACTGGCCGACATGGGTTCTTTCTCACGCGCTTTCCGCCCCGAAGAGAGCGACATTATGCAAAACTATGTCAATGACGGTTATGACCTGTTCCTGAAACGTTGTGCCGACGGCCGCAATATGAGCGTGGAGGATATTGACAAGATTGGCCAAGGACGTGTGTGGACAGGAAGCAAGGCAAAGGAACTGGGGCTTGTGGATGAGATAGGCGACCTTGACAAGGCTATCGGGATTGCAGCACAGAAGGCCGGGCTCAATGAGTATGACGTAGAATCTTATCCTGTAGTCAGCGACTTCATGACGAAACTAATTGAAGGTGATGAGAAGGACTACATGGAGGGTGCTGCCCGCAAGGTTATGGGCGAATACTATGATTGCATCAAGTTTGTCAGCAACATGAAGAATAATGACCCGATACAGGCGCGTGTACCATTTGAACTCAATATAAGATGAGTCTGTCATCCATAATTTGCCGTTGGCAAATTATGGATGACTGGTTACTGAAAGAAAACCATGTACATATTTTGAGGTATTATAGAAAAAGTGTACCTTTATAATCAGTCAATGCAGACATACAATAAAACATACAATCATGTACAAGTTCAAGCCAATACTGAAATCAATGCTGTGGGGCGGCGAGAGAATAATCCCCTACAAAGGAATAGAATCGGGAAAGACATCTGTGGGCGAGAGTTGGGAAATATCAGGCGTAAAGGATAACGAATCGGTAGTAGCCGAGGGACCTGATGCCGGAATGAAACTCCCTGAACTTATCGCACGCGACAAAGGAGCACTTGTGGGACAAAGCAACTACGAAAGGTTCGGTAAGGAATTCCCGTTGCTGATAAAGTTCATAGATGCGCGTCAGGACCTCTCGATTCAGGTACATCCCAATGACAAACTTGCATGGGAGCGTCACCAGTCAAAGGGAAAAACCGAAATGTGGTATGTGGTAGATGCAGAACCGGGCTCAAGACTGCGCTCAGGCTTTGCCAAACAGGTTACACCTGATGAATATGAGCAGAGTATTGCCAACAACACCATCACCGGCCTTTTACAGGAGTATGACATACACGCCGGCGATGTGTTCTTCTTGCCTGCCGGACGCATCCACTCAATTGGTGCCGGTGCATTCATTGCCGAGATTCAGCAGACATCGAACATCACGTACCGCATCTACGACTTCAACCGTTGTGATGACAACGGCAACCCGCGCGAACTGCATACAGAACTGAGCAAGGCTGCTATTGACTACACTGTGCTGCCTGACTACCGCACACACTACGATGCAAAGGAAAACGCTCCAGCATTGCTTGCTTCATGCCGTTACTTCACCACACATCTGATGAAACTGACAAGGCCTTTTGAAATGAAGGTCGATGAACTTGATTCGTTTGTCATACTCATCTGCACAAAGGGCAACGGCACTGTCACAGATGATAGCGGCAACAGCATGACAGTGAAACAGGGCGAGAGCATACTTGTACCGGCCACTACAAAAAGCCTGAGCATTGCTCCGCAATGCGACATTGAACTGCTCAGCAGTTGGGTACAGGAATAAGAGATAATGACATAACAGAAAGAGGCTGACTAAAAAGTATTTTTTAGCAGCCTCTTATTGTTGAAGATGAATAAAAAGATGTAGTTAAAGGGCTCAGTAGAAAAAAGGTGTGGGTAATATTTTACTTGTACGATTATTTTCTATCTGGAATATCTTATTCAGAGGTTAATTTTACCCTTAATCAGTTATCTTGTATTCCTCTTGTAGTCGTTCTGTCATGTTCTTTTGGGGCCAAAAGAACGAAAAGCCCCGGCACAGAGTTCAACAGTCGCATGATGCTTTGCTCATGAATTGCCGTGCAATATCATTCGGTCACATCATGCTTTCCGCAAGTATCTTAACGCGCATATAGCCGGGGCGCGACAACTCGCTTCTCACGCACAAGCAGCAACGCGATATTGCACCGCTCAAACAAATTCACGCCTCCTTCCGGCTATATGCACTAATACTTGCTGTGTCTCACACAGTGCCGGTTTCTTTTTTGGAATTACTTCTGCTATACAACTGCCAAAGGTAATTTCCTGAAAATCCGTCACCGATAAAATTACAGCAAACAACCGTTCAAACAGCGGATAAGGAGAGGAATTGTTTGAGCGGTGCATATGGCTCAGTAGAAATTTACTGTAGGTAAGCTATTTTTAAGAGTACAAGAATTTGTTTAATACTTTGCTGGTCCTGGGATGATATAAAAATGTTATATTTGCGTTATAAACATTCTAACGTATATTAATTAATGGAATACAAAAGAAACAGATTGTTATCGGCTGATTTTTATTGAAACTATTGTCGATTTTTCTAATTAAAATAAATCAATATTTTTGTAATGTTTCCTATTTTTAAACGTCATATAATTAGAAACATATAAATACGATGATATGAAAAGAATTCTTCTTGTTTGCTTGTTGGCTATTTTACTGCCGTGTTACGCATTAGCGCATGATTTTATTGTAGACGGAATATGCTACAATATAACATCCGAGGAAGAGAAAACCGTTGAGGTAACATTCAACAGCGACGAAAAGCCTAAGAATGTGTACCGTAACTTCTACAAAGATGTTGTCTTTGTACCAGAAAAAGTTAATCACGACGGCAAGGAGTATACTGTAACTGCAATAGGAGAGAATGCCTTTGAACTTAATGATGAACTGTTGTCGGTGGTAATGCCTAAGACTATTGTATCAATAGGGCATGATGCGTTATCAAACTGTCCTAAGTTAAAGAGCCTGACAATTCCTGAGAGTGTAAAGGACTTCCAAAATTTTTCCTTTCGTGGCTTGCCTTCGTTGGAGCATCTGGCCGTGGATGAGAACAACGAGTCCTTCGACAGCCGTGAGGGTTGCAATGCCATTATAAAGACCAATTCCAATACTTTGTATCTCGGTTGCAAAACAACAGTTATTCCTGATGGGGTAAAAGTGATTGCAGATGGTGCTTTTATGACCTGTTTTGGTGGGCGCGATGTCGAACCCTTTGAAATGACTATCCCAAAGAGTGTTGAGGTTATAGAACATCAGGCGTTTATTGGCTGTGCTCCGCTTGTGGCAGTACATCTCTCCGAAGGATTGAAAAAAATAGGCAGAAGTGCCTTTGGTGGAACTTCAATCAAACGTGTTGTCATTCCCGCTTCTGTTACTGAAATTGATTCCGGAGCTTTCGCTGCGTGTGACTCATTGAAGGTCATAAAGGTAAAGAGGGGCAACAAGGTCTATGACAGCCGCAAAAAGTGCAATGCGATAATTGAAAGCAAGAGCGATAAACTGATATTGGGATGTTCGGTATCTTCTGTTCCCGAAGGTGTGAAGATTATAGGTTCTGATGCCTTTGCTGACAGTAAAATTAAAGAGGTAGAATTCCCCTCATCTCTCGAGGTAATCGGGCATTATGCTTTTATGGGTTGCAAGGAATTGAAGAGAGTGGTTGTCCCCGGCAATGTAAAAGAGATAGAGTCTATGGCATTTTGGAATTGTGGCATTGAAGAGATTATTGTGGAAGATGGAGTGGAGAAAATAGGCGAGAATGCTTTCCTTAGCTGCAAGAGACTTAAGAGAGCCACTCTCCCTGTCACGTTTGGAAGAATTGAAAGCTACTATTCTCACAATGGGTTCTTCGGAGGTTGTCGCGAACTTGAGTGGGTCACTCTCGGCAATGATAATGAAACCTACTATTGCAACGGAAGCGTATTGCTTGAAAAGGAGACAAGAACAGTTGTTGACGGCTGGGGTATTGACCAATGCTACGTGGGGAATGGCCTTGTTCGCCTGAAAGCAAAGAGGATTGGCCGGAGGGCATTCGAGGGGCATGAACTGTTGGTGCAAGTTACACTCCCCGAGACATTAGAGGAGATTGATGAACGTGCATTCTATGGCTGTAAAGCCCTGCGCCTAATCGAGTGCAAAGCCCAGGTTCCGCCACTGCTTGCCGATGACGCATTCGCAACAAGTAAAAGAATGCATGACCACACGCTTCCTTTGCATGAGAGAGCAGTGCTGCTCGTTCCCAAAGGCACACTTGAAGCCTACAGGAACGCTCCCGGGTGGAAAGATTTCAAGCATATAAAAGAAACGGATTCTTCATTTTAACTGTCCGACAACATGAAAAAGATATTTTGGAGCGCTCTGCTGGCTGTTTTGTTGCCTTGCTGCGCACAGGCACATGATTTTGTTGTAGACGGAATATGCTACAACATAACATCAGAGGAAGAGAAAACCGTTGAGGTTACATACAACGAGGATGAGAAGTATGCAATTAAACGCAAGTTCTACAAGGATGTGGTCTTTGTACCCGAGAAAGTGACGTTTGACAGCAAGGAATATACAGTTACCGCCATTGGAGAAAGGGCTTTTACCGACCATGAGGAACTCCTGTCGGTTGTGATGCCCAACACTCTCCTTGTCATAAAGGACTGTGCATTCGTGCGTTGTCCTCAATTGAAAAGCATTACAATACCGGCAAGCGTAACTGAAATTGAGCCCGGAGCATTCCAGATTCTCGGTTCTTTGACAAACCTTGCTGTTGATGAGGGTAACAAGGTCTACGACAGCCGCAAAGGATGCAACGCAATCATCAGGAGCAAGACCGCTACCTTGCTTTTCGGCTGCAAGAGCACTATAATCCCCGATGGTGTTGAGGTCATTGCCCGCAATGCCTTTTGGCCCGTGCCCGTTAGAGGGGTAGAACCTTTTGCTCTTGAAATCCCAGGCAGTGTCAAGGTTATAAAGTCAAGCGCATTCGCAGGGCGTGAATGGCTGAACGCAGTTGTGCTACACGAAGGTATTGAAGTTATTGAGGGCTGGGCTTTCGACGGAACATCAATAGAGAACCTTGTAATTCCAAAATCAGTCAAAAGGATTGACCCGAGTGCTTTCCGTAACAACCCTAAGCTCACATCAATAAAGGTGAAAAGGGGCAACAAGGTCTATGACAGCCGTAAAGGGTGCAACGCAATCATCGAGAGCACCGGCGACAGGCTCATTCAGGCATGTGTGGGAACTGTAATACCAAAGAGTGTAAAGGTCATAGGAAACAGTGCATTCGGCAGCGTGGATGTGCCTTCGGTTGAGATACCTTCTTCAGTTGTAAAGATTGAGAACGGTGCTTTCATGGGCAGCGATGCCATGAAACGCATTGTTATCCCGGGCAATGTGAAGAGTATTGGTAGCCGTGCTTTCTCTTCGTGTTACGGGCTTGAAGAGATTATTGTAGAGGAGGGGGTAGAGAGTCTTGAAACTTCTGCGTTCAGCAACTGCATCAATTTGAGAAGAGTGGAATTGCCTGTATCGTTGGAAAAAATAGGTAATCCTGATGAGAAGTACAGGTTCCTCTTTAATAATTGTCATCTGCTCTCCGAGGTTGTAATCCCAGAGGAGAATCCCAATTTCTATTGTTACGGTAATGCCATTATAGACAAGAAGACACTCACCGTCATCAGTGGCTTTGCTCTTGACCAGTGCCATATTAACCATGGATTGCGCCAGTATATGCCAAAGAAGATTGCTTCTCAAGCATTTGCGGGTTTCCGCTTGCTTACAAGCGTATGGCTCCCCGAATCGGTTGAAGAGATTGAATCCTATGCATTCTACGATTGTCCGTCACTGCGTCTCATACATTGCAGCAGTAAGGTACCGCCTGTGCTCGGGGATAGGGCTTTTGTTCTTAACAATCATGTAAGTGATTGGAATACTCCCATGGAAGATTGTGTGACTGTCATAGTGCCCGAAGGCTCGCTTAATGACTACAGGAATGCTCCGGGCTGGAAAGAATTCAAGCGTATAATAGAGAACTGATTATAATGGATAAGAATATTTTTGTTTGCCTCTTGGCAGTGTTGCTGCCTTTCTTGGCATCTGCACACGACTTTGAGGTCGATGGCATCTATTACAATATTACTTCTGAAGAGAAGAAAACCGTTGAGGTTACTGGCCCAAGCGATAAGAAAATTGTCGATGGCGGTTACAAGTTCTACAAGGATGTTGTCTTTATTCCCGAAAAGGTGAACTATGTCGGCAAGGAGTACACTGTAACGGCTGTCGGAGAAAGTGCATTTGCTTGTAATGATGAACTGCTTTCTGTAGTAATGCCCAATTCAATAGTTTCTATCGGCAAATTCGCATTTTCCGCATGTCTTAAACTGAAGAGCCTTACAATACCACGCAATGTAAACGAGATAGGCGACTTTGCTTTTACGCTCATGCCTTCGTTAGAACACTTAGTCGTTGATGAATCGAACAATACTTTTGACAGCCGTGAAGGTTGCAATGCTATCATAAGGACAAGGACAAACACGCTGTGTGTCGGATGCAAGAAAACAGTGATTCCCGATGGTGTAGAGGTTATTGCCCCTAATGCCTTTACTGCTTGCTCGGCGGAGCCAGGCGACCTGGAACCTTTTGAGATAAATATTCCCGAGAGTGTCGAGATTATTGATGCGTATGCTTTCAACGGTTGCGGTTCATTGGTAGCAGTCAAATTCTCCGAGGGGCTGAAGCGGATTGACCGTTGGGCTTTCTTGGGTACATCAATCGAAAGCATAGAGATACCGGCATCTGTGACAGTTATCAATGAGGCTTTTTTGGGGTGTAGTTCCCTGAAAGAAATCAAGGTGAAGAAAGGCAACAGAGACTATGACAGCCGCAAGGGATGCAATGCAATCATCGAGAGTGCGACAGGCTGTCTATTGCAAGGGTGCGAGAATACAACTGTGCCCGACGGAGTAAAGGTAATCTCAAGCAGTGCCTTTTATAGGAGTAATATAAAGAAGATAAAGTTGCCTTCATCCCTTGAAACAATAGAGAGAGGTGCTTTTGCCGAATGCAAAGAACTCAAGAAACTTGTCATCCCGGGTAGTGTGAAGATTATTGAACTTGAAATCCTTTGCGGTAGCGGAATAGAGGAACTTATAGTAGAGAATGGAGTGGAAGAGATATCGGATTATGCCTTCTTTGAATGCAGCAAGTTGAGGTATGTTTCTCTTCCTGCATCGCTTAAGATGTTCGGCTCCGATGGTGCAGTATTCGTTGACTGCCCCGAACTTGTGAGGGTTGATGTAGACAAGGATAACGAATACTATTGCAGCAACGGGCAGGTAATTGTAAACAAAAGGACAATGACTATCGTCGATGGCTGGGGTACAGAAAGTTGTAATGCTGCTGACTTCTCCAAAGAACTCCTTCCAACGAGAATAGGCAATAATGCTTTCAGAAAGCAGAGTCTGTTAAGATTGGCCATATTGCCCACGACAATAGAAGAGATAGGTGACGGGGCCTTTTCAGATTGCAAGAATCTGCGTCAGGTCAATTGTCATGCAACCGTTCCGCCAGTATTAGGGAAAGATGCATTCAAACTTAACGCCATTAATGGCAAGGAGTTTACTCCTTTGCAAGAAACATTGATATTGCTTGTCCCCGAAACTTCAGTCGAGGCATACAAGAACGCTCCAGGCTGGAAGGAGTTCAAAAACATAATAAGTATAAGATAACCCGATTACAGAAATCAATGACTGCGGAACAGTTCAAGAAACGTTTCATACATATATATCCCAAGCTCTTCGCTGTAGCCATGGCCAACATTGGTAACAGTGAGGATGCCAAGGATGTCATGCAGTCATTGTACTTGAAATTATGGGAGAGACGCTGTGACCTTTGCGGGGTCGACAATGACATTGGTTACTGCAAGGCGATGCTCATCAACATCTGCCGCGACAGGTGGCGGTCGAAGAGTCTCGAGCCCGAGTGGGCAACAGAAGAAGTGGATATTCCTGCCGACAGCCACACTCTTTTTGAGACCGAAGATATAAAGGAAAAAATTGACTGTTTCATTGCACGATTGCCCGATAAGCAGCGGCGCATAATGACAATGCGAATGCAAGGGGCAACAACAGATGAGATAACAGAGGCTACAGAATTGAGTGTAGAGAATGTGCGGACAATCCTGTCACGCACAAGACAATTGCTGAGAGAATATTATAACAAATTAAACAGATAGCGAATATGGATTACAAAGCATTGAAAGAAAAGTTCTTCATGGGCACAACCAGTCTTGAGGAAGAAGATGCGCTCCGTCGCTATTTGAGGGGCGATGACCTTTCGGCTGAGGCGAAGGCGGACAAGGAGATGATGCTTGCCATGCTGCAACCGGTAGAGTATGATTGCAGTGCGGCAATGGAGGAGGTCTCGGCACTGATAGACAGATTTGATGCACAAGAAACCGTAACAGCAGGCTCCAAACGCCCGACAAACAGGGTAGTGCGTTATCTTTATCCGGCTGTAGCCGTTGCAGCCGCATTGGCACTGCTGTTTGTGGTAGTGCCATATTCCCGCAACAATGTACAATCTGATGCCAGTGATGTAGTTGCAGTCACTGATAACGGTGAAGATGTTATCGCAGTTACGGTTACTGGACAATCTGCTCAAGGAGGTGATATCATAACAGTGGAACTCAATGAACCGGAGTGTGTTCAAGTTTCTGAACCTGTAAAAGCAAAAACTGCAGAAAAACAGATTGTTGTCGAAACAGATGTCATGTTGGCTCAGGATAAAGAGGATAACGCCACTTCGCCAGTTGATGTGCCCGATGCCGTTGTTCTTCGTGGCGTAAATGCAGGTTTGAACGACTCTGTGAAAACGAATGTTACAGTCGGTGATGATGCTTCTTTTACATTAAGTGAATCCCCGATAATTGCTATAACCGATGAAAATGACACTTTTAGCAATCCACAGGACGCTGCCGCGTATCTTGATGTTCTGCTGGAGATATTTTCGCAAGCCGCATCGGGTGGTGTAGAGGAACAGAAAATGCACCTTAAGAAGTTTGTGGTCATGAATAGTACTGTTGAATAAAAATGATTAAAAACAACAATATGAGAACTAAATTATTGACGATACTGTTTCTCTGCCTTCCCTTTTGTCTATGGGCCGGTAATGCCGGAGATAACGGCTACGATGATATTGATGGGTTCTTCGGGCATTGCAGCAAGGTGAAATCGCCAGGGCTGCGCTATACATATATATCGAGCCAGATGATGAAAAGAGTATCGACTCTTCCCATGGGAGAGTTTGACCTGAAACCAATAAGCGACAAGATTGATTTTATACAGAGTGTATATGCCGTTACAGATTCCGACACATCAAAAGAATGTGCCATGAAAGTAGAACTTCTGCCAATAACGGCTAAAGAGAGCGGCTTTCAATGTGTCATATCATTCAACAAGGATGGCTCCCACACCAATATACTCATGAAAAAGGGTGAAGGCGGGCTTAATTCTCTGCTCTTGACCAATGTCTGTTATAACGCGCAAGGTGAACTTGAATTGGCTGTAGCAGCATTGATTGGAGGGGTATTTACCGATGATGAGATACTCTCGCTCATGAATCTGAAACTATGAAAACCTTTAACAACATGAGAAAATTCATTATATCAATCCTGCTGTCATTGCCCGCAGTAATGACCGCGCAGCAGTTCACAGAATATGACCGCAAAGTGTTGAATGAAGGACAAGTCCTCACTAATGCCGATGTGGAGTGTGCTTCGGATGAAATTCCGTGGGATCCCATTTCTCCTATAAAACTTTACAGCATACACGACGAGGGCGATGAAACAATAGTCACTTTTTCCCATTCAATATATTTTGATTCACAATGGGTAGCGTTCGGCAAGGGTATATACATTGAGGACGACAAAAATGGCGATGTTTATAAAGTGCGCGGATATGGCGGCAAACTGACAATGGACCGTCTTCTTATAGTAAAAGGGTGTAAGGGAGAGAACGTGCTCATTCCGTTGCGCTTTCCCAAGTTCAAACGCAAGGTAAAGAGTATAACAATTCATAACCAAGAGCATCAAGACGATATAAAACCGTCTAACAGACGCAAGGAGCATACTCCGGTTTTTGCTTCAAAAGTCAAGGTAAAGGATTACAGGAACAGGTATACCCCACGCAAAGTGTATGAATGACAAGTTGGTGACCCGTCTTTTCACTTTTGGGTCACCAACTTTTTTTGAATAGTAACATAATATGTTTCAGAAGAATTTCAAGTTCTCAAATGATGGTCTCAATTCGCCATTCTCAATGCGGTGAATTATTTCAACGACCTTGTCGTTCATAGGAGTAGGGGTGTTTACCTTGCTGCCGAATGTGCTCACTACACCATTGATTGCATCAACCTCGGTCTTTTTTCCTTTCTCAAGGTCCTGCAGCATGCTTGCCTTCAGTTTAGCATGTTTGCGTATGGCGATAGGTATGATGAAGAATGAGATTGCTTTTTTGATGCGTCCTTTATAGTCAAGCAACTTTACGATATCCTTGCCTTGGACGGGTTCGATGTGAATGTTGCCTGCTGCGCAAACGTCAATGGATTCTTTTATAAGTGCCTGGACAATTCTGCGTGAAGCCTTGTTGCCTGCAGCTTCTCCGAATGTGCAGCCGAGCACTGCGCTCATTCCAGAAAATGCAGAGTTTATCAGCAGTTTGCTCCAGCGCGAGCCTATGAAGTTCCGGTCAATTTCAACCGGCCCCATGAGTTCAAGCAGTGCTTTTACTTCCTTTATGTGGGCATTGGGTTCAACTTGCAGGGAACCGAGCGAGAATGTGAGTGAGTCTGGTGCACTTGTCAGTTCGCACACGCCGGGTTCCTTCATTGTGGCTCCCCATGCTACGGTGCATCCAAGCACACGCTCTTCACCAATAATATCCCCAATCTGCAGTTCGGGTATTCCATTCTGCAAGGTAACAATGACACCGTCTTCAGCAAGGAACTTCTTCAGATAAGTTACAACCTCATTGTTCTGCTGTTGTTTGGTCATGAGGAATATGATGTCATATTCTCCCGACATTTCATCAGGAGTATATGCCTTTACAGGCTGCGAGAATTCAACTGTACCTGTAACTCTTGCTCCATTGTTCCGGAGCGCTTCAACATGCGCCTTGTTGCGGTTAATGAGTTCTATTTTTCCACCGTTCTTTGTTATGTATGCGCCAAGGATGGTTCCCAATGAACCGGCACCGTATATTGCTGCTCTCATGATTTATCTGCTTTGATTTATGCCGTAAAGATAATGTCTTTTGTTCATTTTTGCAAAACAATTGTGTATATGAACAACAAAACGAGACCATTGAGCCTTAAATCAGGAATACAGCGAGCAGCATCAAAGTAAACAGCAGAAGATTCATGGCTGTTCTGCCAAGTAGGGGATTCAGTTCGGCTCCCCTGCTTTTGGTGATTTTAAGCCATGTCAAGATATGCAGCAAAATATAGACCAATGGAACCGCCAATGCCCATAAAGGACTTTGTAGCCATAAAGGAAACATTATTACCATAGCTGCAATACCCGATAAAAGATATACTATTCCCATAATCTTGCGCCCGAATAGTACTACTGTTGTCCGTTTGCCCACAGCCTCGTCATCCTCTTTATCCCTGTAGTTGTTCACTATAAGTACATTTGCGGCAAGCAAACCTATTGCCACGGAGGTTGTCAACAATACAGGCAGTCCGTTCCATTCTCCTGTCTGTACGTAGCAGGTGAACGTTACAGGAATAATGCCAAAGAAAATTACAACTGTAACGTCACCCAATCCGTGATGTGACAATGGATATCTTCCGGTACTGTATGCCAGTGCGCACAGCAATATGACTGCAACAAGAAGAATGTGCCAGATGCTACCATAGAACAGTAACAGGCAACCTATAAAAGAAGAAATGCCCAGCATGGTAAAGGTTGCACGTTTCATTGCTTTTGGCGTTATGTCGCCCTCGGTCACACCACGGCGGAACCCTTCGCGTCCTTTGCGGTCAACTCCGTTCTTGAAGTCATAGTATTCATTTCCGAAGTTAGAGGCCACTTGTGCCGATAGTGCGAATAGAAGGCATAACGTTGCAGGCAACAGCGAGAAACCATTTTGCCATACAGCGCATCCGCATCCGGCCAGTACACCGGCTATGCTGACTGGCAGTGTCCTCAGGCGCATAGCCTCTATCCATTTTCTAAACATAGGAGGTTATTCTGTTTTGATACCGATATACATGCGGCACACTCCAAAGGTGAGTGCCTTGTGCTTGACTTTGCCGAACCCGGCTTCATGCATCATTGAAATGAATTTCTCTGGACCAGGGAAATGCAGTACCGATGCAGGCAGATACTCGTATGCTCCACGGTTGCCCGATACCATTCCGCCTATTGCCGGCAGAATATTCAGAAAGTACAGTTTATAGCACCAACGCAAAAAAGGATTTTGGGGTACTGACAGTTCAAGTATAACAAGTTTACCATCTGGTTTCAGTACACGGCACATCTCTTTTAGTCCCATTTCAAGGTGTTCGAAGTTGCGTACGCCAAACCCTACAGATACTCGGTCGAAACTCCTGTCGGGATAGACCAGTGCCTCACAGTCTCCGTATTCCAAAATGGCATTGACTCCGGCCGATTTGATTTTTTTACGTCCCACTTTCATCATTCCCTCCGAGAGGTCAATGCCTACAATGCGGCTTCCTTCTGCTGCTTTGCGCGCAATTTCAATGGTAAAATCTCCTGTGCCACATGCCACGTCAAGCACCTCCAACGGTTCTTCCTTGTCAGTAATCTCCTTGACAGCCTTTCGCCGCCAGCCTTTATCTATGTTGAGCGATAGAATATGGTTCAGTTTGTCATAATCGGGAGCGATATTATCAAACAGGCTTTTTATTTTCTCTTTCTTTGCCATGGGAGCAGTTATTTGGTGTATCTTATTTTCAGTACATAAAGCAACAGTATGACATTCATCAGCAAAGCATATATAATTGCCGGAATAGCCATTTCGCCACTGTCGAATATGAATGGAGAGGTAGCTATGGCTATAGCCTGTGCAGCATTCTGCATCCCTATCTCAATTACAATTGTACGGCGCACCGCATCGGTGAGTTTCCCAACCCGTGAGAGCAGTGAACTGCATGTCATGCTTGCCATTATGAGCAAAGCGCATGCCAGTCCTGTCAGGGTAAAATTGTCTATTATCTCCTGGGTGTATTGCAGAAAGAACAGCAGTGCCAATGTCATCAGTGCCGGAAAAGCAATTTTGTTGAGCACCTTGTTTGCTTTAGATGCCAACACTGGTTTTACGTGACTGAACAGCCAGCCGGCAACCAACGGGACAAAAAGCAGCACAATATTCTGTATCAGCAGTTTCCCTATTGGCAGTTCAATAGCAATGCCTGTGTTCTGTGAAACGAACTGCGATGTCAGTTCCATTATGGCAGGCAGTGTGAACAGCGTGATGATGCTGCTGACAGCTGTGAGCGTTACAGATAGCGCAACATCACCTTTCGCCAGCATCGAGAAAACATTAGATGAACTCCCGCCCGGACAGCATGCAACCAGTACAAGTCCCATAAAATAGACCGGTGGCATATCAAGCATCCATGCAAGTGTGAATGCTATGGCTGGCAACAGAACTATTTGCCCAACCATGCCCAGTATAACGGCCTTGGGGTTACGCAACACATTTATAAATGCCTCCTTGTTGAGCTCGGTTCCAAGCATGAACATCAGCACAATAAGGATAGGCATGACAATCCATATTGTATTCATTAATTTGCAGTTTCAAATTCTACTGCAAAAATAATTAAAAGGATGGTCAAAGTGCTAATTCGTGCTGTTTTTTTTGCAAATCAGCACTCAACTGCCAAATTATGCAATAACTACAAAAGAATCAAGAGCAATATGCGACTTGAATATTAGTAATATTATAAAGGCTTGGTCTCGTAATAAAGCGTATTTGCCAGAATGCTCTAAACTCTGTTTTACAGCAACTTCTTTACTATGCCGAACATCTTGTAGGGCATGTAGCGGAAGGGGAGGTCGAGCCAGGTGGGGGTTGTCACTACTGAACGCTGGTGCGAGAATGCTTCAAAACTGAGTTTGCCATGGTAGTGTCCCATACCCGAATTGCCTACACCGCCAAAGGGTATGTTCTCGTTGGCAATGTGCATTATTGTGTCATTTATGCATGAACCGCCGGCCGATGTGAGGCGTATGAACTCTTTGCCCTCCTTTACTTTACCGAAGTAGTAGAGTGCAAGAGGCTTCTCGCGTTTGCGTATGAACTCGAGTGCCTCGCTTCTCTCACTGAATGGTATCATGGGCAGCACAGGGCCGAATATCTCTTCCTGCATCACCTGTGAATCGGTGTCTACGTCCTTTAATAGGGTAGGCTCGATGTAGCGTTCTTTGGCATCGGTCCAGCCACCGAGTGCTATGTTGCCCTCTTTGATATAACTGCTGACGCGCTCAAATGCCTTGTCGCTGACCAGACGCACATAGTGCTTGCTTGCCTTGATGTCGCGCCCGTGAAGGCGCATGAGGGCTTTGCGGAATGCCTCGACAAACTCGTTCTCGCGGCTGTGGTGAATGAGCAGGTAGTCGGGGGCTATACATGTCTGTCCGGCGTTGAGTGTTTTTCCCCACGCAATGCGGCGGGCTGCAATCTCAATGTCAGCTTCCTTGTCCACTACACAAGGGCTCTTGCCGCCCAGTTCAAGAACGACCGGGGTGAGGTTCTTGGCTGCTGCAGACATTACCTTGCGGCCCAGCGAGGGGCTGCCGGTGAAGAATATGATGTCGAAGCGTTCCTCAAGCAGAGCACTGTTTACATCGCGGTTGCCTTGAACAACTGCTATGTACTGTGTGTCGAATGTGGCTGTTATCATCTCCCCAATGACACGCGAAACGTTAGGTACGTATGGCGAGGGCTTGAGTATTGCTGTGCAACCGGCCGATATTGCTCCTACCAAGGGGTTGAGCAGTAATTGTAGGGGGTAGTTCCACGGAGATATTATAAGGGCGTTGCCCAGTGGTTCGCATACCACACGGCTGCGTGAGGGCATCATCTTGAGCGGTGTACCTACACTGCGGCTCTTCATCCAACAGCGCAGGTGCGAAAGGTGGTTCCTTATTTCGCCGTTAACGATGCTCAGTTCTGTCATTATGGCCTCCTCTGCCGACTTGTGAAGGTCGGTCCAGAGTGCTTCGCACAGTGGCTTTTCCCACTCTTTAAGTGCTTTCTGCAACTTCTTGAGTTGCTCTTTGCGGAACTTGCGCGGTAGCGTGGCATTGCTTGCGAAATAACGGCGCTGAGCCTCTGTGATTTTCTTTATCTCTGCTGTTGGAGTGTTGTCGATGCTCATATTTCTTTTCTTTACTTTTTGGTGCGACCGGTGAAGTGGTCCATAGCATGGAAAATTCCGACTACTTCGCCAAAGATATAATCGAAAATCGAAGTTGGCAACAATGCCTGACAAAAACGTATGAAATGGTAACCGAAAGGTATGCCTTTGAAGTTCCTGTTCTTTTCAATGCTCTTGATTATTTTGAGTGCTGTAGGTTCCGGCTTCAAAATTGGGAATATACGTGACTGCACGCCGTTGAACATTCCGGTATTGATGAAGTAGGGAGCAATGGTGGTGAAATGTACCTTGCTTTTCATCTGCTTCAGTTCAATGCGTACGCTGTCGCTCCAGCCTATGACCGCCCATTTGCTTGCTGCATATACCGACATTCGCGGGTTGGAAATCATGCCTGCAGCCGATGCAATATTGCATATGTGGCCGTGGTTGCGCTCTATCATTCCCGGCAGGAACTGCTGTGCAATCACCATAGGTGCAATGCTGTTTATCTTCATTGTTCGCTCAATGTCGTCGATGCTTTGCTTGTCGAAAGTGTTGTTGTTGGCGACAATGCCGGCACAATTTATGAGTATGTCGATGTTTCCGCACTCTTTTGTTGTCATTTCTGCAATCTTCTCGACCTGATTGCTGTCCGACACATCTACTTTGTAGCCTATAGCCTTGCCTATGCTGTTGAACTCCTTTATCGTAGAAACTATGTTTGTTTCATTTATATCCCATATTATGAGGCAGCGTGCGCCTTTTTCAAGTGCCATGCGACCCATTATGCGGCCAATGCCCGATGCACCGCCTGTGATAAGTACACAATTACCTTTGATTTTGGTCATAATTGCAGTGTTTTAATGTATATTATATCATTTTGTACTTTAGAGAGTGCAAAAGTAGTATAAAGAGAACAAAATGACAATGTGAAATTGCACAAAAATATGTTAAATGTGAAGACTGCGGTTTTGTCAGATTATGCAGAGATGTACAAAAAAGGGCATAAAATGAAGTTGACTAAAAAGTGTATTTTGCGTTAAGCCTCCCAAAATACATCCTTTTAGTCATCTTCAAGAACATAAGGGTAACTTTGTGTTATCCTCATCCTTGTAATGATTCTTCACTCATTCTCTGTATATCTTGATACTGCTATTCATTATACTGACTATGTATACGCCTTGGGGTAAAGAACCTATATGGATTGTTGTAATTCCTTGACTGTTCAAATCAGATGTGATTACATTGATGCCATCTTCTGTATAAATGTGTATCTGTTCGCCTGAAGTATATCCTTGTATGCACAAATGTTCTCCATCGAATCTTATCCTTTGGATGTCTGTATTGCTGCTTTCAACATTGCTTGTTTCTGCCTCTTCAAATGTAATGCTTTCAATCTCCACGTATGTGTATTCTATTGAGGTATTGCCATGGGTTGCCGATACGATGCCTTTGGCTATCGTAACAGTAGGTTCATCGGTGAACGACAACTTTAACGGGTCTGCATTGTATGGCTTGATTACAATCGTTTTTTCCGAAACTGCTTCTTCCGGTTCTTCTGGTTCTTTAGCCGTTACTGTGATATTGCATGTTGAATATACATTGTTCACTTGCTTTGAACGGCATGTGATTACTGCTTCTCCGGCTGATACCGCTGTTACATTGCCGTATGTGTCAACGGAGGCAATGCTTGCGTTGCTGGTAGTCCAACTTACGCTCTTGTCGGTTGCGTTTGTGGGGTAGCAAGTTGCATAGATGTGCAGATTTTCGCCCTCAACCAGTGTTGTCGATGTTGGGTTCAGGTTTATTCTTGTTACATATACGATATTGGATTTTACAGTAACGTCCCAATAGAAATCCATTGTTCGGTAGAAACCATCAATGATATAACTGCATCTGTAATACACTTTTGCCGATGTGTTAGCACTGTTTCCTTTGATTATTACTTTATCCCGTGTTTGTGATGTGATGCTGATTGAATTGTCCGAGGTTGACCATTCGTGTACTATTGATGTTGACTTGTTGAGCGTGTTGCGGTAAGTCAGCGGGAGGGTAATAGTGGTTGTTGACCCTACAGTCACTGTTGCATTATCCACTTTGGCCTGAGCAATTGCATTCTGGGCTGTTGCAATGAGCAACATAATCATCAATGCTTTCATTGAATTGCAGAAATTGTTTTTCATGGCAATATTCCATTTATATCTATAAAATCATGACTATTATGCAATATTATTTATTTTTTTTATTTGTTGCACACTTTTTTCTCTGTTTTTTATCAATGCCGGCAAATTGATTCACTTTGATTTCACTTCAATGTCTTGTATGGCAGGCCCTCGATGCGCTCCAGTGGGTATTGTCCTTCGAGCAATCCGCTGATGACAGTGTCGCGGGCACCGGCGCTCTGGAACGGATACAGTTCGAACAATGGCATAACCGATGCAAAATGCTCCATAATTTCAGCTTGTATGCTTTCGTAGTTGCTCCAGTCGGTATCGGTAGTGAAGCAGTAGAACTGTATGGGCAGTCCGCTCTCTTTAGGTTCAAGTGTACGCACCATTATGAGCATGTCCTTTCTTATAAGCGGGTGCTGCCTAAGGTAAATGTCGGCATAGGCACGGAACAGTCCTGCATTAGTGTCGACAGTTCCGTTTGCAAGTCCAGCCGGGTTGGCAGTGTTGCTTGTCTCTCCTTTGAGTTTTTGTGCCGTTTTGCTGTCAATATATGATGCAAACTCCTTGTTCAGCCTTCTGACCCTGCCGAGCATGTATTCGTTGCAAGGTTTTATGCTGTCGAGTTTTATGCTGTATCCGCGCGATATGCGCCGTCCGCCGCTCTCGCTCATGCCTCTCCAGTTGAGGAAACTCTCGTTTATGAGTGAGTATGGAGGTACAGTGGCTATAGTGTTGTCCCAGTTGCGTACCTTTACTATGGTGAGCGAAATGTCAATGACATTGCCGTTGATACTTGTTCCGGGCACTTCTATCCAGTCTCCTAAGCGTACCATGTCATTCTCAAGCAGCAGGAACCCTCCCACAAAGCCCATAATGCTGTCCTTGCTTATGAGCATCAGCACTGCGGCAAATGCACCCAGTCCTCCAATGAGGTATACCGGGGATTTGTTTGTGAGAATAGATATTGTGATTATGGCAGCAATGAGGTAAACAATGATTTTGCTTATCTGTATGAACCCCTTTATCGGTCTGTCGTGGTATTTACTGTTCGTAAATGCCGATTCGCCTATCGTTGTCAGCAACGTGTCTACGGCAATTACAATTGCAACTGTAAAATATATCCATACGGCACGTTCTATGTATATGTAGAATGTGCTTCTGTTGTCAAATATCAAGGGAAGCATGCTGCTGAGTATGACGGATGGCAAAATGTAGGCTTGCTTGCGTAGCCTTCCTTTGCAGGCAAGATGCTCAAGAAAGTGGTAATGCTTGCGTTTGAGTATGCGCTTCGAGAGGTATTGCAGAATACGGTAGACTATTTCAGCTAAGAGGTAAGAGCCCGAAAGTACAAGCAGAAAGAGCAAGAGTGTGTCTATTCTGCCGGCCATTGATTCTGAAACTCCGGCTTTAGAGAGTATCCATTCGATTTTGTCGGAAAGAAAATCGGCAACTTCCTGTTTCATCTTTTTTATCTTATAACAAACAGGAATGCTTGTTTTCTTTTTGTGGAATAATCAAATTTGATTACATTAGCAGAAAATATATAAGAATATGCTTAAAGAAGGATTGACACATACAAGCAAGGTGGCTGTTACGTTGGACAACTGCGCATCTGCTGTGGGTTCGGGCGGGCTCGATGTTTTTGCAACACCGTCAATGGTTGCGCTTATGGAGAATGCAGCGATGAATGCAGTTGCTCCTTATCTTCCCGAGGGTTCAACGACTGTAGGTGCAGAGATAAATACAACGCACATAAAGCCGTCGGCTTTGGGTGCTGTAATTGAGGCAACAGCAACGCTTGCGGCTGTAGAGGGCCGCAAACTGCTCTTCGATGTAGAGGCACGTGATGCTGCAGGAACAATAGGCAAGGGAACACATGTACGTTTTATTGTGGACATCGAGCGCTTTTTGGCTAAACTGGAGTAAGTGCTTTTACAATGAAACTGCAATTGATGAAATCTCTGTCACACAAAAAAATCTCACAGCCGGCTGTGAGATTTTTTTGTGTTTTTTAACATAATGCTGCAAAACAAACTTTGTGTGATTAATGTTTAAATATTGCAAGTCACCCGCAGCGAGGTCTACGTTTCCTTTTCAGACCGGACACGTTGCGAAACGGCGGGCGATGATAGCATAGTAGTTTTGTCGTGTTTTATTTTGTGTTTGTGTTTAGGTTGCCCTCTGATGCGAATCACGGGGCAACCGCTTTTTACATCCTCTTGCTCCAGCAGAACATGCCGGGGAAATGTGCTTTGAGTTCATCGGCAGTGACTTCTTTGTCGAAAATTCCGAAGAATGCAGAACCGCTGCCCGACATCGATGCATAGATTGCCCCCAATGAGTATAGTTTCTCTTTTATCTTTTCCATTTTAGGGTGTGCTGCAAATACACTTTTCTCAAAGTCGTTCTTCATGCGGCCTTTCCACTCCCCAATGGACATGGCGGCAATTGTAGTGAGCGGCGTTTCGGGTAGGGCCGGGCGCACAAGCGAATAGGCTTCTTTGGTAGAAATGTGAATATCGGGTTTTACCAATGCCAGTGTGTATCCGCTGATGTTGCATGTGGCGGGAGTGAGTATGTTGCCGATGCCTGTCGCGTACGCAGGCGTGTTCCTTATAAAGAAGGCACAATCGGCACCAATCTGTGCTGCATATTCCTCAAGCCTTTCGTTGCTGAGTCCAAGTTCGGCAATGTCGTTGAGCATCTTTAGTGCAAACGCAGCATCGGCACTGCCACCGCCAAGTCCGGCACCGGTGGGTATGTTCTTGTACAGTGCCATTGAAACCTTTGGCATCTTGTGGCTGGCTGCAAGAATCTTGTATGCTTTCACCACCAAATTGTCATTGTTGTCACCCTCGAACACAGCATTGTGCATAGTAAATGAGTAGTCAGGGGCATCATTGTCATCAACAGTGTTTATCTCAAGCACATCCTCAAGCGGAATAGGGTAGAATACGGTCTCAAGGTTGTGATAACCGTCGGGGCGTTTTGAAACAACATCAAGCCCAAGGTTTATTTTTGCATTAGGGAATGTTACCATATCAGGAATATGTTTTTTTTGTGGTTTCTGCAAAAATAATACAATCCTTTTATATCCCGTTGATAACTTGCCTTTTTTTGTTGATAAAGAGACGGTGCCTTTTTGCATCTGTTTGGAGCGGTGTGTGTATCTTCGCAGTCGAAATTAATATTATGGAAGATACAAATACACCAAAGAGAAGGGCACCACGTCGTCAGGCTGCCGATAATACACCTAAACTGAGTGAATATGGACATGTTCAGCCACAGGCTCTTGAACTTGAAGAGGCTGTGCTTGGTGCGCTTATGATTGACAGTGATGCTATGGGGCGTCTTGGGGGAATGCTGAAACCAGAATCGTTCTACGACAAACGCAACCAGTTGCTTTTCGATGCCATTCAGCAAATGGACCTCAGCGACCGTCCTATCGATATCCTTACAGTTACAGAATTCCTGCGCAGCAAAGGTACGCTCGATGAGGTGGGCGGTCCTGTGTACATAGCACAACTGACAAGCAAGATAGTATCTTCGGTAAACATTGAATACCATGCTAATATCATTGCACAAAAGAAACTTGCGCGTGACCTTATAAAATTCACCAGCAAGACACAGGTGCAGGCATTCGATGAGACACAGGATATTGAGGTGCTGATGCAACAGGCCGAATCGGAACTCTTTGAGATTTCGAGCCACAATATGAAGAAGGATTTTACCCAAATTAACCCGATAATCAGTGAGGCTTACAAGCAGATTCAGACAGCGTCAAAAAATACAAGCGGTATCAGCGGTCTCAGCACGGGTTATCATCGCCTGGACAAAGTGCTGTCGGGTTGGCAACCGACTGACCTGATTATTCTTGCAGCACGTCCGGCGATGGGTAAAACAGCCTTCGCCCTTTCGCTCATACGTAATATGGCTGTTGACCAAGGTATACCGGTTGGAATGTTCTCGCTTGAGATGGGTAACGTGCAGTTGGTGCAGCGTCTCATTTGCAATGTGTGCCAGATTCCGGGTGACAAAATCCGTAGCGGTCAGCTCGAACGTTATGAATGGGGACAGCTCGACAGCAAGATTGTACAACTTGAGAATGCTCCTCTTTATATTGACGATACTCCGCAACTTTCGGTTTTTGAGTTACGTTCAAAGGCGCGACGCATGGTGCGTGAGCATGGTGTGAAGATGATTTTCATTGACTACCTGCAACTGATGACTGCCAACACAGGCAAGGGTAACAGGCAGGAGGAAATCAGTACAATTTCACGCGCACTCAAAGGTCTTGCCAAGGAGTTGAATATTCCGGTGATGGCGCTCAGCCAGTTGAACCGTAATGTAGAAGGGCGTGAAGGTATAGAGGGCAAACGTCCGCAGTTGAGCGACCTCCGTGAGTCGGGAGCCATTGAGCAGGATGCCGATATTGTTATGTTCGTGAACCGTCCCGAGTACTTCCATATATATAAGGACGGCGATTTTGACTGGCGTGGCAAGGCTGAAATCATTATTGCTAAGCACCGTAATGGCGGCTTGGATAATGTGCCGCTTATATTCCGTAAGGAGTATGCTCGTTTCATGAATCTTGATGATGAGTCTTTGGCACCGCCTCCGGGTGATATGCCTGTGATGCGCGGCTCAAAAATGAATGCATCAATCCCTTCTGAACCAGAGTATATACCTGATATTCCTGCATACATACAGGCTGAGCAGATGCCGCCGGAACTGGCTGCCGGCTCAAATGAACCGTTGCCGTTCTGATGATTTGCTGTTTGCCGAATTCAATTGATTTCTTTGATGACATAACGATAATAAAGGCTCACCTTTTCGGGTGAGCCTTTATTATCGTTATGCAGGTGTTTTTATTTTCCGGCTGCAAATTTCTTTGCCTGCTCTTCAATAAGTTCCTTATCTTCGAAGTAGTTGATTTTCATCGCACGGCGAACATCGGAAAGTGTATCGGCAGCAACAGCACGGGCTGTCTCGCAGCCCTGCTGTAAGAGGGCGTAGACTTCGTGAATCCTCTGCTCCCACTCCTTACGACGTGCACGTATGGGGGCAAGTTCCTCCTCGAGTATGGCAATGAGGAATCTCTTTACTTTAACGTCACCAAGCCCGCCACGCATGTAGTGTGCCTTCAGTTCGTCAAGGTTAGGGTAGTCGGGCAGATATTTCTCGAAATGCTCGGGGCGGCAGAATGCGTCAAGGTAGGTGAAAACAGTATTGCCCTCTACCTTTCCGGGGTCCTGAACGCGTATGTGGTCGGGGTCGGTGTACATTGACATCACATGCTGCTTGAGTTCCTCGGCAGTGTCCGATAGGTAGATGCAGTTGCCTAACGATTTGCTCATTTTAGCCTTGCCGTCTGTTCCCGGCAGACGCAGGCAGGCTGCGTTTGTGGGCAACAGAATCTCAGGTTCAACAAGCGTCTCGCCATATATTCCGTTAAAGCGGCGTGCAATCTCGCGGGCCTGCTCAATCATCGGCTGCTGGTCTTCGCCTGCCGGTACGGTTGTTGCGCGGAATGCAGTGATGTCCGATGCCTGGCTTATAGGGTAGGTGAAGAATCCTACAGGGATGCTTGTCTCAAAGTTGCGCATCTGTATCTCGGTCTTTACAGTCGGGTTACGCTGCAGACGCGATACAGTGACAAGATTCATATAATAGAATGCAAGTTCGCAGAGTTCGGGAACCTGTGACTGTATAAATATTGTGCACTGTGACGGGTCAATGCCTACTGAGAGGTAGTCAAGTGCAACTTCAATGATGTTCTGACGAACCTTCTCGGGGTTATCGGCATTATCGGTGAGTGCCTGCGCATCGGCAATCATGATGAAAATCTTGTCATACACGCCGGAGTTCTGCAACTCGACACGGCGACGCAGTGAACCTACGTAGTGTCCAAGGTGCAAACGCCCGGTGGGGCGGTCGCCTGTAAGTATAATCTTGCTCATATATTCATGTTTTTGTTTTCAAGCGCGAAGATAATAATAAAAAAGCAAAAATACTTCTATCGTGTTTATTTTATGACCGGCTCAATGAAAAATCCTTTTGTGTAAATGTCTGTATAATCGTGTAGTCAGGATATTTTCAAGATATTTATTCAAGATATTTATTTTTTCAGTTTGCCAAATATTCAAGGATATTATGTTATAATTCACTTATTTGTTCGTATCTTCGCGGTAAGCAGTAAAGAAATACTAACCTAAATTTTTGTTATTATGAAAAACAGTTCTTTATTCTTGCTCCTTTTAGCATTTGTTTTTGTGTGTTGTTCCGGTTCTGGTAAAAAGCCATCAAGTCTTGATGAACTCGAAAAGTCAGTTGAAGAGATTTATGATTCTGCAGAAGAGGCACTTGAGGGTGTGTCAGATATCTACGAAGAGGCTGCTGAAGATGTAATGGATAAAGCCTCAAGGAATGCCGAAAAAGCAATGGATAAGATGATGAGGAATGCCGAAGATGTAATGGATAAAACCGAAGATGCAATTGAGAAAGCCTCAAAGAATGCCGAAGATGCAATGGATAAAATGATGAAGAATGCCGAAGATGCGATGGATGAGATGAGGAGAAATTAGGAATTCTGATTAATGCGCACAGCAACTATTGAAACATTTTCTTCCATAAGGGGCTGCTAATTTAGCAGCCTCTTTTTGGCTCAGTAGCAAAAAGGTATGGGTTAATAAAAAGATATTATCTTTGTTGCTATGGAAACAAAGATGTTAGAACAGTTAGCTCAACTAGTACTTCCCATGGCGGTTGTATAGCAGAAGTAATTCTCAAAAACCTCCGGCACTGTGTGAGACACAGCAAGTATTAGTGCATATAGCCGGAATAAGGCGTGAATTTGTTTGAGCGATGCAATATCGCGTTGCTGCTTGTGCGTGAGAAGCGAGTTGTCGCGCCCCGGCTATATGCGCGTTAAGATACTTGTGGCAAGCATGATGTGACCGAATGATATTGCACGGCAATTCATG
>JAZNDZ010000129.1:0-8798 GCA_045588345.1 Bacteroidaceae bacterium
CAGCTACAGTGGAGTATACAGAGGCTGGAGAGGCTTACAAGAACCAGCTTCCCGCAGAGTCGGATGTTACAATTTCCGAAGATGCCAATTACATAGCCAAGATTGTCGGTTTCGCCGGTTCCCAGACCCAGCAGAACATCAATGCAATCAGCACAGAAAAAGAGATGCTGAAGGTCACTAACCCGAATAATCCGCAATTGTGGAATGGGCTTTATCTCGCGAACGTAAACGGTGACAACCCTTATGGTTACTTCAATGACGCCACAAGCGAATGGGAGGTCGAGAGCTATGGCCCTGTTTATTACACATATAACCCCGAGACAAAGGAGATTGCTGTTCCCGACTTTACAGTGGTTGCCATTTCGGATTTCCAGTCGGCCAAGGCTACGGTCATTGCAAAGTACACAAATGTGAAGATGACTCTTGTTGAGGCTGAGACAATTGAGGTTGCCGATATCAGCGGCGACTGGAATTTTGTAGCAGGTAGCGGTGCATACGACACAATGGAGGGTTCTGTAATTCCTGAAGATTTCTCGATTGCCCTTGCAAAGAACAGTGATGACAACCGTGTCTATACGGCAACAATTGCCATCGAGGGTTACAACAATGTAGAAATGCCTGCTACATTCGACGGCAATACATTGGCACTTGCTTATGACAATACTTACCTTGATGAGGCTAAAGGTATCCGTTTTGCTCCTATGTACGGCCCTGCAAAGAAAGGAACAATCGAGTTTAAGAGCCAGTCCGAGAGTGCATTTACTCTCTACAGCGGTTTCTCATTCGCAAGCGACAAGATGGGTAAGACCAAGGATGAGACTGCCGATTCTCTGTATGTCAACGGTGAGTATCACCAGTGGTATATTGCAGGTACTCTCAAGAGTGCAAATGGCGGTTCGCAGGCATTTACCTGGGACGGTACATGGAATGTAAAGGTAGGTAATCCTGAAACAGATATCATTAAGGCCGGTACCGAGGACATCTCTTCATGGCCTGCAGAATTCCCCATGCATGTTACATATTACGAGGCTACCGGTATGTACTTTGTTGACCAGCTTTTTGGTTATGACCTGTATGGCGTGAACCAGGGAGGCCTGAAGCTTACTCCTAATGCCGACGGGACAGCTACTGTAGCGCTTGATGGTTATTATGGTTGTGCATTCCTCAAGTCGAATGGCGATGGTACATTCTTGCAGTTGACAAACTCGTCAGGCGCAGCAACAAACTTCACTATCACTCCCAATGAGGACGGCTCAGTGAAGATTGAGGACCTTTTCATTCAGGTACTTGATTTTAATACAGGTGTCCAGACTCCTGTCGTGTTCTACCAGAATATGTCTGCTGTAAAAGAGAGTGCCGAAGAGCCTGTATTTGACTGGACCGGTGACTATAAGTTCAAGGCCGGTGCTGTAGATGTTTACTGTCAGGATGTTGAGTTCCCCGCGGAGTTTGATGTGAATATTACTTACTTTGACGGTTCGCAGTATGGCATGGATAGTTATTACTATATCAGTTCATTCATGGGCAAGCAACTTGGTCAGAATATTATCAAATTGAATGTAGCAGAGGATGGCAATAGTGCAGAAATGGTTGTCGGCGGGCTTTGCGGTGCAATAGTTCCCGGTGAACAATACTATAAAATCTATGACATGAATGCTACAGATTCACCGGTGAAGATGACACTTAATGAGGACGGTACAATATCTATTGCAAATTTCTTTATTAAGGTAATGAACTACAATGATATGAGCGAGGTTCCCGGTGCATTGTATAAGAATGCCGTTCTTGTGGCAGCAGGTAGCTCTTCTTCTGTTGAGAATGTGAATACAGAGAACAATATCGTTAAGGGCATCTTTGATATCCAGGGTCGCAGAATAGAGCAGATTACCGCTCCCGGTCTCTACATTATTGACGGTAAAAAGGTACTTGTGAAATAATACTATTATACAAAGTTTAATTAATAGTATTAAATAATAATAATAGTATCCCCGACATGTTGTCGGGGATACTTTTTTTTGTATTTTTGTACTCCGTTTGCCTTGAAAAGTATTCGGAGCTAATTGTTTGCAATTTTATGAAAATATGGGAAAAGATAATTTAAAAGCGATGTTGGGCAGGGCGGTTGTGCTGATGCTGCTTGCTGCTTTGCCGGTACTCCATGCCGTTGCTGCCGGAATGCCACTTAACACTGTTCCTGACGAAAGGACAGTAGCATCGGGCGTTGTCGTTGACAAAGCAACCGGTGAACCGGTTGTGGGAGCAACCGTGGCCGTATGGGCAGGCGGCAAACTGCTTACCGGTACCAATACCGGCCTTGAAGGAGAGTTTAGAATCATCTCTCCGGTGAACGATTTTGAGTTGCGCATATCGTTTATAGGCTATAAGGAATATATAGTTACGTCATTCAGCAGTAAACTGGAAAATCTGCGTGTGGAACTCTCCGAGGATTCCAATCTGCTTGATGATGTTGTGGTGACGGGTTTTGTAACCAAGAACAAGGAGACATTTACCGGTTCGGTTACCGAAATGACCGGCCTTGAACTCAAACAGGTGTCGGGAACAAACCTCATAACGGCAATCTCGGCACTCACACCGGGTATGGCTATGGTACAGAACACAAGCCAGGGCTCTAACCCTAACCACACCCCTGAACTTGTTTTGCGCGGTATGAGCTCGTTCTCGAACAGCGGTCAGCAGGTAAATCAGCCTACAATCATCCTCGACGGAACAGAAATTACCATGCAGGATTTATATGACCTTGACATAAATGAGGTCGACAAGATTACCGTGCTCAAGGACGCTTCAGCTACTGCGCTTTATGGTTCCAAGGCTGCCAACGGTGTTATTGTCATCACCCGCAAGCCTATACTTGAGAGTACTTTGCGTGTGCAGTACAACTTTACCGGCAACCTGCAGTTCCCCATGCTGGGTGACTACAATGTGCTCAATGCGCGCGAAAAACTTGAATATGAGCGTCTGGCAGGGCTTTATGATGCCAAAGGTGCGATAAATTCAGCCACAGGTCTTCCGTTGCAGTATGAATATGACGAATTGTATAACCAACGATATAAACTTATAGCAGCGGGGCTGAACAGCGACTGGCTTTCGCAACCTGCGCGTACGGCCTTTTCGCACGACCACTCTTTGCGAATTTATGGCGGTGCATCTAATCTCCGCTATGAACTCACAGGCCGTTATGGTGATACCAAAGGTGTAATGAAAGACGACTACCGCAAACGCTACAGCCTTGGTTTCAAACTCGACTATTTCATAGGTACGGTAACAATATCGAACCGCACCACGTATCAGGAGATTGCTGTGAAGAACTCGCCATACGGCTCTTTCTCGCAGTATGTACGCATGAATCCATACGACAGGATGTTCAACGAAAACGGTACGCCTAACGAACATCTTTCATGGGATGCCGACAATCCTCTCTATGAGGCCACTTTGGGAAGTTTCTCGAAGAGTGGCGAGCGTACTCTTACCAACAGCACCGATTTTCGTTGGGATATCAGCAAGATGTTCCTTCTCACAGGTCATTTCAATATCTCAAGCGCAATGGGCAGCAGCGATATCTTTACATCGCCCAAGTCACGTGTGTACAAGTCTGTAACCGACCTCAGCAAAAAAGGACAATATACCAAAGGTTCAACTGAGGGTACAAGTTATAACGGTAACGTGGTGGGTACCTTCAACAAGTTCTTCAAGGACGAGTCGCTTGTGAGCATTTCGCTCGGTTGGGAAATAAACCGCTCACAAAGCAGCAGCGAGACAACACAGGCTATCGGTTTTTACAACGACCACCTCTCCTTCATAGGCAACGCTGCGGGTTATCCCACAGACAGCAAGCCTTTCGGCTCACAGGCTGAGACTGCCGATGTAGGTTTCTTTACTACCGGTAACCTCTCGTGGCGTAACCGTTACTTTATGGATGCTACATGGCGTACGACCGGTTCGTCACAATTCGGGGAGAACAACCGTTTCGGACATTTTTGGTCAGGAGGTCTCGGCTGGAACATAATGAACGAATCTTTCATGAAGCGTGTGAAGAGACATTTCGACATCTTCAAGGTGCGTGGCAGCATGGGTTACACCGGAAAGGTCAGTTTCAGCCCTTTCCAGGCGATGACAATGTACCAGTACCTCAATGACTATGAGTACAAGAACGGCATAGGCGCAATTCCGGTCACTATTGGTAATGTAGACCTCACCTGGGAACGTACAATGAACTATAACGTTGGTATCGACCTCAGCATGTTCGACCGCCGTCTGAATCTGGTCTTCGATGCATACATACGCAACACCACCGACCTTCTGCTTGATAAGGCTAAGGCTCCTTCAACCGGTGTAACATCTGCAAAATCAAATCTTGGCGAGTTGCAGAACAAAGGTATCGAGTACCAACTCGACGGTTACCTGTTCCGTACCAAGGATTTCTATTGGCGTTTGGCGACAAGCGGTTACATGAACCGTAACAAAATCACAAAGATAAACAAGGCACTTGAGGAGATAAACAAAGAGAACCAGGAGAATGCCGATTTTTATCTCACTCCGCTGCCGCAGTATGCCGAGGGCGAGAGTGTGACAGCACTCAAACTTGTACGTTCAGGCGGTATCGACCCTGCAACAGGTAAAGAGGTGTACATCAAGCGTAACGGCGAGCGTACATTCGAGTATGACCCTGCCGACAAGGTACTCATTGGTGATACAGAACCTGAATTTGCCGGAACATTCAGTACAAATCTCTACTGGAAAGGGTTCAGCCTCTATGCGCTCTTTAACTTCCGCATGGGCGCGTGGGTGTACAACACAACCCGTGCTACCAAGGTCGAGGGTGCCGACCCCCGTTTCAATGCCGACCAGCGCGTGTTCAATGACCGTTGGAAACAGCCCGGAGACTATGCAATATACAAGGATATTGCCGATACGTCGCGTCCTGAGCAGACCGACCGTTTTGCCGAAGAGGAAAATACCCTTTCACTCGGTTCGTTGAACCTCAGTTACGAATTCAGTGACAAACTGTGCAAGCGTATGCGTCTGCGCAACCTGCGTCTTGGTGTGAACTTTACCGACCTGCTCCGCTTCTCTACGGTGAAGATTGAGCGCGGTACCGATTATCTCTACAGCCAGGGTTTTGAGTTATATCTTAATGTTACACTTTAATGACTGTTGAATATGAAGAAGATGAAATATATAGTATTGCTGTTGTGTGCAACCCTGCTCACAGCAACATCGTGTGACGATTTCCTGGACATTACTCCCGATGGCCAGGTAAAGCGCGACCCGCTGCTTTCTACTCCCGAAGGCATTGAGGATGCCATGTACGGCGTATATTCGCAGATGCGCCAACAGACGCTTTATGGTCAGGAATTGCATTTTTCAACCTTGGAGATTCTGTCACAGACTTTGTGGTGTTATGGCAACACGGGCGTGACAGCCATGAGCGGTTATAAATGGGAACATTCATCGGTCAAAAGCGTCTTCGAGGGCGTCTGGACAGCGATGTACAAGAACATTTCCAACGTGAACAGCATCCTTGATGCTCCGCTTGTGGCTAATGCGACAGAGTATCCTTATACTCTCTATCGTGGTGAAGCGCTCGGCATGCGTGCATTCATGCACTTTGACCTTATGCGCCTTTTTGCAGAGCAATATACTGTAAACCCCGATGCCAAAGGCATTCCTTATGCAACAGAGTTCTCCCTCAAGACTCCTGAATTCGAATCATTGGCAAAGAACTATGAGCATATTATAGCAGACCTGCTTGAGGCCGAGACGCTTCTTGCCGATGAAGGCGAGTATGCGGATGCAGGCAACTTCATGCTCGACCGTCAGATACATTTTAACCTTCATGCCGTACAGGCAACATTGGCGCGTGTGTATCTCACAATGGGCAACAACGAGAAGGCTGCAGAATATGCACTCAAGGTAATAAATTCCGGGAAATACATGTTAAAGGAGAAAACCGAGGTAGTGAATGACCTTGCAGGAGTGCTATCGCGAAAAGAGACGATTTTCGGTATCTATTTTCCAGGTTTCTATACTAACGTGAACGGAAAACTGCAGCAGGTGACATCGTACTATTCGCTTGATTTGCGCACCGATTTCATGCAACTTTATGAGAAGGATGCTTCGGGCCTCGATTACCGTACAATGGCCTATTTTTCGGAATCGGGTGTTGGTGATGATATTAAATACCGTCTTAGCAAACTTACCGATATATATGAACTTAACAATATGGCCTCTAACCGTCCGGCAGACCTTATTCCCGGAATAAACATGATTCGTTTGCCCGAGATGTACTACATAGCAGCCGAGGCTTTGCTTGACAGTGATTACGACAAGGCATTGCAGTTGTACAATGAAGTACGTGTACACCGTGGTCTTGACCCGCTTGAGGCTGCAAAGAGACTCACAGTTGAACTTATCAATGATGAGCGTTATAAGGAGATGATAGGCGAGGGACAGACATACTTCAATATGAAGCGTCAGAACCTGCCCATTCCCTCGCATGACAGCAAGAGTACCTATAATCCGGTGGACGGAATATATTTGGTTCCCGTGCCCGATGTGGAAATGGAGAACCGCAACTAAGAAACTGAAAAGTAAAGTTATGAAAATGAAAGATATGATAAAATACGCCATAATGGCATTTGCCCTGCCTGTAGCACTCTTCTTTACTGCGTGTGACGATGAGGACTACACGAGGTTCGACCTCTCGCATTCGGGCATTTATTTTACCAGGGATACACTGAACTTTTCTTTCGGTGTTACACCGGTAGAGATAAGGGAATATACATACAATATTCCCGTAAAGGTCATGGGCGGTCTCAGCAATGAACCGCGTGAAATAGGTTATGTAATAGTTCCCGATTCTACCACGGCTGTAGAAGGCGTGCATTATACAATAGGCAATGCCTGCATTATGCCCGATTCAATTGAAGGTGTAATCCCGGTGACTGTGTATCGTAACGAACTCAAAGGCAATTATATTGACGGTTACGAAAAGTACACTCTCTGTCTGCGATTGGTCGACAACCGATTCTTTACCCCGACACTCGATTCGTTGAGCCAGGTGCGTATGTTCCGTTTCGATAACTCTGTTGACCAGCCTGCATGGTACAATGCCTACGGAGAGAAGGTGTGGCAGAAACGATACCTCGGCGAGTGGCATCCACTCAAGTTTATTAAGATGGTAGAATACTTCCATGCGGTTGAGGATATATTGCCCGAGACATACAGAAAGATGGTTGAACTCTATGGTGAGAACCTTGAGCATATTCCTTTTGGCGACCCATACCAGTATCGTACAATCTTTGTCAAGTATATCTATTCAAAGATGTATGAGTTCTTTGAGGACCCTGCAAACAGGGAGGGAATACTGGCAGAGTTCCCCGACTTTCCGTTTGATTTCCCCGACCCGTACTCGGTTGCGTCATAAACGGTATTTTTAACGAATAAAAGGCATAACAGAATATGAAAATCTTAAAATGGTGCTTAGTGCTGGCAATATTGCCGTTAGCTGTCGCATGTTTTGAAGACGAAACGTCAGATGCAACACGTCCGCTTTCGCACATAACAATAGAGTCGGGCATTGACAGCGTGTACAATATCGACAAGAACGAGACGCTTGTCATTGAGCCCGTAATAACCCAAAGTAATAAAGAGAAACCTCTCACATATACATGGGAGGTCAATCTTAAACCTTATTCCCACGACAGGACATTTGAGTTTCTTGGTTCAATGCTCGGAAAATACAACTGCCGTCTTATTGTAGAGAATGAAGACGGCAAGAGTTTCTTCCCGTTTGTGCTATATGTGAATTCTCCGTACGAAGAGGGTATAACATTGCTCAGCAAGGACGCTCAGGGCAACTCAATGCTGTCGTTCATGCAGAAGCCGCTTGACAATGAAGAAGCTTCCTTTACCACAGGCGATTGCTTTGCCATAAACAACCCCGACATGCAGTTTGCTGCAGGAGTCGCCGATGTTGTACAGTGCAGCGGAAATCTCATCATTGCCTGCCAGGGTGGTGGGGAGCGTGGCGATTTACCTACTATCTATTACCTCAACGAGAAGACCCTTGTAGTTGAGAATATGTTCACTGTGCCTGAATACGATGACTTCAAGCCTACAATGTTTGGTGTCCCGGCTACAGCCTACTCAGGAACATCATATCCCATAATATGTGAGAACGGCAAAGTCTATGACTTCTCTACAACGGAGTCTGCAATAGCCAAGCCCCGCAAACTGCAGTCGACTTATGCGCAGAACTGTATTGTTTCAAGCGGCAGCAGTTATGACATACTGCTTTGGGATAACCATAATAATGCTATCGCCCAGATATATAACGGTTATGGCCCCTATTATTGCAGTACCGAATATCATCTTATGCTGACTGATTCGCTCTTCAAGAGCAAGAACTACTTTAACAACCGCAATCTTGTGGCAATGACTAAGATACGGATGACACAGGCGCAGAAGGCTGCCTCGGGTGACCGTCAGGAGTTTCTTGTCATGACAAACATAGCGAATACCCCGATAACCCGCAGTGAGGTGATGTATACTGATTTCTGGGGTTATGATTTTACCGAAATGAAGCACACTTTTACAACAGCCAACACCACACAAGGCGCGCTTGTGAACAGTCCGTTCAAGGTAAACACTCCGAATGTGGCAAACAAGACATTCTATTCACTATTGTTTGCCGATGGAAATAAGGTGCGCCGTTGGAATTACAACAGCAACATAGCAAGTCTTGCCAATGCTCCTGTGTTGCTCTCTGTGGGCAGCGA
>JAZNDZ010000130.1:0-40948 GCA_045588345.1 Bacteroidaceae bacterium
AACAAGCTTGTCTACTTATATACATAAAAACAGCTCTTGGATTACAAGAGCTGTATTTATGTATGTCGTTCTTCTGTTGATTAGAACAACTTCTCGGGATATTCACCTGCGTCAACAAGTGCCTGAATCTTCTCTACTGTAGCAGGGCGGTCAGCAGCGTATGTTACACCGAACCATTTTGCAGTTGTGTCAAGAACTTCGCAGCTTGCCTTGCCTGTTGTAGTAAGGTTGTTTACAACCAATGGAATGAAGTATTCAGCCTTAGGCTTGTCTATGTTCTCCTTCAAGAAGTCAACGAACTGCTCTTCAGAGTGCTTGAAGTAGTCGGGAGTGAAACCCCAGAAGTTCATAGAAACAGGAGTCTCCTCGCCAACGGGCTGCCATGCACCGGCTTCGTCCTTGTAGCAGATAGGACCGTCAACGCGCATAATCTCTGTGCGCTCAACAACGCCTGTAAGCATGTTCTGGTCGTTCTTTTCGCAAACACCACGTGCTACGCTACCGTTCTCGCTCAAAGTGTTGCAGATGCGGAAACCTACCATTGAGTATCTGCCCTCGCTGCCCTCGGGGAGCTCGCTCAACCATTTGCCCATAACGGCAAAAGCATCGCGTCCGTAGAAGTCGTCAGCGTTGATAACTGCAAAAGGCTCGTTGATGGCATCTTTACCCATCAATACTGCATGGTTTGTACCCCAAGGCTTGGTGCGCTCTGCAGGAACCTCAAAACCTTCGGGAAGGTTGTCGATAGCCTGGAACACGAGTTCTGTAGGAATGTGACCCTCGTATTTGCTGAGCACTTTGTCACGGAAGTCCTGCTCAAACTCTTTGCGGATAACGAATACCAACTTGCCGAAGCCACCACGGATAGCATCGTAGATTGAGTAGTCCATGATTGTTTCACCATTAGGACCAAGACCGTCCAACTGTTTCAAGCCACCATAACGGCTGCCCATGCCGGCTGCCAATACAAAAAGTGTAGGTTTCATCTTGTTAATGTTTATTTATAAGGTTAATTATATTGTTTTTCAACATTTTTTGATGCAAAAACATACATCTTTTCAAAGGTAGTGCTTAATTCTTAAAAAAAGAAAAAAAAAGTGAGTTTTTTTGTGGCAGGGGGCGGAAAGGGTAAATAAAGGGTTAACGGGTATCTTAATTCTTCTTAGAATGGGTAACCTATTCCAAAATGCCAAGCGAAGCCGTCCTTGAAGGGGTTCAGGTTAATGTAACCGCTGCGTTTTGTCTTGTAAGGGGCATGCAGGCCCATACCGAAATCGACGCGCAGTACGAGGAATCCAAGGTCGTATCTTGCTCCCACGCCGGTGTTCAGTGCTATCTGTTCGGCGAATTTGTTTAATTTGAATTCTCCGCCGGGGCGGTCGGGGTCTTTCTTCATGAGCCAGATATTGCCGGCATCTACAAATATCGCTCCGTGAAGGTCGGCTATGAGTTTGAAACGGTATTCTATATTCATTTCCAGTTTAAGTGTACCGGTTTCGTCAAGATAGGAGTATCTGTCGTTGCTGTCGGGGCGGTAACTGCCGGGGCCTAAAGAGCGTACGGTGAAGGCGCGCAGGCTGTTGGCACCTCCAATGTAGAACTGCTCGCTGTAGGGGGCATACATTGAGTTGCCGTAACTGTGTATCGCTCCCACCATCAGGCGTGTTGCAATGTAGTTGTTCTTGTCGATTCTCCAAAGTTCGCGCACTTCGGCTGTCGCTTTTACGAATTGTGCGTATGGGTTGTTGAGTATGTGTTTGTCTCTTTGCCCCAGTCTGTGCCCGAGAGCCCAGTACACAAGTGAGGTCACATTGCCGGCCGATGTGAAAGATACCTCCAGCCAGGTCTTGTTCCTGTGGCTTGTGTTCGATTCGTCGTATGTGTATGTGTATTGCATAGCCGGAATGAATTGGTTGCGGAAACTGTTCTCAATCGCACGGTTGTTGGCTGCAATGGAGTCGAATTTCTCGGTGGTTTTCAGCAGCATGTCGTATGTGATGCGGAACGGTATTACGGTGTGTGTGATGGTGTTGCTGCTGAAAATCTTGTATGTGGCATCTCCGCCGGCGTGTATCATTTTGAAGAATCCCGAACGGTTCATCTGGTCGGTGTAAATCCTTAACGACGTGGATGATGGCACGCGAAGGTAACGACGATGTATTATCGGGAAGAAAAGGCGCGGGAAGTTGAGTGATATGTCGGCTCCCATTTCCCAAGAGTTGATTACAGCCGCACGTCCTTTGACTCTTTTGTCGGTTTGCCATTCGTACGAGCCTGTGAGTGAAAGTTTTAATGTTTCGCCTCCGCGGAACACGTTTTTCCGGGCAAGGGTAATCTTGCTTCCCGGGCCAATCTGGCTGTTGCTCTTGCTTGTGACATTGAGTTCGAATGTGAAATCGTAGGGTTTGTCCAGTTGCGCGGTTATGTTCATGTCGAGGGTGTCGCTGTCCTGGCGGGGTCTCATGTTGAAATTGACATTGCTGAAGATGTTCATTTTGTTCAGCATCTGCAATGCCCTTTGCTGTTTTTCCTGTGAGTACAGTTCACCTTTCCTTATCTGTATGTTGCGCATGAGCGCTCCCACGCGTACGGGCAGTTTCCTGCCGTTGTATATGTAGTTTATGTTCCGGCGGCTCAGAGTGTCGGCATCGCCCCTTGAGAAACTGTTTATTGCTCCGTTATTCATGACACGGAGGTTTATGTTGCCTATGTGATATGTGTTGTAGGTGTCCTCGGGAATGTTCTTTACTGTCTGTATCCTGAGGTTTACCTTGCCGGGGGTGTTGATTGTGTCGGCAAGGTAGTTTATGTATGCCGGCTGAAAGTTGTAGTATCCGCTGTTGCGCAATAGGGTGTTTATTCGGGTGCGTTCCTCTTCCATTGTTGCTGCGTTGAACTGCCTGCCGACCTTTACGTATGCGGCTGACGGTTTGTTTGTTATGATGCTGTCTACCGCATGTGGAAAATTGGTGTATTTTACTGAGTCGTAAATGTATGGCTCATTGAAGTAGACCTTGTATGTGACATTGGCTTTCTTAGGGTTTTTCTTGTTTGTATGTATTTGTGCTTCTACCCTCCCGTTGAAGTAACCGTAATATTTGAGAATGTCTGTCGCAACTTGTGCCCTAAGTTCGGGGTTGACTTTGGAAATGAGTACCGGGGCTGTTCCGAATGTGTTGAACAGCCATTTGCCTATTCCTTTTCTTGACTTGTAGAATGTGTTGTAGAACCAAAGCCCCACAGAGAATGTCTTCATGCTTGAACTGCCTGCAATTGAACCGTTTGGGGCGTAGTTGAGTGCCGAAGTGATTTCGCTCACTGCTGTTTCGCCGGTAGGGCTGTCGGTGAACTTTTCCCGGTCGACAAGTTCCAGTTTCTTTATTCCTGTGTAGAGTTGCTCTCCGTCGGACACGTACTTTGTGGTAGAACATGCCGTCAGGATAATTGCCAACAGTGTATATGTGAATATTTTTCTCATCGTTCTGTTTCCTTTTTCTCTTTTGCCGGCGTGCTGTCGTTTTTCTCGTCCGGTCTGTTGATTCGGGCTCTGCTTTCCTGTTCTGTTTTCTTTTTTTCTTCCTCTTTCTTTTTTTTGGTGCTGAATGAGAAAAGTTCCTTAAGTTTGCTCAACTTGCGTTTGTAGACGTAACCTAAGCCGGTCTCTGTTATTTCGCCTTCAAGGATTGACTCGTAGTTCTTGTCGTAGAAGAGTTTCAGGAACCGGTTGCCGCTCTCGCTTACTTTCCACTCGATTGAAGCGTTGTTTATGAAACTGTTGCTGCGCTCAGGTGCATCGCCGCTGTTTACCTCGCCACCGACATTGAGTGTCACGCGGTCGTTCCAGAATCGTTTGCTGAAACTGAATGAGTAGTTCTTGTAACTGTTTCCTGTTTCGGCATTTGTTACATCGTTTATGCCTACGTTTACACTCATGCTTCTCATTGCAGTGCCTGCAATGTCGTTTATCTTGGCATCCAGAAATGAATTCAGAGCGTTGGAAACTGTCATGCCTTTGTTGCTGCCTGCATATGCTCCGGTGAGCATCATGGTTACTGCATAACGGTTCATGGTTTCGGTGTCGAGGGCGTTCAACTGCTCCTGAATGGTGGGGTTCTCGGGTGATGACATGACAAAACTCAATCCCATGTTGTCAAGAGTGTTGCTTACCTTTACTCCCACGTCGAACAGTACAGATTCAGTGCTGTTGTCCTCAAAGGTTACGCTGGAACTCACTCTCTCGAGTGCAGTGATGTCAAGTTGCGGGTCGAGCAAAGGCCCTGACCAGCTGACTTCGCTGCCTTCGCTTATATACAGCGTCTTCAACGGTATCACTGGAAGGTTCAACTTGAATTCTCCGTTCCGCATGGTGTAGCGTCCGCTTACGTTTATGCCTGCTTCGCTGGTGTATGTGAGGTGTAGGTTTCCGCTTCCCTCTGTTGTGATGTAATTGTTGCGTCCTTCGTCAAGGTCGGCATTGAGCCTTGCACCGTCGTCAATTGTCAGGTTCAGGTTCAGGTTCATGTTGCCGAGGTCAATCTCCTGCTCCTCGGCCTCAACTGCTGTCGTGTCGTTGAAGTTCACGAATTCTACAAGTCCGTCAAGTTCCTTGTCCGATTCAATGGGGGCATCGAGCATCACGTATGTGAGGTTGCTTTTGCTCTTCATTGTCACGTTACCGTATAGCCTGATGTTGTCAAGTGAACCGCCAATCATGGCTCTTGCATCGACAAACAGTTTGCCGTAGAACATGGAACCTTTCTTGCGTACACTGTTTACGAGTTCATAGTTGTCGGCATTCATGCGCAGGTTGAACTTGGGGTTCATTAGGACGGTGAAGTCGGCATCACCGTTTATTCTGAATGGGTTCTTGCCCATTGCGTATATACTGAAATCATTGAACATCAGTTTGTTGTTTTCAATCTGTACAGTTTCGTCAGGCATGCTGAGGTTAGTTCCGAAGCCGTATGCATCAATATTGACCGACTCGAACCGTATGTGTCCATTGGTGTTCAGATGGTTGAGTTTGCCCTTGGCACTCATGTTTCCGTTTATGAAACCGTCGAGGTTGAAACCTGCATCTTGCAGGAATGCCCTGGATACTGATAGCGGGAAGTGTGTCAGAGTAATCTCGCCGTCAAGGCCCGATTCATCTTCGCTGTCCTTGTAGTTGCCGGTGAGGTGTGCGACATCTTCATTGTTATGCAACAACTGGAGGTCTATGTAATGTGTATCGCCGCCTTTTGGGAAATATGCGGCCTCAATAATCTCATTGCCAATGAATACCCCCTCGTATGTGAGGCTGTCGGCAATGGCATCGGCACTCAACAGCATTCCGCTGTCTCCTAATGCAAAATGCATGTCAAGGTTCAATTGTCCGGCAATGTCGGGGGAGTAAGGTATTATGCTTGTGAGTTCGTGTAGGTCTATTTTGAATAGTTCAAGGTTTGCATTGTACTTTGAATGGGGGTCGGAGTTGGTATACAGGTGCAGTCCTGTACCTTTTGTGTTACTGAGTGTCACATTGGCATCAACAGAGAGGCCTTTGCCCAGTTTAATGTAGTTCCCCTCGTCAAAAAGAAAATCCTCGTTAAGGAAAACCGCTTTGGGCTTGAAACTCATGTTAAGGCCGTATGGGCTGAGTATGGTATTTGCTCCAAATCTCACAGCAATCTCCTCGGCTTTGTTTCGGAATGTGAAGTTTGTTGAAAGTGTGTCGTTGGTAAGACTGCCGAAGAGTGCAGCGTTGTATGTCTGTTTTTCGTTCTGTGGGTTGAGTGATGTACTGCGTACTCCGGCAAAATATCTTATTTTGTTTCCCTCCTGTCTTGTGAACATTCTCACTGTGTCAAGGTTCAGTTCGCCTGTCTTCAATCCGTAGATGCCGCCTCGCAAGTTTAGTCCTCTTATAGTGTCCATGTCGATGTTCACGCGCATCATGTTTGCGGTGATGTTGTTCATGGCCATGAAGTTTGCCAGCATGTTGTTGCGCCCACAAATGAAACTGAAATTTAGTTTGGGGAGCAGTTCCTGGTAATCTTGCATGTAGTGTACGGTGTTGTCGTGCTTCAATGCATCGACGAACATGGCACTTACCTTTTCAATGGAAGAGAACAGGCTGTTGTAACCGCTGTCCATGCCACCGGAGATTCTCAGGTCACCGTTGTCGGCAATGATTGAACTGGAATCGGGGGCTGTGTAGAAATCAAACTTTATGTCCTCGGGGGTAAATGTCTTTATTGGGGTAAGGATATTTATATTTTTGCCGTGAAGTTTAATGGCATGCTTCTCGTCAAGGTCGGTCTTCAAACCAAGTTCAAGGTCCAATGATGTACCAAGGTCTGCTTGGGTAAGGTGTAATTTGCCGAAATCAATTTTGCCTATATGTATATTTGTGCTGTTCTTTATGTCATTGTCATGCAGTTCGGTCTGTGCATCAATTGTCAGGTTCAGGTTAGGGTCATTGCTTGTTATTGCAATATTTGAGAGACTGTTTGCCTGGTTGGCATCCAAGGTTATGTCACCAACAGAAATGTTGCCATATTCAAGGGTGTCGATGGCAAGAACAATATCGTAGGCTGTGCTGTCGCTGAAAATGTCAATGCCTTCTCCGTTTGCCGTCAAATGCAATCCCGCTCTTTCCAAAGGCAGAGCAGGCAGAATCCTTGTTATGTTCAGGTCGGTTGCGGCGATGTCTGCATTGTATGCATCCCTGTTTAGGTCGTAGAGTGCCTTTGCCTTTATCTCTCCGCCGGCGGCTGTTATGACGATGTCTGCTTGGGCAACCTTTGCATCGTATTCGGCAATGCCTGTAATATCTATTCGCCCGCTGTCACCGGGTACACTCTCAGTTGCCATTGCAGTAAAGATTGGTTCCGGGGCTGTTCCATTGATGCTGTCGCAGGAGTCTTTTTCGGCTGTCAGGGCAATAAGTCTGCGCACGTCATCGGCGTGTGCATCCAATTTCAGCAGTGCTGCTATGCGGTCTGCGTTGTCAAGGTTCTCAAGGTGTCCGTTCGCACCAATTGATGTCAATGCCGGAATATCCACATTCAAAGTGTCTATGTTCAGGTGGCGCATGTTACCGCGTACCTTGGTGAAGGCTGTGAACATATTCTCCTGGAAAAGGAACAGCCCGTCGTACTGCTCTTTGGTTATCAGGGCACCAAGGTCTTTCTTGTTGAGACTGAGTGAAATGCCAGCATCCAACTGCGATGCTGAATCGTTGGCGAGCACCGGCCAGGGCAGTGAACCGGAAATGTCCACGGATGTTCCGTTCTTGCTGCTTATGGATAACTGCTTTACCTCAAGTGATGTTGAATCGCAATATACTGAGGCTTGGGTCTTTGCTATTGATATGCCTTGGGGTTGCGCCAGGGTGAAGTCATTGATGTCAATCTGCGTGTGTGCAGGTGTCATTTCAAAGTTTCCGCAGTTGAGATTTATATCTCTTATGTCAATATGGTCAAGTGGCGCATCTTCTCTGCTTAGCATGCCTTTGTCATACTTTACTCTGCTGTTGAGAATTTCAAGGGATTTTGCTTTGTATGTCTCTTCGCCAAGGTTTACACGCACTCTCCTTAGGCTTAATTTACCAAGGTCTACATTTGTTGAGAGTGTGTCACCGGGAATGGAGATGCTGAAACTGCTGTTCCTTATTGTGCCTTTCCGCAGGTTGATGACCCATGCTGCTGGCGTGTTCTCTTCTTCATCGTCTTCTGTTTCGGCGATGTTCCCGAGTTTTATGTTGACGTGTGCGCCGTGAAGATGTATCTGCCTTATATTGGCAATCTCCTTGCTGAAATCGATGTTGCGGGCTGCTGTCCTGAAATAACCTATTTGACCCTCAATGGCAATGCCGGGTATAAGTTCTTTTGTATCAACCTGAAGATGCTCCAAGGATATGTAGTTGAGTTCAATCTGACCTCTTAGCAGTGGGTAGAACGATATGTTTACACTGGCCCTGTCGCTCTGTGCATAGAGTGTGTCATTACGGGACATTGAAAAACCGCTGACGTTGAGTTTCAAGGGGAACGCAAGGTGAATGGAACCGATGCTTATGTCGTAACCGGTGCTTTCGTTGACTTCGCTGCAAATGGTGTCGACGGCGAACTTCTGTACCGGCGGGATATACAGCAATACAATCAGTACCCAAAAAAGCAAGAATGGGATGCTTGCTATAATGAGCAATCTTTTGATTATTCTGTATATCCTGTTCTTTTTCATTGGTAAGATGCTTGTTGTCCGTTGTTGCAATGGTCGTCAGGTGCAAGTGTTGTCACACTCTCCGCTATTACAACGTGTTACAGCAAAAATTTCTGCGAATATAACCAAAAAAAACATCGTTTACACCTTAATTTTGTTACTTTTGGTTTAAGGTGGGCGATTTTGGTTGCAGTTTTTGGCAGTTTTCAGTAATTTTGTCCAATATAATACATCAATATAATAAACGTATGAAACCGAATACGATAAATACGCTTGTGCTTGACAACGGAATGCGGGCAGTTCACATTCCTTCGCAAGGAACAGGCATGGTATATGTGAATATGCTCTATGGTGTGGGTGCACGCAACGAGGATTTTGAACATACCGGCATTGCGCATCTGCTTGAGCATCTGATGTTTGACGGTACAAAGGCTGTGCCCTCTTTTGATGAGCCGTTAGAGCGCGCGGGCGGCGAGAACAATGCATATACCAACAACGATGTAACGTGCTATTATATCTCTTTGCCCAAGCAGAATGCAGAACTTGCTTTCTGGCTGGAAAGTGACCGCATGCGCAACATTGCCTTCAACAAAAAGAAGGTCGATGTGCAACGGCAAGTGGTCATCGAGGAATTCAAACAGACAACGCTTAACCGTCCTTATGGTGATGTGAGCCGTATCCTGCGTGCCATGGCCTATAAGGTGCACCCTTATCGCTGGTCTACCATTGGCCGTTGCTTTGCCCACATTGCCGATACTCCGGTGAGTGTCATTCGCAGTTTCTACAACAGGTTCTATGCTCCCGACAATGCGGTGCTTTCCGTTGTAGGCGATATCCCTTTTGAGCAGGTTGAAGAGTGGTGCCGCAAGTGGTTCGCGCCCATTCCGGCAAGCGGCTTCGTAAAGCCTCAATTGCCTGTCGAGCCACGGCAGACAAGGCAACGCAGGAAGACGGTCTACAGGAATGTTCCTGAGAATGCTCTGTATATGGGCTTTCACATGGGCGGTCGCTTAGATGCCGATTACTATCCCTGTGATGTAATTTCTGATATCCTTTCAAACGGTTATTCGGGGCGTTTGCTGGTGCGTCTTGTCAAGGAAAAAAGGCTTTTTTCGAAGATTGATGCCTTTATATCGGGCTGTGAGGATGCCGGGATGTTCTGGATATACTCCCGTGTGCCCGACGGTGTGGCTATGGAGGATGCCGAAGCGGCTTTGTGGGCCGAACTGGAGCAACTGAAGCGTGAACTTGTTCCGGCCGAGGAACTTGAAAAGGTACGTAACCGTTTTGAGTCTGATTTTACTTTCCGCAATCTCTCGGGTGAGAATCTTGGCAGTAATGTGGCTCTTGCTGCAATGCGTGGCAATCTTGATTCGCATTTCAAGGAACCGGAACTCTATCGTGCAGTAACTGCCGAAGCATTACGCTCAGCAGCAAAGGAACTGTTCCGAAAAGGAAACAGTTGCGTCTTGTATTATTTGACTGATTGAATTTTGATATTTTGTTGTTTGCGAAATTATTTCTATATTCGCAAAGTCCCAAATCATAATTTGTATTTTGTTTTTTCTTAAATTTATAGTAACATGAAACATTTATTTACTCTTATTCTCATGGCGCTGCTTCCGTGTGTATGTGGCTTTGCTCAAGAGGACTCTGCAGTTTCTGATGAAATCCGTTACATTACGCTTACAGACGGACAGGTAACTGCAATTCCTGAGAAGTACATTCTCGGCGAAAAAACGGAGAATGGTGTGTGTGTCCTTTCGTTGGAGGGAAACGAAACATTCTCATACTCGGTTGCAAATGTTGTCAGCGTAAGTAACAATTATGATGTTACAACTGCAAAATTGCTTTCTTTCGGTTTTACACATGCCGACAATGACCAAGTTTATGCCGATGTTGAGGCTGCAATAACAGAGGAGGGTGATACGGTATATGTTACCGCTGATGTACCGGTTATTGGAAAGCGTTTGCGCCCGAGTTTTACATTAAGTGAAGGATTGACAATGTGGGCTAATGGTGAACAACAGATTAGCGGGCAGAGCAGCCAACGTTTTACCAAGCCTGTTGTCTACACCATAGCAGAGCCTAAGCATTGGATGTATGAAGTTAAAACAGTTGAGCCCGAAGTTGACGAGCCTGAAGAAGAGGCCGGCGATGGTTGGAACAGGACAAAAATTGATATTTCCGAAGTTGCGGTAACGAATGCTCCAAGCAATAACAACTATGGAAACAGTAACCAGGACTTCAGCAACCTGTGGGACGATAGCGCAGATACCTACTTCCATTCAACATGGGGAGAAGGAGAGTATACTAAACTCAATTGGGTGGATGGCGGTTATTATGGCGATGGCGTTACTGAGTGGCCGTATGTTGAAATAACCCTTAGTGAACCTATGGAAAATTTCTGTCTGTCATATACTACTTCTAACCAGAGTAATCGTTTCCCGCAAGGATGGAGCATTACTGCATTCAATGAGGAAACCGGGATTTATGAAGAAATAGCAACACTTTCAGAAGAGAGCAATTCATTGCCTCAGACAAATCTTACACAGTTTACAACTCCGGTGTATCCGCTCGGCGAAGAATATACGAAGATACGTTTAGAACTTACAAAAGCATCGTATAAGAACTATCTGGTAATGGGTGACTTGTCACTTTATGAATGTGTGGAGATTCCGGAGGAGTCGGTAGAACCATCAGAACCGGCAAAACCGCAGGTGATAGGCTCGTTCAAGCCTTTTGGCCGTCCGTGCAAGGTGAATGTTAAATATTTGACCGATTATGCGACCGGTGAGTATAAGATTCCGACTGTTTACCTGACATTCGGTGACGGGGTTACTTGGGATAATACACAATGGATTGGTCAGGAATTGAGAGCCGAGGACGGCACTGTCTATAATACTAAAGAGGAGTGGATTGAGAACTGTACATTCCGTCTCGACGGTGCCGGGGTATGGCCCGATATTGATGTTGTCGAAGGGTGTGAGATTCGCGGTCGAGGTAACAGTAGTTGGTCATGGAGTTATATGAGCAAGAACCCGTATCGCATTAAATTCCCGAAAAAGGCAAAGCAGGCTCCCTTTAACCTGACAGAAGACCGCCAGTGGGTGTTTATCGCCAACAAGCAGAATGGTTCAATGACAACCAATTCAATTGCGCAGAAGATTGCGGCTATGGTGGACGGCGAGGCACTATGCCACATGATACCTATTGACCTTTATATAAACGGTCATTATCGTGGTTCGTATTGCTTTACCGAGAAGATTGGTGTTGCCGACAACAGCGTAGCCATTGACGAAACAACAGGTTGTCTGCTTGAACTTGATGATTATTACGACGAGGACACCAGGTTCAGGGATGATACATACAATCTCCCGGTAAATGTTAAAGACCCGGACTTTACCGAGGAGGATGAGGAACGCATCGTAACGGTAGAGGACGTTCAGGCCTCTGTTAATGCCATGACAGCAACATTGGCTGCCGGTGGCGATATTACCCAGCATATCGACATGGAGTCTTGGGCAAAGTTCTGGTTGGTGAACGACCTTGTGCGCAATGTAGAGACTTATCACCCGAAGAGCTGCTACCTCTTCAATGAGAATCCTGCCGAAGGTGGCCTCTGGAAGTTCGGTCCTGCGTGGGATTTTGACTGGGCATTCGGTTATGAGGAGTCTGGTTCATATTTCAGTTCCGGTGCTTCAGAGGACATATACAGTAGGCGTAGCGGAAAGGCCGGGTATGAGTTCTACAATGCACTTCGCAATACCGAGGCCGGTAAACGTGCATATTATAAGGAGTGGATGGATTTTGTTGCAGAAGGACGCATAGAAGAACTCAATGAGTATATCCAGGATTATACTGAGTTTGCATTGGCTAGCATAGAACATAACAATGATGCGAACGTTTACGAAACGAACAGTACTGATTACATTGCAACAATTGAAAAAAGCCAGCAATGGATGACCAGTAGGGCGGAATACATTTACAATAATCTGACAAAGTATAGTGACATTGATGCTGATATTGTGGTTCCCGAGGATTATGGCAATCCGTTGGAGGCAATGCTTATAATTGATGCTCTTCATGAGGATTTTGAGCCTACAGCTGAGGCCTATGCTTCATTCTCTTATATCCGCAGCATGGGCGAGGGCCGCTATGGAACAATTATGCTTCCGTTTGCACCCGATGAGGCAAGCCTCGAGAATTATGCATTCTTTGAGTTGGTTGAGTGTGGTGAGGACTATATGAGGTTCGAGGAGGTTGCTGAACCTGTTGCAAATACTCCTTATCTGTACTCTTTGCGCGAGGGTAAAGAGAATATAGCAATAACCGGTGCCGGAGCAACAGTTTCTTTGGATGTTGAAAATAAATCTGTAAATGGTTGTGAGACTGTGGGCTCATTTACAAATCAGACAATAGACACCAGCGAGGGTAATTATTATGCATTCTCTTCGGCAAGAGGTGAGGTTAATCGTGTGACAAATAGCCTGTCTGTATTGCCTTATCGCGCATACTTCAAGGGTGCTGATGCTTCAAAATCGGCTTTGAGTGTATACATTGGTGGCACAACCTGTGTTACAAAGATTTCAAGTGACGAAATTGAAGACTTCAACAATGGTTATATTTACGATGTATATGGCCGTCGTGTAATAAAACCGGTTGAGAATGAGATTTATATTATAAATGGTAAGAAAGTTATGTTTTAAAAAATATGATTATGAAGAATAAATATATTGCACCTGCGATTGCAGAACTTGAGATTGTGGCAGAAAGTATAATAGCATCTTCTACTGCTTCGTCAACAACATTTAAAGTGGGCGAGGATGTTGAAACTGCTACAACCGATGCCGGCAGAGCCCAAAGAGAATGGGGTGATTTGTGGAAATAAGCAATGTCGGGGCTGGGCCCTGATTGTATAACAGAAACGCGGAAGGCAATTGCCTTCCGGGTTTCTGTTTGGTGATATCAAGTGTCAGTTTGCGAATGCCTGCCACAGCCTATCGGTGGGGAGTGGGGCGGTCACTTGTATCAGTTCTTTTGATACGGGGTGTATGAACTCAATGTAACGGGCATGCAGTGAGATGCTGCCGTCGGGGTTGGAACGCTGTGCACCGTACTTGAGGTCGCCTTTTATGGGGCAACCGATGGATGCCAACTGGCAACGTATCTGGTGGTGACGGCCTGTCTTCAGTTCAACCTCAATCAAGTTGTAGTTCTGCGAGGATGCAACATGTCTGTAAAACAGAAGGGCATGTTTGCTTCCTTTGACTTCCTTGGCATGATTGAAACTCTTGTTCATCTTTTCGTTGCGTAGAATCCAACTGCTTATCTCGCCTTCGGGCTTCAGTGGCTTGCCCTTGGTGATTGCCCAATATATTTTCTTTACATTGCCGTCGCGAAACATGTTGTTGAGTCTCTCAAGCGCCTTGCTTGTCTTTGCAAATACTACAACACCGCTTACCGGGCGGTCGAGACGGTGTGGCAGTCCAATGAAGACGTTACCGGGCTTGGCATACTTCTCCTTGAGGTACTGCTTCATTGTGTCGCAAAGGGATTTGTCGCCGGTCTTGTCTCCTTGTACAATCTCTCCTGCGGCCTTGTTTATGATGATAATGTGGTTGTCTTCGTATAGTACGTTCATCGTATGTTACTGTTTGCCGGTGTGTTCAAGTGCGCCCAGAATGACTTTTTTGGTGAAAGCCTCAACAAACTTCTCGTCGTTGTTCTTGCTTATTATGCCGTTTATGAAGGGCATCTCAATGCCTTTGAGGCAGAAATGCAGGAAACGGGCAGCAAGGTCGGGGCTTTCGGTGTTGAAGATTCCCTGTTGCTTGCCCTCTTCTATAATGTGGCGGAAAAGGGCGATTTCCTTGGCATCGAAACGCTTGCGTATGTGTTCCACAATAAGGATATACTCGGAATGAAGGCAACTGTTGCGGCGTACTATGCTGCGTGTGGCTTGCAGACGGACAAAGATGAGTTTAATTATCTTCTTGTCCGGTTCAAGGTTGGACATGGCAACTTTTGTAATGGCTGCAGTTATCTTTTTTACTTCCATTTCAATGGATGCTTCAAGCAGTTCTTCCTTGCTTTGGAAATATGTATAGACGGTACGTCGGCTCTTGTTGGCTGCTTTTGCGATATCGGCCATTGTGATGTTGCCGATACCCTGTTGTGCAAACAACTTGCGTGCTACTTTTACTATCAGTTCTCTAGTCTCTGCGGTTGCCATGGGGTGTTTGAATTTGCTGCAAAATTATGAAAAACTGCACACATGTGCAATCTGCTTTATGTTAAAAAGAGTGCTCTTGCGAACATTTTTTGCAAAAAGTGGTTGAAAAATTTGGCAGATACGGATAAATGCTGTATCTTTGCATCAGTTTTAAAACCGCATCGCGGGGTGGAGCAGTGGTAGCTCGTTGGGCTCATAACCCAAAGGCCGGAGGTTCGATCCCTTCCCCCGCTACTAAAGGAGAACGTGAGTTCTCCTTATTTTTTTGTTTTTTTTGAAAAATAAATCTTTTTCTCTCTTTGTTCCCACTTTTAATTCCTATCTTCGCGTGTGGATGCGGTAAGGCGCGAACAAATGTGCCTTTCCTGCCATTATTGTGTAAGAATGGTTTTTAAACAGTAATATATCATGAAAACACGTCTTGAACATGATTCCTTAGGCGAGATTCAGGTCCCTGCCGATGCTTATTATGGTGTGCAGACTTTGCGCGCTATCGTGAATTTTAAGGATATCAGCGGTATAACCATCAGCGATCATCCTTATTATGTAAAGGCACTTGCTATGGTGAAGTGGGCGGCTGCCCATGCCAACGTTTCGCTCGGTACTCTTGATGAGGAGATTGGTACAGCCATTAAGAAGGCTTGTGAAGAGATTATGGAGGGTGCATTGGTTGACCAGTTCCCCGTAGACCTCATTCAGGGTGGAGCCGGAACATCGACCAATATGAATATAAATGAGGTGGTTGCAAATAGGGCTCTTGAACTCATGGGGCATAATAAGGGAGAATACCAGTATTGTCATCCCAATGACCATGTGAACCTGTCGCAGTCTACAAACGATGCTTATCCTACTGCATTCAAACTCTGTTTTATCCTGCACAACGAGGACCTTGTACGTGAATTGAAGCGCCTAATCAAGTCTTTCCGTGCAAAGGGCAAGGAGTTTGATAATGTGATAAAAATGGGTCGCACGCAGTTGCAGGATGCGGTACCTATGACCTTGGGTCAGGAGTTTGAGGCTTTTGCTGTTACTCTTGATGAGGAAGTGAGCCGTCTGAATGAGATGGCCCGTCTGTTCCTTGAGGTCAATATGGGCGCTACGGCTATCGGTACCGGTATAAATACCGAACCCGGATATGCTCAGGCTTGTGTCGATGCGTTGAGAGTTATTTCGGGAAAACCTTTCGTGCTTGCAGGCAACCTTGTTGAGGCTACTCCTGATGCCGGTTCATCGGTAATGTACTCTTCGGCCCTGAAGCGCTTGGCTGTGAAACTTTCAAAGATATGCAACGACCTCCGTCTGCTTTCAAGCGGTCCGCGATGCGGCCTTAACGAGATAAATCTGCCTCCAATGCAGCCGGGTTCAAGTATCATGCCCGGTAAAGTGAATCCTGTTATACCTGAGGTTGTAAACCAGATATGCTTCCGCGTTATCGGTAATGACCTGACAGTGACTTTTGCTGCCGAGGCCGGACAGTTGCAGTTGAATGTGATGGAACCTGTTATTGTTCATGCAATAATATCGTCTATCAGAATGTTGTTGCGTGGCATGACACGTCTGCGTGTGCTGTGTATTGACGGCATTACTGCAAACGAAGGTCACTGCAAGGAACTTGTCATGGGCAGTATCGGTATTGTTACTGCGCTTAACCCTGTGCTTGGCTATGAGAACAGTGCAAAGATTGCGAAACGTGCGCTAAAGGAGAACCGCAGTGTCTATGACCTTGTGCTTGAGGAAGGACTCCTTTCTAAAGAAGAACTTGACGAACTGTTGCGTCCTGAGAACATGATTGCTCCGCACAAGATGCCGCACAAGAAGTATTGATAACAGAATTGATTATATAAACTATAGGTAAAGAAGATGAAGATGACTAAAAAGTGTTTTTGGTTCTCCAAGTTTTGCTTTACTCATTGTAAATTCCGTTTTTTCAGGCTGCGCAAGCCTTGAACTGCATCTTTTTATTCATCTCCCACAAAGCGAGGGTGACTTTTGGGTCACCCTCTTTGCTTTTTTTTATATAGAATACCTGTTTGTAGAAATATATTCCCATTTAATAAAAATCTTTACAAGTTTTCGGAGGAAAAGTATATTTTTGCACAAAAATTACATTTCTAATGAAGAGACAACTTGAAATAATTGTGTTGTGCTGTCTTGTGACGTTGTTTGTTGCATTACCATTCATGTTTTCATCTTGTGGTAATGTTTCTTGGCAAACAGCTTCTGAAACAGTGACGGTTGAGCGTGCGGTTTTGCCGCAATGTGCAGTTCCCGGTTTTGATGCATCACGGTTCGGCAATAAGGTTTATGTGGATTTTTCGGCCAATGGTGTCGCTGTTTCTGCTCTTCCCGCGGGAGTGACTATTGAGAATGGTGGTCGTGATGTGCTGTTGCGTTCGCGTGTTCCGGGTGTGGAATATGTTGTCAGCGGTGATGCTGTCGATGCCTCGTTTACCATTGTCAGTGATTTCTCCCCGCTGTTAACGCTCGACAGTCTCTCGCTTGTCGCATGCGGCCGGAATACGCTTCAGGTTTCGTCCAAAGAACTTATATATGTGCGTTCAGGTGCTGCGGCGCTTTCTGATGTCACGGGTGGCGAAAAGGCTGATAACCAATCGGCTGTCATAAAGTTGATGGGGCGTGCTATGTTGTGTGAGGGCTCTCTTGAGGTGAATGCTGCACGTCGCAGTGCCATATTCTGTACCGACACGCTTTTCGTTGACGGCATGCAGCTCACTGTCGGTAGTGCGCCAAACAATGCTCTGTTGTCGAACCGCTCCATTGTGCTCTCTGCCGGTTCGGTGAGTGTATCTTCGGCAAAAGATGTTGTAAAATGCAAGAATGGTGATTTCTTGATGACGGGTGGTGTGTTGGCGGTCACCTCATCACATAACAAGGCTGACGGAATTCAGGCAAAGAATATTTACATAACAGGTGGCTGCCTGTCGGTAATGGTGTCGGGGGCTGCTTCTGACGGAATGAAGGCTAAAAGCCGTCTGTGTATTGCCGGTGGGAATCTATCGGTGGTTGCAAAAGGCTGTGCGCTGTTCAATGATAAAAAGAGCGACTACAGCTCGGCTTCATGTCTCAAAAGTGATGCTGTTGTAGATATAAGCGGTGGTTGTTGCAGTTTCGTAAGTGAGGGTGACGGTGGCAAGGGTATCAGTAGCGATAGCCTTGTGGTTGTTAGTGGGGGCTTGCTTAGTGTGCTTACGAAAGGTGGCGACATGCAGCATCCGGTAGATGTAAATGCACATTCGTCGTCCAAAGGAATAAAGAGCGACGGTGCTCTCTATTTCCTGGGCGGTGATATCGAGGTTGCTGCGCTTGGGAAGGGTGAGCGCAGCGAAGGTGTTGAGGCAAAATGCAATATGTATATAGGTGGCACGGCAAAACTGTATGTCTATGCTTATGACGATGCTTTGAATGCTGTGGATTTGACTGTTGCTGGAGGGCATTCATATTTTTATTCTGTCGCAAATGATGCTGTTGACAGTAATGGCTCTATACTGTTGAGTGGCGGAACGGTGATTGCCGAGGGGGCTTGTGCTCCTGAGCAGGGTGTTGATGTTGATGATTTTTCGGCTTTTAGCATAACTGGCGGAGCGCTCTTTTCGGTCGGAGGCTCAATGGGGCCTTTCCCTGCATTGCCGCTATCGGCGGAAAGCAGTGTGCCCGTTGTCGCATGGCAGTGCGGCAAGGTAAAGAAAGGTGATATGCTTTCTCTGTCAAATGAGGATGGTACTCTGATAATGGCATATAGAATGGCACGAGACATGGAGGCTGCATCAGTGCTTGTCGCATCGCCTCAGTTAAGGAAGAATGGCGAATATGCATTGGCTATATCGGGGGGCCTCAGCGGTGCTGAGTATGCCGGAAATGGTATGTATAAGGGCGGTAAGGTTGTCGGTGTAATGCAATCTGTGCTTTTTGAGCCGTTGGGGCTGGTGAATTGTGTCTCTAAGGATGGTGAGGTTACGGTTGCCGGCTCCGGAAGTGCAGGCTCTTTCGGGGTACCGCCACCCCCACATGACGATAACGGTTCAATTCCTCCGCATGGTGCTTTCCCGCCGCCGCGCATTGGCAACGGCCCTATGCCGCCTCACGGTGTGTTTCCTCCGCCACCTCCCCCAATGCGTAATGTCGAGAGCGTGTATGGTGAGGGCAATCTTCCTAACAGCGACTAAATGATTCTTATTTTCTGTAACGGTTATTCAACCCTTCGACTATCTCATTGGTAATGTCGAGCGCACTGTTGGCGAAGAGAATGTTGTCGCCAATCTTGGTAAGGATAAAATCGTATCCTTTTACGCTGTTGTATTCATTGATATAATTGTTGATTGAATCGCGCAGTTCCTTGTTGCGTGCAATGTTTTCGTTTTCAAGTTCGTAAAAGAGTTCATCGCGCAATTTAATATATTCGGTCTCTTTCTGCATTATCGCTTTGCGTTCCTTGATGTAACTCTCTTCATCTGTGAAGATTTTTGCATTGCACTTGTATTCAAACTGTGCAACCTCTTGCTCTATTTTCTTGCGCTTGTTTTCGAGTATGCTGCTTGTCTTTGCCTCTTTGCTTATCATCTCCTTGTTTATCTCAATGGCAAGGCTGTATCGGTACATTACTGTGTCAAGGTTTATGTATACAATCCTTATCCCGTTTAACGAATCGGCGTGGATGTTACGCGCATTGCATGCAGGTGTGTCTGCATTTCTGCTTTTGCTGCATTGCGTGAACAATGAAAGGCATATAACAGAGGCTAAGATGATGAATAGTGGTTTTTTTATGTTTCTCATATTGTTTGTCTTGTTTCTATTGTGTCTTTCTTTTTTGTACCAGTTATTGTCTGCTGCTTTCGCTGACCCGGTGCGGGTTCTCTTTGCGAGCATCGCGGTCCTGTGACTGGGCGCACTTTATACCTCGCTTGCGCATCTCTTTGTTGCCCCCTACGTGAATATTTGGGAACCTGCCGTTCTTTTTTATAAGTATTGTTATGGCAAGCAGCGCAAAGCTTATAGCAATTATTAACAATGTAAATACTATAGTCTTGAACATTTTAATTATATTTGTATCTATAAAAGATGCAAAGAGCATTGCCTTGCATTTGTGGTGCAAATATATGCCTTTTGTCTCTTGAACCGGAAATTTAGTTTCGTAAAAAAAGTAAAAAAAAGAATTGATAATTATTGAATTAATATATTTTTGGAAATCAGAAAAATAATTAACAAATTTAAACTATTCAAATATGGACAAACTGAATCTGCAGCCTGAAAAGGTTTTTGATTTTTTCCTTAAGATTTGCGAAATCCCCCATGGTTCCAAGAACGAAGCAGCCATTTCGGCTTTTCTTCTGGATTTCGGAAAGTCGCTTGGATATGAGACTGTTGCCGACAGTGTGGGCAATGTGCTTGTCAAGAAACCAGCGGCACCCGGTTATGAGAACCGCAAGACAATAATACTGCAAAGCCACATGGATATGGTGTGCGACAAGCGCCCCGATGTGGAGCATGATTTTACTAAGGATTCCATTAAGCCTTATGTTGATGGTGAGTGGCTGAAGGCCAAAGGAACTACCTTGGGTGCTGATAACGGAATAGGTGTTGCTGCTGCCATGGCTGTGCTTGCTGACAAGGAGTTGAAGCATGGTCCTGTAAATTGCCTCTTTACCATTGATGAAGAGACTGGTCTTACAGGTGCCGAGGCTCTTTCTGCCGAACTTCTTCAGGGAGATATTTTGGTGAATCTTGATTCTGAAGATGAAGGTGAGATGTTTATCGGTTGTGCAGGTGGTGTATGCAACTATGCCGAATTCAAACACATGTGGACAAACATTTCGGGTGATATGTTCTACATGAAGGTCGATATAAACGGGCTCACCGGCGGCCACTCAGGTGACGACATCAATAAGGACCGTGCCAATGCCAACAAACTGCTTTGCCGTTTCTTGTTGAAGATTGCCCGTAAGTATGAGTTCTATCTTTGCGACATAAGCGGCGGTAGTCTTCATAATGCCATTCCGCGTGATGCTTCGGCTGTGTTTGCTGTGCAGAGTGCCGATAAGGAATCGGTACGTGTCGATTTCAATGTGTTCGCAGCAGAGGTACAGGATGAGTATAGTGTTACAGAACCCGATATGCGCTTTACATTGCAGAGCACTGACCCTGTAAAACGTGTAATAGACCCGGCTGTCGTAAAGAACCTGCTCCGTTCTCTCAATGCGGTGTTCAATGGCGTGTTTGCGATGAGTCAGGATGTTCCCGGGCTTGTGGAGACATCGAGCAACCTTGCATCGGTGAAGCGTACAAGCGACAATGTGATATTGGTTACAACAAGCCAGCGAAGTTCAATTGAATCGGCAAGGGATAATGTGTCCGATGTTGTGCGTGCTGCTTTTGAATTGGGAGGTGCAACTGTTACGACAAAAGGACAGTATCCGGGCTGGAAGCCCAATATGAAGTCCGAAATATTGAAGGTGGCTTGCGATACGTACAGAGAACTCTTTGGTGAGGAGGCTAAGATAAAGGCCATACATGCAGGGCTTGAGTGCGGTCTGTTCCTTGAGAAGGCTCCGCACCTTGATATGATTTCGTTCGGGCCTACCATGCGTGGCGTACACTCGCCTGACGAGCGTTTGCATATTGCATCTACGGAGCGTTGGTGGCATCATTTGCAGGCGTTGCTGGAGAAGGCTCCTGTAAAGTGATGCATTGTGTAATAAAAAGGTGTTTTCATCGTTAGTATGTAAATGGATATTGCGATGAAACTAATCTGTAAAATACTTTTTTTCTCAATAATGTCGGTATTCCTCGCTGCATGCAGCGAGGATACCGACTTTTCTTCAAGTTCTTCGTTGAGGCTTGAGTTCTCGCGCGACACTATTGCTTTTGATACTTTGTTTACAGAGGTTGGCTCTCCGACGGCCGGCCTTGTGGTGCGTAACCGCAACAGTGACGGTCTGCGCATAAGCAACGTCAGGCTTGCCAGTGGCGGAGCGTCGGGGTTCAGCGTGCTTGTTGATGGCCAGTACGGTGCAAGCATGAACGACCTTGAAATAAGGGGCAAGGACAGTATCTTTGTATATGCATCGGTTGAACTTGAACGAAACGGTGCAGATGTTCCGCTTGTGGTGACCGATTCTTTGCTCTTCACCCTTGAGAGTGGTGTGCAGCAGCATGTCACATTGCTTGCCTACGGAAGAGATGTCATCTTTTTGCGTGCAGAGAATGTTGTTTCCGACAGGATTATTACGGGCGGTCACTATGTTGTATATGACAGCCTTGCAGTTGCCCCCGGTGCGACATTGACGCTTGATGAGGGAGCGGTACTTTATTTCCACGACAAGGCCTTCCTTAAGGTTGAGGGAACGCTCGTGGCGGCCGGCAGTCAGGCCCGGCCTGTGGTGATGCGTGGCGATAGAACTGACAATATGTTCTCATATTTGCCTTATGACCGTGTGCCAGGGCAGTGGGGCGGATTGCTCTTTACTTCAACGAGCAACGGCAATTCTCTTTCTTTCTGTGATATACATAGTGCAAAGTATGGTGTTATAGTCGAGGCCGGTGACACTGCTGTGCAGCGCATTGCCATAACCTCTTCAAAACTGTATAATTTTGAAGGGAATGCGCTGGAACTGAATATGGCGCATGCAACGGTAGAGAACTCGCTCATTGCCAATGCTCAGGGGAATTGCGTGAAGGTAGTTGGCGGTAATGTTGCTTTTGTGCATTGTACCATTGCAAATTTCTATGTATGGAAACAGCGCGATGTGGCTCTGGCGCTCCATAACAGTGTAGAAGGTATGCCTGCTCCGCTTCGTGGGGCACTGTTTGCCAACTGTGTCATTACCGGTTCAAAGAATGATGAGGTTATGGGTTATCTTAGTAATCTTGGCGATACTGTTCCCGATTGCATAAACTATCGTTTCGAAAATTCTTTGATAAATACAGTAGCTGAGGGTGATACCTGTTTTGTTGATGTTACATTAGAGGTGAAGGATTCTGTGTCATCAGGTAAAGGGAATTTCAGGCTTATAGACCACGATGTCTTTGATTATGATTTTCACCTGACAGGTGAATCGCTTGCGCGTGGGCGTGCATCGTCATCCTATTTGGAAACTATGCCTTATGACCTTGACGGTGTTCTGCGTGAAGTCGGTGCTGTAGATGCCGGATGCTTTCAGTTTGTGGAACTGCCTGAGGATGAAGTGAAATCAGACGACTGAACGCTGCAAGCGAAGCCTTTCTGTTTTCAGTTTCCCGTTTTACTCATGGTGGTAGGGGAGGTTGTTTATGATTGTGTATGCTCTGTAGAGTTGCTCCACGAACAGCAAGCGTATCATCTGGTGCGAGAAGGTCATTTTTGAGAGCGACAGTTTCTCGTGCGCGGCATCATACACTTTGGGCGCAAAACCGTATGGGCCGCCGACAATGAATACCAACCGCTTGGTGGATATGTTCTGCTTGTGCTCAATCCATGCGGCAAACTCGGTGCTTCGATACTCCTTGCCGCCTTCATCAAGCAGAACCACGCGGTCGCCGGGTTGCAGTGCCTTGAGAATAAGTTCGCCCTCCTGCTCCTTCTGCTGTGCCTCGCTCTGTTTTTTTGCGTTCTTGAGTTCTGGAATTATTGATATCTCGAACTGTGCAAAATGACTCACCCTTTGGGTGTAGTCCTGTATTCCGGCTGTTATATTGTTGTCGACGGTGCGGCCTACTACAAGCAGTGTAATCTTCATTCTTAGGATATATTGATTTTGTTGCGAAGATAAACAAAAAAAGCCTCTGTCTTTGTGCTAATTGAGAGAATTATTTATATTCGCATTAATATATCATCAATGACACTATGAAAACCATAAAAATCTTTGTCGCTTCGTCCGATGAGCTGCGTGAGGAACGCCTTGAACTATCCGATCTTTTTGCGCATCTTAACCGCGTGTTCAAGTGTCGTGGCATTGAACTTGAAATTTCCAAATGGGAGTTTCTTGATGAGTCTATGGGGCCTCTGCACAAGCAAGAGGAGTATAACCGCGAGATAAAGACCTGCGACATGTGCCTTGTGCTTTACTGGACAAAGATTGGCGACTATACCCGCGAGGAACTGGAAGTTGCATACAATGAACTCCAAGCCGGTCGTAAACCATACAAACTCTACATATATTTTAAGGAAGTTGGGGAGATAGGTAAAGATGTAATGGAATTCAAGGCTGGTTTCGAAAGACATTATGGTCATTTCTATTGTAAATATGAGAATATTGACACCCTCAAACTGCGTTTCGTATTGCAACTGGAGAATTATCAGAACAGCGGTGCAATAAAGGTCGAGGATTCTATGGTAAAGGCTGACGGTATTGCATTGGTAAGTCTTGATAATATACCTTTTGCCTCCAACAATGAGCGTTATCGAGAACTCAAACAACGCATGGCGAAGCTCCGTGAGGAGATAAACTCTTTTGAAACGGTGCTCAAGGCTACACCGAACGAAGTTATTGAGAATATGCTCAATGACAAACGCTCCGAATATCATGAACTTAGTGAAGAACTTTCCAAACACGAGAAGGCGCTTTTCGGCACAGCCTTGCGCATGGCGCAATATACAGGTCAATGGGTCTCGGAGCGTATGCAACGTGCAATGTCGTTGTTTGAGGAGGGAAAGGTAAGCGAGGCCAATGCTGTCCTTGATGAGGCTGAGCGTGATGCCGATGCTATACTGGCTGCTTATCACCAAGCAAAGGAAAATGCTGTTCTTTCCGTTGATGAACTTCTTCTGAAGGCATCGGTAATGCTTGCTGATACAGCCTTCCCTGTAGATGAACGTATATCGCATGCAGGCGACCTGCATAAAAAGGCACTTACGCTTTCTCGTGAATGTGGCATAGAAAAAGAGAAACTCTCAAAGGTCTTAGGTGAATATTATAATTATCTTTTCGAGTATGCCAAATACGAAGAGGCAATGTCTGTTGCTAAAGAAAAGTTGGAACTTGATAAAGGGCTTTTCGGTGAATATTCGGCAGATGTTGCAACCGGGTATAACAATATAGGTGCTGTCTACAGTAGTCAAGGCAACTATTCTGTCGCATTGGAACATTACAATAAGGCACTTGGCATTAAATTGGCAATCTATGGCGAGCGTCATCCTGATGTTGCAAACAGTTATAACAATATAGGTTTAGTCTACCATAGTCAAGGTGATTACCCGGTAGCCTTGGAATATTACACTAAGTCGCTTGACATTCGTTTGGCAATCTTTGGCGAGCGTCATCCTGATGTTGCAGGAAGTTATAACAATATAGGTGCTGTCTACGATAATCAAGGTGATTACCCGGTAGCCTTGGAACATTACACTAAGTCGCTTGACATTCGTTTGGAGGTTTTTGGCGAGCGTCATCCTGATGTTGCAAACAGTTATAATAATATAGGTTTTGCCTACTATAGTCAAGGTGATTACCCGGTAGCCTTGGAACATTGCACTAAGTCGCTTGACATTCGTTTGGAGGTTTTTGGCGAGCGTCATCCTGCTGTTGCAAACAGTTATAACAATATAGGTGCTGTCTACTATAGCCAAGGCAACTATCCTGCCGCATTGGAACATTACACTAAGTCGCCTGACATTCGTTTGGAGGTTTTTGGCGAGTGTCATCCTGCTGTTGCAGGAAGTTATAACAATATAGGTGCTGTCTACGATAGTCAAGGCAATCATCCTGCCGCATTGGAACATTACAATAAGGCTCTTGAAATTCAATTGGCAGTCTTTGGCGAACGTCATCCTGATGTTGCAACCGGGTATAACAATATAGGCCTGGTCTACTATCGTCAAGGCAACTATTCTGTTGCATTGGAACATTACAATAAGGCTCTTGAAATTAGTTTGGCAATCTTTGGCGAGCATCATCCTGATGTCGCAGGAAGTTATAACAATATAGGTCTTGTCTACCACAACCAAGGTAACTCTCCTGCCGCATTGGAGAATTACAACAAAGCACTTTGTGTTTTTATTGAACTATTTGGGAAACATAATCCCTATACTGCTTCTATATGTGCGAGTATCAGCCGATTGTATTTTAGTCAAGGTAAATATTTTGCTGCGTTGAAATATTATTGGAAGGGGTTATAACGTGCTTGCTATCTTTAAGGTTCGTCTAAATAAGTTTTTAGCAACTTGTATGGGATTGACAATATTTACCCCAAGTAAATTAAAACGGTTCTTCCTTTGTGCTAATTGAGAGAATTATTTATCTTCGCAGAAAATAAATTTAAAACTGATAGTGCTATGAATGTAAAAGACGAACTTATCGATAGGCTTATCGACCTTGCATTTGCCGAGGATATCGGCGATGGTGACCATACGACCCTTTCGACTATCCCGGCCGAGGCTATGGGAAAGAATATGCTTCTTATTAAAGAGGATGGCGTTCTTGCGGGCATAGAAATGGCAAAGCGCATTTTTGCACGTTTCGATGAGGCACTGCAGGTAGAGGTGCTCATTGAAGACGGAACTGAGGTCAAGAAAGGAGATATTGCAATGTATGTTACAGGCAGTGTGCGTTCGCTGTTGCAGACGGAGCGCCTTATGCTCAACGTGATGCAGCGAATGAGCGGTATCGCTACAATGACCCGCCGTTATGTGAAGGAACTTGAGGGCACAGGCACTCATGTACTCGATACACGCAAGACCACTCCCGGTATGCGAATAATGGAGAAAGAGGCTGTGCGCATCGGTGGCGGTGTAAACCACCGTATTGGACTTTTCGACATGATTCTTATCAAGGATAACCATGTTGATTTTGCAGGCGGTATTGAACAGGCGGTTTCACGCGCAAAGGAGTACTGCAAGGCTTGTGGCAAGGATTTGAAGATTGAAGTAGAGGTACGCACGCTTGAGGACCTTCAGAAGGTGATTGACATGGGAGGTGTACAGCGCATCATGTTTGATAACTTTGATACAGAGAAGACGCGCAAGGCTGTGGAGATGGTTGCCGGGCGTTACGAGACCGAGTCTTCGGGCGGTATTACATTTGATACGTTGCGCGACTATGCTCTCTGCGGTGTCGATTTTATTTCAGTGGGGGCACTTACCCATTCTGTCAAGGGGTTGGATATGAGTTTCAAGGCAGTCAAGTGACAGCGCTTGGTTGACAGATAGTTCCCTTTTGCTGATTTTATTGTCTTGGCAGCGAGCAAATATGTAAATTGCACGGTGTAAGCAAAAGATGCAATGGCTTGGAATATAAAGAAAATAACAGTTGAATATGTAATTTATCTCCTTTTCTGGAGTATTCTGCTGTTATCTCCAATCTTGGGTTCCATAATCAAGGATGTCTCTTTTTTTCCTACGTTTGAAGAGATGCTTTCTTTTTGGAAATTCTTGCTTCCGGCATTGATTCTGTTTGTTCTTAATAATAATATACTTATGCCTTTCCTTCTTGATGGAAAGAAGGGAAGGCTTTTTGTGCTCTATCTGTTATGTATAATAGTGGCATGCACCATTATATATATGTCTTTTCCTTTGGAGGAACCGCCGGGCATCGGTAGTGTAAGGCATCCGGTCAAACGTGAGGTGTGGGGTTTTTTCGTAAATCCGCGCAATGTGCAGATACTTATAGCGGTGTTTGTCCTGGTATTCAATATTTGTGTCAGGCTCTTTTTCTTTACAATACGCCGCGATGAGCATCTGAAAGAACTTGAAAAGGAACACCTTCGTTCTAATCTTGAATATCTGCGCTATCAGATAAACCCTCATTTCTTCATGAATACATTGAACAATATACATGCACTGATAGATATTGACAAGGATAAGGCGCAGGTGGCTATTCAGGAGTTTTCAAGGATGATGCGCTATGTGCTTTATGATACGTCCGAAGCGTCAGTTCCGTTAGAGAAAGAGGTCTCGTTCATGAATGGATATATTGACCTCATGCGTCTGCGATACACGGACAAGATTGAGATTAGGACAAGTTTTGAAAAAGATACACGGGGGATATGTGTCCCGCCGATGCTTTTTATGCAGTTTGTGGAGAATGCATTCAAACATGGCGTTACATATAAGAAGAGAAGTGTCATTGATGTTGCATTGCATGTTGATGAAGATGGCAGAATGATTGTTTTCACCTGCCGGAATACAATGCCGGGCAATCCCGAAGGGTCTTTGCCGGCAGTGCGGGGCGGTATAGGCGTAGAGAATGCCAGAAAGCGGCTTGAACTGCTGTTCGGAGAAAAGGCAACAATGCTAATAGACAATGACAGCGAATGGTATAATGTTAAACTTGAAATTCCGGTAAGATATGGTAAGGTGTATAATAGTTGATGACGAACCTTTGGCGGTTGCACAGATGGAAAAATATGTTGAGCGTGTTCCTTTTTTGGAAAATGTGAGGTCCTGCTCATCCGCAACAGAGGCAATGGAGATACTTTCTGAGGGGGATGTAGATGTAATGTTTGTTGATATAAGCATGCCTGATATAAGTGGAATGCAACTGGTGCGCTCGCTGTCGAATCCTCCAATGGTTGTTTTTACGACAGCACATTCAGAATATGCGGTAGAGGGCTTTAAGGTTGATGCAGTGGATTATTTGCTCAAGCCCATAGGCTTTGACGATTTTCTTAGGGCTGCCAGTAAGGTCAAGGAGATGTTCGTGTTGAAGAACTCGCAGAAGTGTGCCGAAACTGTGGTTGAGGCAAGAAACGGGGATTCGTTGTTTGTGAAATCTGATTATAGAATAATCCGTGTTCCTGTTGATACCATTATGTATGTTGAGAGCATGAGTGAATATGTCAGAATTTTTGTAGAAGGCCAGGCAAAGCCCATTATTTCGCTCTTGAGCATGAAAAAAGTAGAGGAAGCGTTGCCTTCCGATACATTCATGCGTGTTCATCGTTCCTATCTGGTTAACCTCTGCAAGATAAAGGAGATTTCCAAGATGCGTATCGTGTATGACAATAATGTGTATATACCGATAGGCGATATGTACAAGGCTCCCTTCTTTGATTATATTGAAAAGCATTTTGTAGGGAAGAGCAGTTGATGAGGTTGACGGTGCGCGTGTATTATTTGCGCTGAACAGAGACTGTTTGTTGTGTGTTTTGTATGTGATAAATTATTGCGTTATGGAACATGAGGATTTTATGAGAATGGCCATTGGGTTGGCCGTTGAGAATGTAAAGAGTGGCGGAGGGCCATTCGGGGCTGTTATTGCCAAAGATGGTGAAGTGGTTGCAACCGGTGTGAACAGGGTTACGCTGAATAATGACCCAACTGCGCATGCCGAAGTGAGTGCAATCCGCGAGGCTTGCAAGAAACTTGGTACGTTCAGTCTTGCCGGTTGTGTCATATATACATCATGTGAACCTTGTCCAATGTGCTTGGGAGCGATATATTGGGCGCATCTTGACAAAATCTATTATGGTGCCGACCAACATGATGCTGCGGCTGTGGATTTTGACGATTCGTTCATTTATCGCGAACTGGAACTCAGGCCCGAAAACAGACACAAACCTGTTGCGAATCTTCTTCACGAGGAGGCTTTGGCACCATTCAACGCTTGGCGCGAAAAAGAGGATAAGGTCGAGTATTGATTGTGCTGTTTAGGCCTTTGTGTAAAAATGTTCTTATTTTTAAAAATAATCCTTGGAATATTTGCGTGTTCCAAGGAATTGTTCTACCTTTGCAACGCAAAATAAGGGCGTAAGCCAATTCAAATGGAAGTTTGGGTGAGTGGCTGAAACCAGCAGTTTGCTAAACTGCCGTACGGGTTACCGTACCGGGGGTTCGAATCCCCCAGCTTCCGCTTATTTTTGCACGGCGCTTTCGTCTAGTGGCTAGGACACATGCCTCTCACGCATGGAACACGGGTTCGATTCCCGTAGGCGCTACAAAACAGTAACTGCAGCAAGATTGTTATTAGGACGCATGCAAAGCAGTGAAAGTTTTTAGGGCACACATTTATACTTATGGCGCTTTCGTCTAGTGGCTAGGACACATGCCTCTCACGCATGGAACACGGGTTCGATTCCCGTAGGCGCTACTTCAAGAAGAACCTTTCCGGTTCTTTTTTTCTTTTACATCTTTGTCCAAAAGTCAAGATATTCCGTGGCGACTTTTTGAGGGTTGTGGTGCTTATGTACAAACTCTATGCTTTCTCTTTGCAGGGTTGCAATCTTATCTTTGTTCTGTATAAGCCATTCCAATTTGTCGTATACGTCATCCTCGCTTGGTGTAACATTTATCATTGGACGTAGTTTGTCTTCTCCAAGGATGCTGTAACACTCTTCTTCGGCTCCGCCTACTACTATTTTGCCTTTAGACATTGCGAGCAGGGCGTTCATTGCCGGTGAATAGCCATAAAGTTGGTCAAGCAGTATGTCGCAGTCGTTTATCATCTTTGAGTATTGCTCGAAAGGTACGCTCTCGGCTTTCAGTATCTCGCACTCCTTGGGGTGGTTGTGCGCAATGCGTTCAAGTGCACGCAACATTATGTCTGTTCCCTTGTATATGCTCCGCTCTTTCTGTATGCCGATGAAGAATCGTATTTTTCGCATGTTGTTGTAGTATTGCGTCACGCTGTTGTCCGGCTCGACCGGGAATGGTATATATGTAAGTTTGTTGCTGTGTCGGTCGTTGTAGGCGGCATAGTACTCGTAGAGTCCGGCTATTATCCCATTGCAACTCCCGGCAATTTCCTTGTTGAGGCGAGCCTTTGGTGTCTCTTTCCAATCGGCCTCCTGCTCTGCTACATAGCGGTTTGAGATTCTGTTGTTGCCAATGTTGAAATCGGAGTAGCGGAACATGTAGGGGGTGCTTGTGCAGGCTTCTACCCAATAGGCATCCATTCCGTATGCTCCAAGGAAAATTTTTTTATTGTGTTTCTTGAGGTATCGGTATATGGGAACTATGCGCTCGGCCTTTAGTTCAAGGAACATCGGGTTTATGAGTTGGACTATGTCGTATCCGCGTAATTGGGGCAAAAGTGTGTATGCTTTGATAAGGTAATTCAAGCCGCCAAGTTTTGTGTAGTTGCGCACGAGTGATATATCGCATTTATAGTCTTTCCAGAAATCGCCGTTGCTGACAACGCATACCGTGTGTCCAAGAGAACGTAACCCTTGGGCAAGTGTCCAATGGACGTTGCTGTATTCTCCAATCAAGAGTATCTTCATTTTTTGGCTGGTTTATGGTCGGGTACTATGATGCGCAGTATTCTCATGCCGAGCGGGCGGTTGGCAAGCGCTCTAAAGAGCCTGTATTTGTATGAATATGATGCCTTGGGCAGGGGAAACAATCCTATTGGCGACAAGCGTGACATGCATGCGGTGTAAGTCTCATCGGCTCTTCTGCCATCGAACATCATGTTGAGTATCGCGTCAACGGTGAGCATGCGAAGTTTGTGCTCAATTCCTTCGGTCTGTATTGTGCTGGCATTTGTGATGTTCTTTTCTTTGAACGCTGCAAGTCTTTCAATTATTGTAAAGAGGTTGTCTATGCGTCTTGCCTCAAATTCTCTCGAACTGTTTGCGGTTGTGGAGCCTTCCCTTATGCAGTAGCAGTAGAGTGTTGCGTTGCTTGCTATAAGGGTCTGTGCATGGTAATGGAGAAGGGTGTTGAACTCTTCGTCTTCGTGAAATATATTGGCTGTAAATTTTGTACCGGTCTCTATTGCAAGTTTTCTTTGGAAAAAATATGTGCATGGACTTCCGCTCAGGTTGTTGTCCCTCATGAAAATAGCCCCGCTTATAGTGTTGCTTGTCTTGACCTGCTTCCTGCTGTCAGTTGTAATGGCGCTTTTGCTTTTCTTGACAATATAGTTGAAACGCAATATCTGTGGACTTTCCTGTCTCAGAATTGCAAGGCATTGAGCAAATTGTCCGTTTTTGAGCAAATAGTCATCTGCATCAACGAATTGTATATATTCCCCCTTTGCAGCCTCTATTCCTTTGTTTCTGGCTTCACCTGGTCCGCCGTGGTTGCTCTCAATCAATTTGATGTTGTCTCTGTGGAGTGCATGTATCCATGTGGGCGGGAGCGGTGAACCGTCGTCTACAACAATGATTTCGTAGTCTTCGTTGGCAACGCCTTGTCCTGTGATGCTGTCAATGCACTGCGCAAGAAGTTCTTTGGGCAGGCTGTAATGGGGTATAATGATTGAAAGCAGCATGGTCAGTTCAATTTCTTGTGGAACATTGCAAGGATGTTGCTGTGAATGTTCGCTCCGAACAGCGCGAATGGCGTGTATTTGATTTTTTGCTTTATATTAAGGTTCATGTTGTAGAGGGTCTTTATGTCTATGCGCCTCTCTTTAACAAGTGCCGCAGCCTGTTTTATGCCCTCTTTTGTGCGGTCGGAACAACGTCTGAGGTCTACAAGGTTGTCTATGCAGCGCAAGAGAATTCTGTTTGCCTCATCTTTAAGTTCGGGTATGTCTGCGCATTTTTCGTGAAGTGATGCAAGGTTGCGGAACAGGAATTTGTATGATGCAAAAGAATGAGTGTTGCTTATGCTTGAATCGTTGTCGTAATAGTAATAGAAACCGCAATCGGAATAATATACATTCTCGCTGCTGCTGAATAGGATTGGTGTCACCAAGGTGTCTTCAAAGACTTCACCCTCGGGGTAGCGCACAAACATGAACAGGTCGGCCCGGTATATCTTGTTGCATGCAAAACAGTGTTCGTAACCTTCGCGTTTCACCCAGTCCTTGAAGATTCTGTCATTCCCCGAAACCTTCTCGGGCTTGAATGATATTATCTTGCTGCGTGGCGATTCGTAGTATTTGTGTATGGGGTATTCAAGAATGTCTACATCGGGGTTGTTGCGCAAGATGTTCATGTTGTAGTAGTAGGTTCCCGATGCTACAGCATCGTCTCCGTCTACAAATGTTATGTACTCGCCTTTTGCCGCTGATATGCCGGCGTTGCGAGCCGAAGAGAGGCCTCCGTTCTTCTTGTGTATGACTCTGACTTTGTCGCACTCTTGAGCGTAGCGGTCACAAATTGCGCCACTGCTATCGGGCGAGCCGTCATCAACCAAAATGAGCTCATAGTCGGTATATGTCTGCTGCAGTATGCTTTCAATGCATCTTTGCAAGTGACGTCTTACTTTGTATACCGGTACTATTATGCTTAATTTCATGGTTGGTTATACTCTTTCCTGGTTTATCGCAAAGATAATGAATAAGTGTAAAAGTTCCGATAAAACGGCCTTTTTTCTTTGTCTTCGGCATTTAATTTTTCTTGCGTGTCTTTTTGCGCTCTTGTACGTCCTGTAATTCATTATTTTTTGCTATCTTCGCAAAGATTAGTTGTGCTGTTGCGCAACTCTTTGTATTTGATGGATAAATCTACGCGGAATAGGGGTAATGGTAATGCCTATGGGCATACGATAAAATATCTGAGCATCTTTGGAGGCGCTCATGGGCTTTCTGTAATCCTTAATGTGGTACGTACAAAAATATCATGTATTCTGCTTGGCGTTGCCGGACAATCAATAATAGCGCTTTCAAACCGTACTGTGCAGATGTTCAGTGACGGAACCGGGCTCAGTTTGTCTTTGAGCGCTGTGCGCAAGATTGCCGACACGTTTGAGAATTGTGACGATGGTTCGCTGCTCAAGTGCGTGAAGGTTGTGCGTAGTCTGGCTTTCCTTACAGGAATATTCGGTATGCTTTTGATGCTTGCCGTTGTACCGTTGGTAAGTGATTGGATATTCGAGGCATCAAGCGAATATTATAGGTCACGTATCATGATGCTTTCTCCTGTGGTTCTCTTTATGGCGGTATCTAATGGTGAAATAGCCATACTGCGGGGAACAAGAAGGCTGAATGCGATTGCTTCATATACTTTGGCAACAGCAATTATATCACTGATAGTGGCTGTGCCTGCGTATTATGCAATGGGAATAGGCGGAATATTCCCTGCAATCTTTATCACGGCATTACTGCAGATGTGTGTGCTTCTTGGCTTTTCCTTGCCGCAATATCGTTATGTTATAAATCCCTTCTCGTTATCGCTGTTGCGTGAGGGCTTGGAAATGGTAAAACTTGGAGCCGGTTATGTGTTTGCCTCCATTTTTACATCGTTTTCAATGTGGCTGGTATGTGCGGCATTGTCCGATATTGGCAACGGGGATAGTGCCGGTCTTTTTACAGCCGGTTTCGTAATGACTACATTGTTGCCCGGCATGCTGTTTTCGGCGCTTGATTCGGAATATTATCCACGATTGTCAGGAGTTGCCGCTGATGCTGAGCGGTGCAACAGGGTTGTGAACGAGCAGATTGAGGTTCAGTTGCTGGTGCAGTCGCCGTTGCTCATGGCCTTTGTTGTTGCTATGCCGGCTTTAGTGCCTCTGTTCTATAATGCTGAGTTTGTACCTGCTATAGCAATGGCTCAGTTTGCAATGTTGGGTATGTTCATGCGCACAATGTGTTTTCCGCTCTCTTTTTTGGCTCTGTCTAAGAGCGATACAAAGGTTTATGTGTCTCTTGAAGCGGTTTACAACATCTTATTTGTATTCTTTATTATTGCCGGGTATGTATTAAATGGAATGACCGGTGTAGGAATCGGAATAGCACTGCTCCATACTGTTGATTTCATAATGGTCTATTCCGTGGCGAGATATCGGTATGGTGTGAAGTTGTCGGGTAACGTGATATGTTCTTTCTTTGTACAATTGCCGCTTTTTGTAGCAGTGGTTGCTGTTGCCCGTCTCTGTTGTATTGATTGGGTTTATTGGATAGCCGGGGCCATTTGTGTATTACTTTCTGTTTCTGTGACAATGTATATGTTCAGTCGCATGGAGGTGTTGCCAAAATTCCTGTTGCGCATAATGAACAAATTTTTTGGAAGGTTCAAGAAACGTGTATGAAAAGGTGTATATGTTTTCTTCTTTTGATAATGTTTGCTGTGCTTCCTTCGCAGGCGCAGCATGCTGATACTCTGTTCCGCAAGCCTTTTGACTTTGAACTTTTTCTGAGCGGTAATTTCGGCGAACTCAGGTCAAACCATTTTCATTCCGGACTGGATTTCAAGACCCAAGGTGTTGTGGGCAAGCCGATAAAGTGTGTTGCCGACGGTTATATAAAAAGGGCTTCTGTTGCTCCCGGTGGCTATGGTTTGGCGCTTTATGTGATGCACGACAATGGATATATGACTGTATACGGGCATCTTGACCGTTTTCCGCAGGGCGTAGCCGAGCGTGTGCGCGATGCTCAGTACGGGAAAGAGTGTTTTTCGGTAGATATTTCGTTCGCTCCCGACGAGTTCAGGGTAAGGAGAGGCGAGGTGCTGGCAATTGCCGGCAACAGCGGATATTCGTTCGGTCCGCATCTGCATTTTGAGTTGCGGGATTCTACCGGTGAAGAACTGTATGACCCAATACCCTTTTTTATCAATGAATTGAAAGATAACCGTCTGCCGGTAGTCTCAAAAGTCGCAATTTATCCTTCACAAGGTGCGGGTGCAGTTGATTCGGGTTATGTTTCAAAGGTCTACGCCTTAAAGAGTGGAACGCTGTGCGATACTGTTGAGGTGTGGGGTAGGATAGGCTTTGGAATAAAGGCTATTGATTACATGACAGGGACAAACAACAAGTATGGTGTCTGCAATATTGAATTGCTGGTCGATGACAGTTTGCGTTTTTCAAGCGCAATGGACCGCTTCTCATTCAAGGAAAACAGGCTTATAAACGCGTGGGCCGATTACTCTCGCTATGTAAATGACGGAGAATGGTTCCAACGCTTGTTTCTGCTTGAGAATAATCCGTTGCGCGCTCTTTGGGCCGATGCAAACAAGGGATGGATTGATGTCAATGAGGAGCGTCTGTACAAGGTGGAATGCCGTGTGGGTGATTATCATGGCAATATCAGCAATCTGCTGTTCCATGTACGAGGGAAAGAACAGAAGATTCAGCCTCCTGCCGGTGCATACAATCTTTACTGGTTCTTGAATAATTCGGTGGAACATAATGGTATGTCGCTTTACATACCTGCAGGGGAACTGTTTGAGTCTGTGACGGTTGATATAGCAAAGAACGATGGGGAGTATGGCATTTCCGGCAGGTATTCATTCGGTGAATCTCCATTGCCTTTATGGCATAGTGCAAGATTGGGATTGAGGGTCGATACGCTTGCGGTTGACAGTTCAAAGTTGTACATCAGGCAAGTGACAAAGAAAGGCGGTTTTTCTGTAGGCGGAAAGTACAGCGACGGCTGGCTATATGCCGATGTCGGTTCGCTTGGCTGCTTTGAGGTGGCTGTTGATACTGTGTCGCCGTCCATTGTTCCTGTGAGTGAAAAGAATTGGTCGCGTAGCGGAAAGGTTGTATTCGCTGTAAGCGACAAGCAGACATCGGTAAGGTCTTTCCGTGGAACTTTGAACGGGAACTTTGTGCTGTTCAAGTACAGCAGCAAGAACGGGCGTATAGAACTGGACTGCAGAAAAGAGAATATACGTGCAGGCAAGCATCTTTTAAGGTTAGAGGTTACTGATGCCTGTGGAAACTCAGCCGTTTTTGAAAAAAGATTATTCATTAAATAACATCATAATATGAAAAAGATAGGTTTATTATTCTTTGCATTGGTTCTCTGTTGTTCTTCATCAGAGGCTTGTACAAATTTTTTGGTGGGCAAGAAGGCTTCGGCCGATGGTTCGGTATTCATCTCGTATAGTGCCGACAGTTATGGCATGAGCGGCTTTGTCGCACATTTCCCGGCAGCGGTTCATCCGGCCGGAACTATGCGCGATATATACAATTGGGATTCAGGTGATTATATAGGTCAGATACCCGAAGCAAGAGTGACATATAATGTGCTTGGCAATATCAATGAACATCAGGTTGCTATTGCCGAAACTACTTTTGGCGGCCGTGAAGAACTTGTCGATACTGCCGGTCTTATCGATTATGGCAATCTTATATATATTGCGCTCCAACGTTCGCGTACTGCCCGCGAGGCTATTGATGTAATGACATCGCTTGTAGCGGAGTACGGTTACTACAGCAGTGGCGAGAGTTTTTCCATTGCCGACCCCAACGAAGCATGGATTCTTGAAATGGTGGGCAAGGGCGGCAAAGAGAAAGGTGCAGTGTGGGTTGCTATACGTATTCCTGATGACTGCATCTCGGCTCATGCCAATCAGGCACGCATACGCAAGTTCGACATGAAGGATAAAGAGAACGTGCGCTATTCTAAGGATGTGATAAAGTTTGCCCGCAAGATGGGTTATTTCAATGGCAAGGATGAGGATTTTGATTTTGCAGCAGCATATTGCCCTGCCGACTTCGGTGCTCTTCGCTATTGCGATGCACGTGTATGGAGTTTCTTTAATATGTTCGGTGCTGAGGATATGAGCAAATATCTTGCCTGGGCTTCGGGTGATGCAACTGCTGAGCCAATGCCTCTTTATATGAAACCTAAGGCTCCTGTTTCGTTGCAGGATATGCAGCGCGGTATGCGTGACCACTATGAGGGTACTCCATTCGATGTTACAATCGACTTGGGTGCAGGCCCGTATAAGATGCCTTATCGTCCCTCGCCATTGAGTTTCAAGGTTGACGGCAAGGAGTACTTCAATGAACGTCCGATTTCTACATTCCAGACAGCATTCACATTCGTTGCGCAGTTGCGCGGTTGGTTGCCGGATGCGGTAGGCGGTGTGATGTGGTTCGGTACCGATGATGCAAATATGGTAGTGTTTACTCCTGTATATTGCTGTGCGACAGTTGTTCCCGATTGCTATAAAGAGGAATTTGCCGACCCGGTCGAGTTCTCTTGGAAATCCTCTTTCTGGGTATTCAACTGGGTGTCAAACATGATATATCCCAAATACTCTATGGTTGTAGATGATATGCGTGCTGTGCAGTCTGCGCTTGAGAACAGATTCTATGAGCAGAGCAAGGAGGTTGAGGCTGAAGCGCTTGCAGTAATCGCTTCTTCGCCCAAGTACGCGGTACGTATATTGACGGACTTTACATGCAGCAGTGCCGAAGAGGCGCTTGGCGAGTGGAAGAAATTCGGTGAGAAAGTTATAGTGAAATATAATGACATGGTTGTCAAGGAAGAGAAGAACGGCAAGGTGCAGCGCGGAAAAACAGGTCTTGCCGGCAAGATTGTGCGCCCAGGCTATCCGCAGGAGTATCTTAAGAAGATTGTAGAGCAGACGGGTGACAAATTCCTCATCCCGCAATCAAAATAATGTTATAATTGTTTTTTATTCCAAGAATTAATTATATTTGCAAGAACTGATTACATGTACCGTGCTTTTGTTTACGGCATGTAAGGATTTGTGGCAACATATCAATAACTGACTTAATATGGACCAGGAATTAATTAAAATGGTAACGGAAAAGGCCAATGAGTGGCTTTCTCCGGCTTATGATGAAGAGACACGTAAAGAGGTGCAGGCAATGCTCGACAATGAGGACAAGACTCCTCTGATTGATGCGTTCTATCGTGAACTTGAGTTCGGAACAGGTGGCTTGCGCGGTATTATGGGTGCGGGAAGCAACCGCATGAACATATATACTGTGGGTAAGGCTACACAGGGCTTGGCAAACTACTTGAACGAATGTTTCAAGGAGAAGGAGCAGATTTCTGTTGTAGTTGGTCACGATTGCCGCAACAACAGCCGTCTGTTTGCAGAGATTTCGGCAAACATCTTCTCGGCAAACGGTATCAAGGTATATCTTTTCGAGGATTTGCGTCCTACACCTGAAATCTCTTTTGCTATCCGTCATTTGGGTTGCCAGAGCGGTGTCAATATCACTGCCAGCCACAACCCCAAGGAGTACAATGGCTACAAGGCTTATTGGGATGATGGTGCCCAGATGCTCTCTCCGCACGATGTAAATACAATCAAGCATGTCGAGAGTGTCAAGGTTGAGGATATCAAGTTCCAGGGCAATCCGGCACTCATAGAGGTAATCGGCGAGGAAATCGACAATGCATTCCTCGATGCGGTGAAGACTCTCACTATTGACCCTGAGGTCATCAAACGTCACAAGGACCTCAAGATTGTCTACACACCAATCCATGGTTGCGGCCGTGTACTTATTCCTGCATCATTGCGCAAGTGGGGCTTTGAGAACATCCATTGCGTTGAGGAGCAGATGGTAAAGGACGGAAACTTCCCTACGGTGGTTTCTCCTAACCCCGAGAATCCCGAGGCTATGACTATGGCAATTGAACTTGCCAAGAAGATAGATGCCGACCTTGTTATGGCTTCTGACCCCGATGCCGACCGTCTGGCCATTGCCTGCAAGGACAGCAATGGCGAGTGGGTGATAATCAACGGTAACCAAACTTGCATGATGTTCCTCTACTACATTATTACCCAGTATACAAAACTGGGCAAGATGACCGGCAAGGAGTTTGTTGTGAAGACAATCGTTACAACAGAGGTTATAAAGAGCATTGCCGACAAGAACAACATCAAGATGTATGACTGCTACACCGGCTTCAAGTGGATTGCCAAGGTCATCCGCGACAATGAGGGCATTGCAAAATACATCGGTGGCGGTGAAGAGAGTTTCGGATTCTTGGCAGAGGATTTCTGTCGTGACAAGGATTCTGTATCTGCATGCAGCCTTATCGCAGAGGTTGCCGCATGGGCAAAGGACAATGGCAAGGGACTCTACGAACTGCTCATGGATATTTATGTCGAGTATGGATTCTCTAAAGAGGTTACAGTGAATGTTGTAAAGCCCGGCAAGAGCGGAGCCGATGAAATACGTCAGATGATGGAGAACTTCCGTGCTAATCCTCTCAGGGAGATGGCCGGTGAGAAGGTTGTCTGCTACAAGGACTTCAAGGCGATGAAGCAGACCGATGTCAATGGCAACGTTACCGATATTGACATGCCTGAACCTTCAAACGTGTTGCAGTATTTCACCGAGAGCGGAAACAAGGTTTCTGTTCGTCCTTCGGGTACAGAACCCAAAATCAAGTTCTACATGGAGGCTAAGGGCAAGATGGGCTGCCGCAACTGCTATGCCGATGCGTGTGCAAAGGCCGATGAGACAATTGAGGCAATGAAAAAGGCTATGGGCATCTGATGAGCATCGTTTTGTATCAGCCTCATGCAATAAATAAAAAGAAGAGGTCTTGGGAATTCCCAAGACCTCTTCTTTTTATTTAGACCACAAACTTCCCCACTGTTCTTTATGCTCGCCGGCAAGGTCCGGGGAGGTGTCATCAACTTTACTGTTGCTGCTGCCCACTTCCGTTGTTGAGCCGACAACAACCTGCATTATATTTTCAATCTTAAGTTCGACTGCATCTGCAGCTGGTTTAGAATATCTCTTTTTCATCTCTCTTAAATTATGTTTTTAAAATTAATACTTCGTTGTGTGTTGCAGCATTCTGTGTGACGCAATTATAAGATTATCTTTTTACCGTTCTTTATATAAATGCCACCCTTTGCAGGCTTGCTTACGCGGCGGCCGCAGAGGTCGTAAATGATAGTTTGCGTGTCGTTGCTTTCGCTTTCCACCCTGTCGATGTCAGTCAACTGGCCATCATCAAATCTTAGGCTTATGGATTTAGATGCTGTTGTTGTGAACAACCTTGCCGGCAACTGCAAATAGGCCTTGCCTGCGCTCAATGTAGAACCGTCTTCAAACTGGTAGAACATTGGTTGGCTGCTTTCGGGACCAATTGTGTATTTGAAGTTTATGTAATTGCCGTCGTCTGTTTTGTTGTTTACAGCAGTTGTCTCCAATGTTCCGACAAGCATATTCAGCATATAATCGCTTGAATACTCTATCACGGGTACTGTGTATTCGCCCGGTTCGCCCATTAGGAACAGGCCGGTGGCATCTTCGGCAGTTTGTACCCGGGTTAATGTCACAACTCTAGTGCTGCTGTTATAGCCTGTTGCTGTGTATGCCTTTAACCCCTCTGCTTCGCTAAAGTCGAGTGCATAGGGCGAGCAATATGTGGCTGTGCCGTATTGGCCTATGGTTATGGTTACCTCGGTGGGAGTCTCTTCTGTAGGGGTCATCTCCACAATGTTTGTAAAATTCTTCCAATAGTCGGCTGCTTGGTATGCGGCTTTGGCACCAGCGGGAACATAAAGAGTGGCTGAATAAAGATTGTCTGAATAGTCAGTGAAAGTGTAGGAACCTATTGTTGCCGGGGTTTCTGCCAGTGAATAAATCTCTGCAATCCTGCTGCAAAATCGGAACGCATAATCTCCTATTGTTGTTACGCTATTTCCTATTGTAATATTTGTAAGACCCGAGCAACTATAGAACGCATAATCTCCAATTGTTGTTACGCTGTTTGGTATTGTAATGCTTGTGAGGCCTGTGCAATCATAGAACGCACGTTCTCCTATCGTTGTTACGCTGTTTGGTATTGTAATGCTTGTGAGGCCGCTGCAAAATTGGAACGCATGATCTCCTATTGTTGTTACGCTATTACCTATTGTAACGCTTGTGAGGCCCCAGCAACTACTGAACGCAGAATTTCCTATTGTTGTTACGCTGTTGGGTATTGTAACACTTGCGAGGCCCCAGCAACTACTGAACGCAGAATT
>JAZNDZ010000131.1:0-8584 GCA_045588345.1 Bacteroidaceae bacterium
GTTGAACTCTGTGCCGGGGCTTTTCGTTCTTTTGGCCGCCAAAAGAACATGACAGAACAACTGCAAGAGGAATACAAAGTAACTGATTAAGGGTAAAATTAACCTCAGAATAAGATATTCCAGATAGAAAATAATCGTACAAGTAAAATATTACCCACACTGAATTTCTACTGAGCCCTTAAATTACATCTTTTTATTCATCTCGTACAAAGCGAGGGTGACCCAAAAGTGAAATGGGTCACCCACGTTTGTAGGGAGGTTGGATAAAATGAGCTATTTTTAGGCTTGCGAAGCCCGAAAAAACGCAGTTTACTAAGCGTAAATGAGTATTTTTCGGGCAAGCGTAACAACAAAAGAGCCTTTTTAGTCAGCCTCTCATGAAATATCCGGGAAATCAACCTTTCTTGCTCAACCCCTTATATGCCAGATAGCCCACACACACCGCTGCCAAAGCAACAAAACCGTAACCGATGACGGTGCTATGTTCCTTGACGGCATTCATCACAGCCAGTTCACTGTCCATTCCGGGTATTTTAGACATATAATAACCGAGAATGGCAAGTATTATATTCCATGCACCTGCACCTAAGGATGTAAAAAGTACAAAACGTGCCATACTCATGCGCGCCAAACCGGCCGGTATTGATATCAACTGACGTACAGCAGGTACCAGACGACCAATGAGGGTAGAGGCAGCTCCATGCTTGTCAAAATACTCTTCGGCATGCTTTACCTTGGCTTCATCGAGCAGACACATATGTCCCAGACGGCTGTTGGCAAACTTATACACAATGGGACGGCCAAGCCACAAGGCAAGGTAATAGTTGACAAGCGCACCAACCAATGCTCCCAATGTAGCAAAAAGCACAACCAGAAATATGTTCATTTCACCGCTCACTGCAGCCTTCCATGCGGCAGGGGGCACAACAGCTTCAGAAGGAAAAGGAATGAAAGAACTCTCTATGGCCATGAAAAGGAATACAGTGCCATAGTTGAGGTTATCGAGGCAGAAACGTGTGAGTTGTTCCATTACACCGGTTTCAGTTGCGACCTGAGCCGTGTCAACGAGAGCCGCAGGAACCTCAACAGGTTCGTTTACGGCATTGGCAACAGCAGTAATGGAATCCTGCGCAATCAAAGGCGAGGCAAACAGAACCATTGTCAATGCAATGGTCAGTGCAGTAAGATGTTTGTTCATTGTCTATTGTTTTTATTTGTTTCGTATTGTTCTTTTAAAGATATATCATTTACGTGCAAACAGACGGAGAATTTCGCCTATCCAAAGCACAGAAGATGTAACAGCGATTATATATAGCCATGTTGTCAACGGCAACGGCACCACGTTGAACATAACACCGCCAAAGGTAACTATAAGTACCTGCCCCACAATTATGAGTGCGCACACAGCAAGGAATGTCGTATTGGACAAAAGCCCCTTGAAGGCCGATTCACCAGTCATATACGCCTTGGCATTGAACATGTTCCAGAACTGCAGCATGACAAAGAACGTAAAGAACTCGGACTGCTGATATGCACTCAGTTCACCGCCCTTTCCCAACCACAGATAAAGGGCAATCTGTGCCACTACAAAGAGAGAGCCCACTGTAAAGATGTTCACAGCCATTTGCCGGGTAATGATAAAATCACCCTTAGGACCGCTTTTGCGTGGACGCTCTTTCATTACATTTGCATTCGGCGGCAACGAAGCCAATGCACCGGCTGCAAATGTGTCCATAATGAGATTTACCCAAAGCATCTGCGTAATTGTAAGTGGCGAATCGGTGCCGATAAGTGAACCAATCATCACTACAACACATGCCGCCACATTGATTGTCAACTGGAACAGCAGGAACCGCTGTATATTCTTGTAGAGCGAACGACCCCACATAACAGCCTTAGCAATGCTTGAGAACGAATTGTCGATTATGGTTATATCACTTGCCTCTTTTGCAACAGATGTTCCGTCACCCATTGAAAGACCTACCTGGGCAGCCTTCAGAGCCGGAGCATCATTGGTTCCGTCACCGGTAACAGCGACAACAGCATCCTGTTCCTGCAACAGCCGCACAAGGCGTTGCTTGTCCAGCGGGCGCGCACGGCACATTATCTTCAGTTCCTTGGCACGGAGGGCTGCCTCTTCATCGGACAACGCCTCGAACTCGGGGCCGGTAATCACCGAAGTTGCAACAGAACTGTCGTCATATATGCCTATCTGACGGCCAATCTCACGTGCAGTACCCGGTGTGTCGCCTGTAACAATCTTGACTTCGATACCAGCCCTCAAACAACTCTGTACCGCTTGAGGCACATCACTGCGCACAGGGTCCGATATTGCGACAAAGCCAATGAATGTCAGGTCTGTGCCCGAAAGACGGCCATTCTCATACGGAGCCGTATCATCATTCTCACCCAACAACTGATAAGCAAAACCCAAAGTACGCATTGCCATATTCTGATATTCGAGCAGTTTTGCCTCAATACCCTCACGGCTCTCCCCAACAGTGACAAAACCCTCTTCTGTCTCAACACGATTGCAGTTGGCAAGCACAATCTCCGGGGCTCCCTTTACATACAGCACCCTACAGCCAAGTTCAGGGGAATTGACAACTGTTGCCATATATTTGCGCTCGGTTGAGAAGGTCAACCGGCTCAGCACATCCGCCTCATCGCGCAAAGGCTGATAGTCAACACCTTTACTGTTGAGCCAAAGCAACAGAGCCGATTCCGTGGGATTGCCTATGGGTTTTATTCCTATTTCGTCGGCATCAAGGTTCGCAGTGGAATTCACTGCTATACCCTCTTTTATCAATGAACTTATCTTATTGCCTGCAAGTTCCTGACCTTTGAGAGCAAGGAACTGTGTCTCGTACACCTGCATGCGGTTCTGCGTGAGTGTTCCGGTCTTGTCGGTGCAGATGACCGTTGCCGCACCCATTGTCTCACAAGCATGCATCTTGCGTACAAGGTTGTTTGTCTTGAGCATACGCCTCATGCTGAGAGCAAGACTCAGTGTCACCGACATCGGCAGGCCTTCGGGAACAGATACGACTATAAGGGTAACTGCAATCATGAAGTTGTGCAGAAGAGCCGATACAACATCCATCACGTTCAATGGCGCATCGGCAAAGAACAGTTTGGCGGTGAGCAACACAAAGGTTATTGCCGCTACAGCATACCCCATTCTGCTTATTACACCGGCCAGGCGTTTCAGTTGCAACTGCAATGGGGTATCAAGGTCATTCTCAATGAGTGCTCCATGGTTCACCTTGCCATATTCCGTTGCATCGCCCACAAGTTCCACGCGCATTATACCATGACCGTCGACCACGGTAGTGCCGCGCAGCACTCTATTCGAAGGGTATGTCGCTTCAGCATCAAATTCGGCCTCGACAGTGGTCTTTGATATTACAGGTTCACCCGTGAGTGTAGACTCGTTTACCTGCAATGAATGAGACTCGAGCAAGACACCGTCGGCAGGAGCCTCATCACCGGCACTGAGCACTACCACATCGCCCACCACAATATCCTTGCGCGGAACCTCATGCACCTTGCCGTCGCGTATTACCGTTACCATGACATCGTCGTTGACAGTATTCAGCACGTCGAAAGCGCGTGCAGCCTTTACCTCAAATATGAAGCCTATTGTGCTGGCAAGCATTATTGCAAAGAAAATGCCTAAAGGCTCAAGGAAGGCCGAGAAGCCCTTTTGCTCAGGCCCCCAGCAATGGACTGCCGAGATAATCATTGAGAGTACCCAAGCAATGAGAAGTATGCGTATTATCGGGTCCTCGAATTTCTCAATGAACTGTTTCCACAGAGATGTTCTCTCAGGGGGTATAAGCACATTCGAACCATATTTGCTGCGGTTCTCCACAACCTGTTCCGAAGTGAGGCCTTTAAAATTCTTTTTTGACACTTTTTTTTTAGATTGAATATTATTCATAAAGGGTAACCCCAAAGTCACTCTTATGTTCTTATAGACAAAAATACCGCAGAAATATTACAAAAATATTATATTAAACTATTTTAACAGCAAAATATGGGCAGCAAGAATGCGTGGCCGTCAATTGCCGAAAAGATTCAGTTTGTTGGCACGTGCCTCGTCGAGCGAACGCAGCGGAGCATTCACCTTTGCCGCTGCCTGCGCACGGAGTGCTGCCTGTGCATGCTCCAAAGCCGCCACAAAAGCATTGCGGCGTTCATTGCCGCCAAGCAGTTCGGCAGCCACGACAACATTCTGCGACACATCCTTCACATGCACAACCGGAGCATTGTACACCGGCGCAATCTTCAATGCTGTATGCATGGGACTGGTAGTAGCACCGGCAATCATAACAGGGATTGAAAGCCCCGCAGCCCCCATAGCCTTCACCGTAGTTATCATCTCTTCGAGCGACGGCGTGATAAGGCCGCTGAGGATTACGATATCGGCCTGTTTCTCCACAGCCTCCGCCACTATCCTTTCGGCCGGCACCATTACCCCAAGGTCAAAGACTTCGTAACCGTTGCAGCCCATGACCACCGATGCGATATTCTTGCCGATATCGTGCACATCACCCTTAACTGTTGCAACCACGACACGCCCGGCCGATGCGCCACGCGCACTGTTTTCACCCTCAATAAGCGGCTGCAACAGAGCCACTGCCTGCTTCATGGTACGTGCGCTCTTTACCACTTGCGGCAAGAAAAGTTTGCCTGCTCCGAAAAGTTCGCCCACATGCCCCATACCGTCCATCAGCGGCCCACCGATGACGGCTACCGCACTTCCGTACTTTGCAACAGCAGCATCAAGGTCCGGCGCAAGATAATCGCCGATGCCCTTGACAAGAGCCGTTTTCAAGCGTTCTTCAACCGGTGCCTCTCTCCAGGCCTCGGAAACTGCACCCTGCATGGCACTCCCCTGCTCTTTAAGCGCGGCCGCCATGGTTATAAGGCGTTCGACAGCAGCGGCATCGCGGTCAAGCACAACATCTTCCATCACCGTGCGCAGTTCAAGGGGAATATCCTCGTACTGCACAGCCGTCTGCGGGTTGACGATACCCATGTCCATGCCCGCCGAAATTGCATGATAGAGGAACACTGCATGCAAGGCCTCGCGCACATAGTTGTTGCCGCGGAAAGAGAACGACAGATTGCTCACACCACCGCTCACATGTGCCCCGGGCAGATTCTCCCTTATCCATGCACATGCACGGATGAAATCGAGGCCATAAGCGGCATGTTCCTCTATACCGGTTGCAATGGCGAGTATATTAGGGTCAAATATTATGTCGTGGGCAGCAAACCCGACCTCTTTTGTCAAAAGCCCATAGGCCCGGGCACATACCTCAATCTTGCGTTCAAATGTCGTAGCCTGGCCTTTCTCGTCAAAGGCCATGACAACCACAGCCGCCCCTAACCTCTTGGCCTCACGGGCATGAGCGAGGAACAGTTCCTCACCCTCTTTGAGCGATATCGAGTTGACGATAGAACGGCCTTGTGTACATTTGAGCCCGGCTCTTATGACCTCCCAATCGGAAGAGTCAATCATCAGCGGAACGCGTGCGATATCGGGTTCGCCGGCAAGCATGTTCAGAAAAGTCTTCATTTCCTCGCGGGCATCAAGCAGGCCGTCGTCCATGTTTATATCAATCACCTGAGCACCGTCTTCAACCTGTTTGCGGGCAATGGCAAGCGCCTCGGTGTAGTTCTTTTCGTTTATAAGACGCAGGAACTTGCGGGAACCTGCCACATTGCAGCGCTCGCCCACGTTTATAAAGTTCTTGGAACGGTTCACGACTAAAGGTTCAAGACCCGAAAGCATCATCTCCTGCGGAACCTGACGGGGTTGACGCGGCAAAGCGCCGGCAGCAAATTGCGGAAAGAGCGCAATGAACTCATCGGTTGTTCCGCAACAGCCGCCTACAATGTTCACAAGCCCTTCATTTATGTATTCCCTTACTATGGCAGCCATTTCGGCCGGAGTCTGGTCATACTCGCCAAGTTCATTGGGAAGGCCGGCATTGGGATATACACTCACAAAATAGGGAGCCTTATCACTCAAATTCTTAAGAAAAGGTTTCATTTCCTTTGCACCGAAAGAGCAGTTCAGGCCCACCGACAACAGGTTTCGCCCCGACAGTGATGCAAGCACCGCCTCTATCGTCTGCCCCGACAGTATACGCCCCTGAGTGTCGGCTATCGTGAACGAGAGCATTACAGGAACCTCACGGCCTGCAGAGACCATAGCCTCATCGGCCGCACAGAGCGCCGCCTTGGCATTGAGCGTGTCAAAGATTGTCTCACAGAGCAAGGCATCTACGCCTCCTTCAAGAAGAGCCGTCATCTGCTCCTTGTATGCTTCAACGAGCGCATCGAAAGTTATGTTGCGGGCTGCGGGGTTCTCCACATCGGGACTCATTGAACAGGTACGCCCGGTAGGCCCTACCGAACCGGCCACAAAGCGTGGTTTCTGAGGGGTAGAAAACCTGTCTGCCACCTGCCGCGCAAGCCGTGCTGCAGTACGGTTTATATCGGAGCACAACCGCTCGCAGCCATATTCACCCTGCGATATTGCATTGGCGTTGAAAGTGCATGTCTCAATAATGTCGGCACCGGCAGCAAGATATTTCTCATGAATTTCTGTTATTACATCGGGGCGGGTGAGCACCAGCAGGTCATTATTCCCCTTGAGTGTTCCGGAATGTTCCCTTAGCAAAGTGCCGCGGAAATCATCCTCGCCCAGCGAGTATTTCTGTATCATGGTACCCATTGCACCGTCGAGTACCAGAATCCTTTTTTCGAGTTCGTTTTTCAGGCTCATCCTATCGTCTTTTCAGCCGCAGCAACGCAGCATGTTCTTTATAAAGCATTTTACTCTACCCCTTGCGAGGGGTAGAGTAAACATCTGTCAATAATTGCGTCTTATTCTGTCAATTTCGCGTTTGTCGTCACGCTCCTTAATAGATTCGCGCTTGTCATATTCGTGCTTGCCTCGCGCAAGTCCTATCACAAGTTTTGCAAGCCCTTTCTCGTTTATGAACAACCTGGTGGGCACAATGGTGAAACCGGGATTCTTGACAGCCTGCTTGAGTTTGCGGAGTTCCTTGCGTTCAAGCAACAGTTTGCGGTCACGACGGGCAGTGTGGTTGTTGTACGAACCATAGAAATACTCGGCAACGTGCATGTTCTTTACCCACAATTCCTCGTTGATGAACGTGCAGTAGGTATCGACAAGGCTTGCCTTGGATTGCCGTATCGATTTTATCTCAGTACCGGTGAGCACAAGACCAGCCGTGTACGTCTCCGTTATTATATAGTCGAACGAAGCCCTACGGTTCTTTATGTTTACATTGGAAGCCCTCTTGTCCATAATCATCTTACCGGGTTAGCAAAGCGGGCACGTGTGAGAAAAGCCTCCCTGACCTTTCCCTTCACCTCGCGCTGAAAATAGACCTTTGTATTCAATGTATCGATACCGGCAAGACTGTTTTTCTGTTCAGCAGTGAGAACATCGGCAACACTGTTAAGGTCAAATGTGAGCAGGCTTGTGGAGGTCTTGCTCCCGTTTCTTGGAGCCTTGGCATAAAGGTCGAACATGACTGTATCACCCGACACTCCACGCACGGTCATGGCAAACGAAGCACTGCTCTTTTCGCCGTAATACGAGATATTCATGTTCAGGCGGTTCTTCCACACCCAGATGGGGAGTACCCTTCTGTCATAAAATTCATAAAGCACCAGACTGTCGAAAGGTGTATTGTACTCTGCGGCATCTATGCTCCCCGTCTGTGACAATGGGCGAGTCTTTATAACCTCGCGCACACTGTGGATTGTGAAGACCGGACGCGGTGTCGTCTGATAATCGTAATAATAACGCAGAACCATGTCGGCTCGGTCACCGGTTTCAAAACCATACTTTTCCATATTTGAAACAGGGATAGTGGAATCGGAAAATTCAGGAGAAACCGAATGTTTATAGACTGTATAGATGTCATAGAAGTAATTCTCTTCGGTGTATTCAGGCTCTACCGGACTACAAGAGAAAAACAGCAATGCCATGAGAGGCAAAGCGATATTTAGCATTTTTTTCATTCCGTCAGTATCTTTATTTTGTTATACAATAATCTACCGCGAAGATAACACTAATTTGACAAACATAAACGCCGTTGATGCAAATATATATCCCTTTTATGGTTTTTTATGATGTATTTTATTTTTGTGAAGAAAAAAATGCGGCAACTTTTGCTCAAGACATTATTTTTACTAACTTCGCAGATTGAAAGAGACTATGTTTCACATTTTAAACATACAACAATTATGGTTTATTCACACGAAGTAGAAAACATGTGTGTTGTAAAGAAAGGTCCTAACCACGGTCCTGCTCCAATCCCTGAAGAGGGCAAATGGATTAAGGCTAAGGAGGTTGCAGACATCTCTGGTTTTACACACGGTATCGGTTGGTGCGCTCCACAGCAGGGTGCATGCAAACTCTCATTGAACATCAAGAACGGTATCATTCAGGAGGCTCTTGTAGAGACTATCGGTTGTTCAGGTATGACCCACTCAGCAGCTATGGCTTCTGAGATTCTCCCGGGCAAGACAA
>JAZNDZ010000132.1:0-14044 GCA_045588345.1 Bacteroidaceae bacterium
CTTCTTGCCGTCAGCACTCAAATAGATAGAGTTATTGAAGCCATCGGCAGCAAAGTGACCCATATTATGCACCAATGAAGCAACCATACCGCGAGTATCAAGCAGACACTTGAACTTTGATTGTTCATCAATCTGTGATAGTTTGCCCGCAAAAATACCAATAGGTACAATATCCAGTTCCCTACTCCTTCCCTCAGGCAAAACAGCCTTACGCCCCGTAAAGCCCAAATGGTTCGGTTCATCGCTCACATAGAGTATAGTAGGGTCGGCCTCATCGCAGAACATGAACGCACCGCTCGCACGCACAACACCATCCTTTGACGATGTCAATCGCGTGATGCTCGCAGGGTCTATCATAGCACCGTGTTTCGTAGCAACAGAAGCGAACCCGTCACGCTGGTTCTGCGCGAGGAAGTAAAGGAAACCGCCCTGGAACTTGTCAGCCGAATAACTCTCGCCGGTACAGATTATAAAGCCATTTGATGTACGGGCAATATTATGGAAATGGCGGCATATCCTATCACTCTGGTAAGCATCGCCAAGGTCGGCCTTCAGTGTGTAAGTCTTCTCACCTGTTCTTATGGCACGGAAGAAAACACCGTTGTTTTCGCTTAATGGCGAGGGGTTGCACACGCAATCCCACTCACTGCTTGCCGATACGTTCTTCAAGAACACACGAGGACTCTCAGCATCGTCAAAAGTGAGGTCATCGGCAGTGGTTATTGTGGTAACGCCGTCTGTTGTGCTCATGGCAGTGATTAGCGTCTGCTGCTCCTCGGGGGCAATGAATGCTGTTGCAGGCTCTTTCTGCTCGGCTGTGGGAACATTGAATGCACAACGGCACAACATCAAAGAGTTTGCTGTGTAAGTGCCAATTTTGCTCATATCCACGTCACCACTATACATATTTTTATAATGCTCCACACAAGCAAATTTGGGAAGTACATCCCACCTGCGACCACCATTGTTTGTGGCTATCATCACAGGCTCCTGACCCGCATCGCCGTTGTAGTTGGCAAATACACACACTTTATCATCCTTTGCCATATTGCCGAAGTTCAGTCTGCGCCACTGGGCAGCATTCTTGTTCTTCTGATGATAAAGAGTGTCTGAAGGGAATGTAAGTTGAGTGTTTATGGTCTCTGTCCTGCCCCAATTCTTGAAACGATTATCGAACTGGTTGTAGTCGTAATCGGTAAGCACAGGGAAATATTTGTAGATTCCTGTTGCCTTGCTCATATCATCAGTGGGCAACCATTTGAGCGAGTTTGCATTCTCCACAACAAGGCTTTCGTCAAAGAGCATAATGTCACTCTTGTACTTGGTTTCATCGTCGTGACGCTCTGGGTTGTTGTGCAATATACGCCCCTTGGTGGTGAACACGCAGATGCTTGCCACACCCCTGCCGTTCAGTGTGGCAAAGCCGTCGTTGTAGGGGTCGTAGGGCAACAGCGAAACAAAGGAAATTTTTTCATCGTCTGCCCAGTCGGGACATACAGCCTTGCTCATAGTCACCTTATGACAGAAGCATCCGTAACCGTATGGATAGAAAGATAGAGAGTCGCTGTCCCATTCCACAATGCTCTTGCCGTAAACATCGCGGTTTGCAGCACTCGTGGGTTGCTCCTTTACTGTATAGTCATTTGTATCCCGTACCACAGGAAGAGTGGCAAAGCAAGGTTCTGCCATCATTGTTGCAGTGGCGTTTACTGTTGCAGTGTCGTTTTCTATTGCTTCAGCGGGGTCTGCCACATTAAAATACCACGTTGCAGGTGCTTTCTCTGATACTACTATCATCACGCCATTGTCCATTGTTGCACCGAGGTAGATTTCGGTGCCTGTAATGGCAACCTCCTCGCCATAGTTTGTATAGTGGGCAAACGCTTCTATATTTTTATATTCGTTTACCGCTTTCACCGGGTAGACCGCTATATATGCATCGCTGTTTTTAAGTGTAGCACTGATATTGAGTTTTGCAGCCTTATATCCTTTGAGCAAGTTGGTCAGGTAGAAGTTAAAGCCTGCGTTTGTGTTTACGTTTGCCGCAGCAACATTCACCTCGCGTTCTTTATACACATTTGTAAACTCAACATCGGCTGCAAGGTATTCATCGGCATTGCCACCACTATAATGCAACTGAATAAATCTATACTCCTCAACATTCAACCAGCCCTGCAAAGTAAAGTCTGTGTCTTTTACAATCTGCACATAACCATAATATTCAATATTGGAAAGTGCATTGTTGTAAAAAGGTACATTGCTATAAGTAACACCATCAACACTGCCCTTTACATGAAGATACATATTCGTGCTTGAGGTGGGCTTCGTTACAGAAGACACAAAAATATCCACTTGCTTTGCACCGTGCGGTACGGCAAAAGTTTTTACAGCACTACCGGCAAGGTAGTTGTCGGGGACGACAATCTCCTCTTCCTCCTCTTCTATTTTGGGTACGGCAAACGGCTTTTGAAAGCAATAGAGTGTGGTGGTATCTGCCGAAGTTGTGCCACCAACATTCACCACTTTGTTTACACTTAACATTGCGGTGTTATTGAGGTCGATAAGCAGTTCGTGTTCACCCACACCAAGTGTAATGTTGTCCTTTATAAGTTCGCCGTTGTAATATACAGGGGCATAATAGTTGTTGCTTGCGCCCACCCTGTCGGCACGTATTCCGAATGTTATCTTGCCCGCGGTTACCGTTACTTGCATCTTGGCACTTTGATAGGCGCTTACATCGTAGTTTGTTACATTTTTGGGTATATCGGCCTTCAAACTTTGCGGAATTGTTTCGGTGGGCAGACCGGGCAACTTAAAGGCATCGTATGAACAACTCAACACCGAGGTGTCGGTGACACTCTTTGCCACTTTTACAACCCTCAGCGACCCGACATTGGTAAGGTCTATGAGAATCTCGTACTTTCCTGTGGCCTTCAGTGCGATATTCCCGGTCTGTAAAACTCCGTCAAGATACACCGGCGGACGTGTTGTCACATCCGAAGAACTTGCATCTACTGCATCAGCATAAATGCCGAATGTGAGTGAATCTGTAACTTCGGTTATCTCAACCGCAAGTTTTGCACTCTGAAATCCCTTGACAGAAAAAGTCTTGCTTTCTGTCAAATTCTCTACTATTCTGTATAATTTTGTTACTCCCATAATATCAAGCGTATTTATATTTAATTGTTGTTGTTCTCTTTATCACATCTCCCATCTCGCTGTACTCACGCACCTGTACCACCTTTACATGGTTCTTTTCAGGGTCTTCATTCTTATCATAGGTTACAGCGAGGGTGCCATATTCAAGCACATCGGCACGATAATCGCTGTAGGTGACAGTGCCCGGGGTGCCGTCGCGCCACACAACAGATAATTTATTAGCAATGCCGTCACTATTATATCCCGTAACTCCTACGATGTCATAATCAAGCGACTGCAACATATTCAATAGACTGCTGCCTGCCACACTCAGTGCCACGGGTACAGCAGGCTGCAATGTAAAGAATTCAGTAATCTGCGTAACATCTTTTATCCATGGGACTTCTTTTACAATATCCCAATTAATTCGTATATAGTAGACAGCATAGAAAGACTTCTCAACCCCATCAACAGTCTTTTTCACCCCGCGCGAAGCCCAATACTCCTTGACACCGGTCGGATTACTCCCCGCTACACCGGCATCGACAGTTATTGCCTTGCCCATAGTGGCATCATATATGGCTACACAACCCGAATCCTTTGTAATCTGCCTGATGCCGATTTTGTGCGCCTCACCGTCCTGAAGATAAACAGCAATAAACTCCTCAACACCAAAGGTCGTTGATAAGCCGAGAGGGTTGTTGTTAATTTCCAACAAACGTTGATGATTTGTAATAGAGTTTTGCAGAATATCAAAATCGGACAATAGTTTTCTTACAGAAGCCACGAGTTCTTCTGTGGTAGCAATCTCATTGTATGCACCCATCTGCATAAAACTCTTCCACATTCCCCACTCACCGTCGGCAAATGTACGCACATAAATCTGTGTTTCCTTATTCTTCCGAGCTGTGAACATAAGTATCTGTCCCCTCACCCTGTTTTCCTGTATCGCTCCGTTTGTACCGCTGTCGGTAACTACAAGAGTACCAACAATGTAATGTTCAGAAGAACAAAACTCTAAAGGCAACCCTATGTTTTCGTCAGTATGGTCTATTTCCACAGTAAAACACCCTGGGGAAAATATCAGATCCAAACTGCGTTCCCACTTAAAATCACTACTTGAATTACCGCTGACAGTCTTGTACCTTACAGGCATTCTTTTGGTCTGTTTGCTCATAACTTTTTTACACAAAAGTAACCTAATCGACAGGATAGGAAGTTGCTGTTCTAACACTTTTATAAAACAGAATAAATGTTTTTTCATACAGGCGGTAAAAATCACAGTAAAAATCACAGTAAAATAATCCTACTAAAAAATTGTTCATTAATAATTTATTATTAATTTTGTCCAAATTGGCGTTATGTAATCCGAAAGCCGGACACAACATATACAGGACTAAAAAATATAACAATATGAAAATACTTGAAATAACATATAATTTGAGACCAGGTGGTGCGGAGCGTTTTATTGTAGACTTGTGCAATAATTATTCCCGGAACGAGAACAATGAGGTCTATCTTCTTGCCGTCAACAAAGACTCAGGACCCAAAGACAAGCACTACCTGAGTTCCTTGTCAAAGAAAGTAAATTACATATGTGCAAACGCCTCAAAAGGATTATCAATCAAAGGATTATTTAAGATATACAAAATAATCAAGGAACTAAAGCCCGATGTGGTACACGCACATTCTAGTGTTCTTCATCTGCTGTTACCATCGTTATTTCAAAGAAACATCAAATACATTCATACTTTGCATACATTAGCCGAGAAGAACACCAGCCATAGGAAATTAAAATTAATAGAAAAAAAACTATACAATAAATATATCCAGGCTGTAACAATCTCTGATATTTGTAACAAATCATTTATCAATTATTACAACTCTAACAAAAGTATTTGCATACCAAACGGTAGGGAAGCACTAAAAACAACAGAATTGTACACTGCCATATCAAATGAAATAAACAATCTCAAAAACAACAGCAACACACCGGTATTCATCCACGTAGCCACTTTTCTAAAACCAAAGAACCAACAACTTCTATTTGACACTTTCAAGAAATTGGAAGATGAGGGTAAAGACTTTTTGCTGGTAGTATTGGGTGCGTGCTATGAAAACTGCACACACCCTTATAAAGAAAACGGTAAGCAAATAGTAATAATGGGACGTAAAGAAAACGTTGGGGATTACATGGCTTGTGCCGACTTTTTTGTTATGTCTTCCATTTGGGAAGGATTACCTCTGTCACTGCTTGAAGCAATGTCAATGGGAGTTGTCCCCATCTGCACTCCGGCTGGCGGCATTGTAGATGTAATAGACAACGGCACGAACGGTTACCTTTCACCATCGTTTGGGCAAGATGATTTTTATGCTTTGATTAAGGGAGTGCTTGAAAACCCCGACAAAATAAGCAAGAAAGATGTAATAAAGTGCTATGAAGAGAATTACACAATGTCAATCTGTGCAGAAAAGTATTTAGATTTATACATGAAACTATAAAACATCAAGAATATGAGGTTAATACAAAAAATAAAGAATCACTATATTGTCAGAGGATTGTTCTTTCTGTATAGAGATTACTTCAGAGATTGTAAACGAAGCCGCTTCGGATACATTGCAGACGATGTAACATTAATGCCCCCTTTACGCATTGCAAACCCCAAAAATGTCTTCTTGTACGGTGATAATGGGTTACGCAATGCCGATATAATGACCACAAATGCCAAATTCATAATGAAGCCTCACTCTGGAGCAGCAGAAGGACTTAGAGTCACCACTGGAAACCATGCAATGATTCTTAGACGTTTTTATCGTACAATAACAGAAGTTGAAAAGCCTAAAGGATTAGACAAAGACGTTATAGTTGAATCTGATGTGTGGATAGGCAGAAATGTAACAATTCTGGCAGGTGTCACTATTGGGAGAGGATGTACTATCGGTGCTTGTTCTTTGGTAAACAAAAGTACCCCTCCCTATTGTATTGTTGCCGGAGTTCCTGCAAAGCCAATAAAGTTCAAATGGACCATAGACGAGATCCTTGAGCATGAAAAAGCACTTTATCCAGCAGAGGAAAGGTTTACACGCGAACAACTTGAGAAAATTTTCGAGGAAACCAAACTAAAGAATAATCCAAAATAATTCAGCAAATTCATAAATATGAAACGCAAAGTACTTGTTGTATCAACATCTAACCGTTCACGCGGTGGCATTGCCACTGTTGTAAGCGCCATTAGCAAGCAAGAGGTATGGACCAAAAACCACTGCCATTGGATAAAGAGCCATATTGACAAAGGTATGACAAGAAAATTGTGGCAGTTATTCTGCAGTCTGATGAAATACATAGCTCTGTTGCCATTCTACCAAATAGTGCACATACACGTGAGTACCACTGTATCGGCAAACAGGAAGTATATATTCTTCAAGATTGCAAGAATGTTTGGCAAGAAGACCGTGATACACCTGCACTGCGGTTCTCAGTTGTCCGAAATATGGAATCACAAGTACGAGGATATGTTCACTAACTGTGACATCTGTCTCACACTGTCTAATAACATAAAGGAATATATACTCTCGCGTGTGTCCCCCAAGGGGAAAATAGAGGTTCTCTATAACCCTTGCCCGGATGTTGTATGTTCCAACGGTGACAAGAAAGAGAACAACACAATATTGTTTGCTGCTACATTGTACAAGGCTAAAGGTTACCTTGACCTCATTGAAGCATTCGGCAAAATTGCAAAGCAGCACCCTGCGTGGCGCTTGTTGCTTGCCGGCAACGGTGACCGGCAGGAAGGTATTGCTATGGCAAAGAAATATGGCATAGAAGAGCGGGTGGAGTTTCTTGGTTGGGTAAAGGGCGAGAGAAAAGAGGATGTATTCCGAACCTCCACTATATTCTGCCTGCCAAGCTATGCCGAGGGTTTCCCGATGGCAGTACTTGATGCCTGGGCCTATGGCTTGCCTGTCATCACCACACCTGTCGGCGGTGTACCTGACATTGTTGTTGATGGCAAAAACGGACTTCTGTTCACACCGGGAGACACAAATACTCTGGCAAAGAAGTTAGAAACATTAATAACCGACAAAGAACTCAGAAAAAGACTATCGGAAGAGGGATTAAAACTCTCAAGAAGTACATTCAGTTTGAAAACGATGTCAGAAAGGCTATCAGCAATATATGAGTCCCTGTAGAGATAAATACATTTAATTTGAATTACAATTTATTATTCACTGAAATTTGTTATCTTTGCGAAAAGGAGAATATAGATTTTAATAAATCAGTATAATAGAATCCAATAATTTAACGATATAAGCATATGTCAATTTTTAAAGACAAAGTCCTGTTGATTACAGGCGGTACAGGCAGTTTCGGTAACGCTGTACTCCGTCGCTTCCTTGACAGCGACATTAAGGAAATACGTATTTTCTCACGCGATGAAAAGAAGCAGGATGACATGCGCCACGCACTGCAGAATCCTAAAGTAAAGTTCTACATAGGCAACGTGCGCAACCGCGAGTCGGTTGACGTAGCAATGCGCGGTGTTGACTACGTTTTTGCAGCAGCGGCCTTGAAACAAGTACCATCGTGCGAGTTCTTCCCTATGGAAGCAACAATGACCAATGTCATCGGTACACACAACGTATTGCTATCGGCCATAGAGCATGGAGTAAAGAACGTTGTTGTGCTCTCTACCGACAAAGCAGCATACCCAATCAATGCAATGGGTATTTCAAAGGCGCTGATGGAGAAGGTTGCAACAGCCAAAGGACGCGAACTTGGTCCTAATGCACAAACAACAATTTGTTGCACACGTTACGGCAATGTAATGGCAAGCCGTGGTTCAGTTATTCCTTTGTGGGTTGAACAGATGGAACAGGGCAAGCCCATAACAATTACAGACCCCAATATGACTCGTTTCATGATGACACTTGACGATGCCGTAGATTTGGTTATCTACGCCTTCACACACGGCGAGAACGGCGACCTCTTTGTACAAAAGGCACCTGCTGCTACTCTTGTAACACTTGCCGAGGCTTTGAAACAGACGTACGCACAGGTAAACCCCAAATATGGCGAGACCGAGGTCAAGGTAATTGGCACACGCCATGGCGAGAAACTATATGAGACACTCGTTACACGCGAGGAGATGGCAAAGGCCATTGACATGGGCGACTATTACCGCATACCTTGCGACACACGCGATTTGAACTATGACAAATTCTTTACCGATGGCAATGAGGAGGTTTCAAAAATTGAGGACTACCACAGCCACAATACACGCCGCCTGGACGTTGAGGGAATGAAAGAACTCTTGCTCAAACTACGCTTCATTCGCGAGGACCTTGGTTTGCAGCCACGTTCAAAGGCAAAGGAAATACGTTCGGAATAAATCAGCAATTGGCAATTGGTTGTTGGCTAAAGGTTAACGACCAATTGTCAAGGCCCAATAGCAAAGAGCAAACAGCCAATAACCAAAAGCCAAGAGTTATGAGAATAGACAAAGAACTGCTTGACTCGCTAACACGCAAAGCCGAAGAGAACGAGCGTTTAAGAATGAACCTTGACCTACGTACTTCACAGGACGACGCGTCACAGCGCATGCTCAACGCACTGGAGCCCGGTACCATACTGCCCATACACCGTCACCGTTTCTCTACAGAAACAGTAATTATGGTACGTGGCAGCCTTAAAGAGATTTTCTACAGCGAGGACGGCAAAGTCACAGAAATAATAACATTGCAGGCCGGCGGCGAATGTCCCGCGTTGCAAATACCTAAGGGACAATGGCATACCGTTGAGGTGCTTGAACATGGTACAGTAATTTTTGAAGCTAAAGATGGCGCATATGTGCCATTGAGCGATGAGGATATTCTAAAAATATAAAAACAAGGAACATAAAACAATGAAGATACTTGTAACCGGAGCAAAAGGTTTTGTGGGACAGAACCTGTGCGCACAACTTGAGAATATTGCTCAAGGAAAAGCGAAGTGGTATGACCTTGAAGGCAAAGAACTGGAAATATTCAAATATGACATTGACAGTACTGCCGAAGAACTTGACATCTATTGCAAGGAGTGCGATTTTGTATTCAACCTTGCAGGAGTAAACCGTCCGCAAGACCCAAAGGAGTTTATGGAAGGTAATTTCGGCTTCGCCTCTACCCTACTTAATACCCTGAAGAAATATGGAAACAACTGCCCGGTGATGATAAGTTCATCCATCCAGGCAGAACTTGACAACCCATACGGTGAGAGCAAGCGTGCCGGTGAGCAGTTGATGTTCGACTATTCGGCCGAAACCGGAGCAAAGGTGCTTGTATATCGTTTCCCAAACCTGTTCGGCAAATGGTGCCGTCCCAACTATAACAGCGCAGTGGCAACATTCTGCAATAACATAGCCAACGGACTTCCCATTCAAGTAAATGACCCGAACGTACTTTTAAGCCTCTGCTACATTGACGATGTCGTTGACGAACTCATTGCAGCGGCATCCGGCAAGGAACATTGCGACGGCAAGTTCTGCTTTGTTCCGACAGTGCACAAAGTAAAGCTCGGTGAGATAGTGGAACTCCTGAACAAGTTCAGCAAAATGAACGATACACTTGCTGTACCTGTATTGAGCAACACATTCGAGAAAGCCTTGCACGCGACCTATCTCAGTTACTTGCCCAAAGAAAAATTTGCCTATGCGGTGAAGATGAACATTGACACACGTGGCAGCTACACAGAACTTATCCGTTCCGAGCACCACGGACAATTTGCCGTAAACATATCTAAACCGGGTATAACAAAAGGCCAGCACTGGCATCACACAAAAATTGAAAAGTTTGTTGTAGTACACGGTCACGGACTTATCCAGCAGCGTAGGCACGGCAGCGATGAGGTTATAGATTTTGAAGTAAGCGGCGACAACATACAGGTTGTTGAGACCATTCCCGGATACACTCACAATATTATAAACCTATCGCAGACCGATGACCTTGTGACAATAATATGGTGCAACGAGAATTTTGACCCCAATCGCCCCGACACATACGGCGAGCCTGTATAAAATCAACAATGGTTATTGACAATGTAATTCATGAACACAGTGAATTATCTACACCAAAGTCAAGAGCCAATAACGCCAAAGTAAAAAAACAAAACAAAAATAATTATGGAAATAAGAACAGACTATTCAAATATTGAGTTCAAGAACGACGGCCGCCTGAAACTGTTGATAATCGTAGGCACACGCCCCGAAATAATCCGTCTTGCTGCCGTAATAAACAAATGCCGCAAATACTTTGACTGCATTCTGGCACACACTGGGCAAAACTATGACTACAACCTCAACGGCGTGTTCTTCCACGACCTGAAACTGAAGGACCCTGAGGTGTACATGGATGCTGTAGGCAATGACCTCGGTGCGACAATGGGCAACATCCTCAATGCAAGTTACAAACTGATGGTTCAGACAAAGCCTGATGCAGTGCTTGTACTTGGTGATACAAACAGTTGCTTGAGTGTAATTGGTGCAAAGCGCCTACATATTCCCATCTTTCACATGGAGGCAGGCAACCGTTGTTGGGACGAGTGTCTGCCCGAGGAAACAAACCGCCGCATAGTTGACATCATCAGTGATGTAAACATCTGCTATAGCGAGCACGCGCGCCGTTACCTCAATGCAAGCAACGTTGCCCCACAGCGCACATACGTAAGCGGCTCACCAATGGCCGAGGTATTGCACGAAAACCTTGCAGACATTGAGGCAAGTGACGTTCACAAGCGCCTTGGACTGGAAAAAGGCAAATATATCCTCTTGAGCGCACACCGCGAGGAGAATATCGATACTGAAAAGAACTTTCTGTCACTATTCAATGCCATCAATGCAATGGCCGAAAAATATGACATGCCAATCCTCTACAGTTGCCACCCGCGCAGCCGCAACAGATTGGACGCGAGCGGTTTTGTCCTTGACAAGCGTGTTATGCGCCAAGAGCCACTCGGTTTCCACGACTACAACTGCCTACAAATGAATGCATTTGCTGTAGTTAGCGACAGCGGTACACTGCCCGAGGAGAGCAGTTTTTTCACAAGCGTAGGACACCCGTTCCCCGCAGTATGCATACGTACCAGCACTGAGCGTCCCGAGGCTCTTGACAAAGGTTGCTTCGTACTTGCCGGCATCAATGAACACGACCTGTTGCAGGCCGTTGACGTTGCTGTAAGGATGAACAATGAAGGAGACCACGGTTTGCCTGTTCCAAACTACGTAGACGAGAACGTCTCAACAAAGATTGTTAAGCTCATACAAAGTTACACAGGCGTTGTAAACAAGATGGTTTGGAGAAAAGAATAAGAAAATGAATACAATATATACTTGTGGTATCAAGATTAACCCCATAACGGTTGCCGAAGTTCGGGAATATGTTGAAGAGTGCTTCAGAAACAATAGGAAAGGTATCCAATTGACAGGTGTCAACATTGAACAGTTTGCCCTAATCAAAAAAGATAAGCACTTTAAGGACTACGTAAACAGTTCCGACATAGTAAACATAGACGGTACAATCGTTTATCTTTACCTTAAGATGAAATGCTATAAGATAAAGCAAAGGACATTATGTGCCGACATTCTTGAGGACATGCTTACCGTAGCCAACGAAAAAGGACGCAGCATATATCTGCTTGGAGCTGAAGAAACCACAATAAAGAAACTTGTTGAAGTTATCGGCAACAAATACCCTGGACTGAGAATCGTCGGTTACCACAACGGTTTCTTCAAGGATGAGAAGATGATTGCAGCAGATATAGCAAAGAAGAGTCCTGACTATCTTTTCATTGGCATGCCATCGCCGTTCAAAGAGAGGTTTATCGCCACGTATAAGAACGAACTTAATACAAGCGTATGCTTTGGAGTAGGCGGAATGTTTGATATTCTTGCCGGTGTAGCAAAACGAGCACCTGAAAAGTTCCAGAAAGCAGGTTTAGAGTGGCTATATCGCATTACGCAGAACCCGAAAGGACATACAAAAAGAATATTCAGAGCACTTATACCATCACTGTGCGTATTCATAAAGCATCTTTTTGAGCGTAAACCACAGGTTATGAAGTAGATTCATATTAAATGAAATTTACATCAATCATATTAAATTGAATGTATCATACCATATATAGCCTATATTATCCTGAAGATGCTGAAAATCCACCGAACACCATTGTGAACAAGATAAAGTAAGGATAATGAAATAATAAAAGTTATTTCACAAAGAAAGCAATCCTTGTTAGAATACACTCTAACAGGGATTGCTCGTTTAGAAAGTGAGTTTTTGGTTCACTCACTTTATTGAACTAAAAAGTTCTTTATAATCCTGCTTTTTTAAAGAATAGAGTAAAAAGTATACAAAATACCACAAGAAGTCAATGAGTTTTAACATCAATTAACCCTTGCCTTGTTAATTTGATGCACGAGAGCAGAATGCAATCAGCAAATGGCAGCATCGGCAGCATTGCGCTTCTTGCACTCTCTTTTTAGCGGTATCACTTCGTTGCAAATATCGAGGATATCCCTGTACAAATCTTCGGTAATGTCGGCAACATCAAGCGCAAGCCCCTGTGGGAGGAATTCTACTTTTTCGGGTGTCCACATTGGATTGCCATTTTTCAAAGGAACTGTTGCAATAAGGGTACATGACTTGCAACTCAGCGGCAGCCTTGTCCAGGGATTGGATGTGTTCATACGGTTATCGACAATGCACTCTACGTTGCCGGAATCGTCAACGATGATGCCGCGCACAATGTCGTCTTCGTTGCTGAAGGTGTTCTTTGCCATAAAACGTACTGCTGCAAAATGTTCTCTGTAAGGGCGCAGGTCTACGGTGTATGATACACCTTCGTGTGAAACCTTCCTTGCATTGCCTTTGCGGGCAGGGTAAAGCGTGAGTGTACCGTCAAGGGGTACTGTGTATGGCATGCCTACGAACATTGCGAGCTGGCTGAGGTGCTGGCGTATCTCGTTGAGTTGTTCTTCAATGGTTGGGGCTTTAAGGTCAACGTTTGAAACTGTTGTCTCATGTTCTTTTTCGGGAGTCACGTACTTGTCGAAGTCGCAACGGTACTCTAAAATAATGTTTTTGTTCTCTTTCATAATAATTAAGTTTAAATATTATTGATTTGTTGTTCTATTTAGAATTTGGATTTAGAAATGTGGAGATGCTTTGCAGCGCTCAAGCATGGCACTGTCCGTACATCACGTCGAGCACAGCAGCAAAAGGCTGTGTCGCAACTTGCAAGAGGACGGTAACGTAATTGAGTGTTTTTTGTTCATATCTGTTTATATTAAATTGGTTGATTCATTAAAAAACAGGTGCCGCCACAACCAATCTGGTGTAATTTTTGTATGCAATAATCAAGAAGAACTTTTATAATCTAACAACGGTGTTGGCGGCACCTGGAGTTTGTATGACAAATATTGTGTTTGCCTGGCGTAGCAGACGAAACACAGGAGCAAAGGTAATGCAACAGTGAAATGAGAAAGTTGCTGTTTTAACACAAAGAGATGAAAGGAATAGGGTTTTAACTGCAGGATGAAAAAACATGGCTCAATAGCAAAAAGATGTGGTTTGCTTTTCATAGCAGAAGTAATTCCAAAAAAATTCCGGCACTGTGTGAGACACAGCAAGTATTAGTGCATATAGCCGGAATGAGGCGTGAATTTGTTTGAGCGATGCAATATCGCGTTGCTGTTTGTGCGTGGAAAGCGAGTTGTCGCGCCCCGGCTATATGCGCGTTAAGATACTTGCGGAAAGCATGATGTGACCGAATGATATTGCACGGCAATTCATGAGCAAAGCATCATGCGACTGGTGAACTCTGTGCCGGGGCTTTTCGTTCTTTTGGCCGCCAAAAGAACATGACAGAACGACT
>JAZNDZ010000133.1:0-13890 GCA_045588345.1 Bacteroidaceae bacterium
AAAGATTTCCGGGGACGATATCAACAGAATAATTGATGAGAATGTAATGGTGTACGAAGGTGACTCACACACCGCACAATGTGGAGCCGATGTAATGCTGCTATGCAAATTCCCCTACAGAGAAAAAATCTGCACTTATGGCAAGGGGGGATATATCTCCATTCACGAGGAGTACCCCCATTACTATACACTTGATATTTACAAGGAGGGCCACAAGCCCATTGAAATGCATCTGTTTGTTACAAACAAGGGCTCTGACAAAATAGACAGCTACCTGTCGGATATATGTGGCTCTTTGAAGTTTTAGTATTAAGTGACAGAGAATCTTAAAGTGGGCGACTTCATAGGATTTAAAATTTGCGTCACAAGGCTAAAAAAAACAGGCGATATAAATTCAAACAGCTTCTAAAAACAAAATAGAATTATGAAAAAGATATTTTTGCTTGCCTTTGCAACTTTTTTTGCTACACTTGCTGCAAATGCACAATACTTTCAGGTTGACACGGCAAGGCTGAATACGGCATACAGAGAACTCGTCAATAATCCTGATTCAAAGGAGAAACAGGAGGCGTTCTTCATATGCTTTTCCTGATAATTGGAGAGAGTTCATAACAACCTACGGTTTTTGTTCAAAGGATGGCTATGACCTTACTATGTATAGTGCAGCACATGAGCATATTGCAGCGTTGGGTAGTAAGATGTCTTTAATCAATGACACTGTTTATTGTCGCAAACTGGTGAACATTGCTGTGGGCGGTGTGTACGGAGCCGATGCTCCAAACTATTTCAAAACAGTTCTGCACCGCACTATGCAAGAAAAGGAGGGTGGAATGCTACATTGTATATCCCAGTTGCGCAAAGGACACCAGATGCAGTTCTGGCAGTTCTATTGGTCGTGCAATGGCAAGAGCGATGAATTTGAAAAGGAGTTTGCCCGCCTGTACGAGTTGAATACAGGCAAATATCCCGATATGATGAAGACGATGGAGATTGCGTTCCGTTATTTCTATAACGGTGTGAATATCGACGGCGGGTATCTGAAGGGCAGTGGAATTTGTTATGATAACAATGGGCAATATCTGTTTCCTGTGTTGGAAACGCAGGCGGAGTTTCCGGGTGGCAACAAGGTTTTAAAAGAATGGATAAAAAACAATCTGCAATATCCTAAAGAATGCGTGGAAAACAAAATTGAGGGGAGAACTGTTGTGCGTTTCGTTGTAAAGAAAGATGGTTCGATAGACAACGTGAAAATTTTAAAAAGCAGCAGAAACAGCGAACTTGACCAAGAGGCTCTACGTCTTATGAATGACGAGGATATGCCCCAATGGATTCCGGCTACACATTTCAGCGAGGCAGAGGGCAAATTTATCAAAGTTGATTGCGCAGTTGTATTACCGATAGTCTTTAAACTCAACAATGTACCGACTTGCACTAATCCGTAGTAAGGTCAATTTTATGCTGATGTGGTGCTATACATTTCTTTATGCTTAAATCGTTGGCGGTGTAAACCTGAATTTTGCATAGGGAGATAAAGATAATCAGGTTACATATAATTGCAATGGTGGCTAAGATTCCAGTTTAGCCACCATTGCAATTATATAGGTATTCTATAATTTTCAGTCGTTGTTCATCTCCTTGATGTCAACTTCGTTCTCTTTTGCTTCACCCAGCAGGTGCTTGCTGAAGAAGTCGGCCATCTTCCAGAAGAAGTACTCATCCTTGGTCTCGAAACCGTGCCTTTCACCGGGGAGAACAAGCATTTCAAAGCGCTTGTTTGCGCGGATTAGGGCATCTACAACGCGTGTGGTGTTTGCGGGGTGAACGTTGTTGTCCATGTCACCTGTTACCAGCAGCAAGTGCCCCTTGAGGCGGCCTGCAAGTTCCTGATTAGTACTTATGTTGTATGAGAATGTTGTGTCACACTCAATAACGCCGTCCTTGTTTGTCTTCTCCTTTATGTTCTCCTTTATGCCGTGGTGCTTCTCACTCCACCAGTTGTTGTATATGCGGTTGTCATGGTTGCCGGCACACGAAACGGCTGCCTTAAAGAAGTCGTTGTAGGTGAGTATGGCTGCTGTAGACATGAAACCGCCGCCTGAGTGTCCGTGGATGCCTACATTGTTGCCGTCGATGAAACTGTGGCGCGCAATGAGTTGCTGTGCTGCCACTTTCTTGTCTGCAAGGCCATAGTCACGCAGGTTGCCGTAACCGAAGTTGTGATACCACTTGGAACGGTTGGGGTGTCCGCCTCGGTTACCCACTGTGATGACAACAAATCCCATTTGTGCGAGGCGGTCTATGCGGTTCATGCCGCTTGACCAGCTTTCGTTCACAGCCTCGGTCTGCGGGCCGGGATATACATACTCGATGAGTGGGTAGCACTTTGTGGAGTCAAAGTCGAATGGCTTGTACATTACTCCGTGCAGGTCGGTAATGCCGTCCGCGGCCTTCACTGTGAATCGCTCCGGGAATTTGTAGCCCGCAGCAAAGAGCTGTGAGAGGTCGGCCTTGCCAAGTTCAACACTCTTCTTTCCATTCTTGCTGTATACATAGTTAACCGGTGTCGTGTCCACACGTGATGCTGTAACTACAAAAGCCTGTCCGTTCCCGGCTACAGAGTAACTGCTTATGTTCATGTCTGTATCGTCAATCTGCTTCAGGCCGCTACCGTCGAAGTTGACGCTGAAAAGGTGTATGTAATAGGGATTTTCATCCTTGTTGTATCCGCATGCGGTGAAGTAGATTCTTTTTGCCTTCTCGTCAACTGCAACCACATCTTCAACATGGTATGCACCTTCGGTTATTGCATTCTTTAGTGTACCGTCAGCATTGTAGAGATAAAGCATTGCCCAGCCTGTGCGCTCCGACCATTGGATAAACTGCTTGCCGCCGTTTACAAGGCGTATTGGCTTGCTTTCTATGCTTGTGTTCATCTCCTCGCGTACAAGTGCCTTTGCAGTGTCGCAGTCAAGCGATACGTAGCATACTTCAATCTTCTTCATGTCGCGGCTTATGCGCTCGAAATAAAAACCGTTGTTGTCGCCAAGCCATATATGCTTGCGTGGCTTTTCATAGCCTGTGGCATGTGTACCCGGTTTGCCGAAGAGCCCCAGACGCTGTTGCTTGAACTGCGACACGTCAATTGTGCGGCTTGTCTTGTTCTCAAAGTCGAAGAGTTCCATTGTGGTAACCGGTGTCTCTTCGCCGGGCATTTGGTAGCGGTAGGTTTCCAAGGTGGGGCGTGGATTGCTCAATGAGTTTATTACCCACATTTTTGAGAGGATTGAATCGGCGCGGTGTGTCATTACAAAGTGACGCGAGTCGGGGCTCCAGAGTGCGTACACACGGTAGCGTTTGGTGCTGTCGGGTTTCTCGTCAAGTGAATGGTATGCGTAGCACCAGTTTGGGCGGCCGTTGAATGTCAGCCGGTGTTCTGCGACGGTTGTATCCTTGTCCCAAATACGTAACTTTTCCAGGTCCTCAATAGACATATACCACAGGTCGTAGTTCTTTTCGTATATGGCGTACTTGCCGTCTGGCGATACGCTTGCCCATGCGGGATAGGTCGGGTAGAGGTCGTCAATCTCGTCCTTTGTGCGTTCAAGGAGTTCGCCATTCTTCATGTCATATTCAAAGTAGAAGGTCTTGTTCATCTTCTTGCCCTTGTTCTCCTTGATTTTTGTACTGTCGTTTCGCTCATGGCGAGGGAGTTCACGGTCAACTTCCTTCTTTGAAGCGATGTCGAAACGTACATAACGGCCTTCGCGGATTATCCGGTTTATGTTCACGGGCAAATGTTGCGCATCGTATGGGTCGCCGGTGCGCATGGTCACCTCCTTTGCCAGCCACTCCATGTTCCACAGTTCGCGCTTTGTGCCCTTCACTGCGTCAACAACATAGAACTTACGCTCTTTTGTGTCGCTCCATGAATAGATGAACTGTTTCCCGTCCTCAAACCATACGGGTAGTACGCGGGTCTGCTTTACCATTCTGCCTATTTTCTTGGGCGAAAAACGTTCGGCAAGCGCGTAGTTGGGTTTTACCTTGTTGTCATTCTGTGCATTGCCCATTGCAGCAACAAACAGCATTGGAAGGGCAAGGAGTAAAAGTAGTTTTTTCATTGTGTAAATTCTATTGAGCTTTGTGTAACTCGGCTGATTACTTCTTTCTGAATTCTTTTATTCTTTCTTTTTGGTTATATGCAGCGTGTCAAGAATCTTGCGGAATCCGCGACGTTTGCTGATGTCAATCTTTGCAATGCCGCCGGTCGATGTCTCTTTGTACAGGCTTGGCAGGTCGTGCCCGGTCTCTTTCATTACCTCAACTATGCGGTCATAGTCAATCTTGTGCTTGCCGTCGGAGAGTGCCGAGTATGTACATGCGTCAAGAGCACGCGATGCGGCAATGGCGTTACGCTCAATGCAAGGTACCTGTACAAGGCCGCACAGCGGGTCGCATGTAAGCCCAAGGTGGTGCTCGAGTCCCATCTCGGCAGCGTATTCTATCTGATTTATCGTACCGCCGAACAGTTGGCACGCTGCTGCTGCTGCCATGGCGCAGGCAACACCTATCTCGCCTTGGCAACCTACGTCGGCACCTGAGATTGATGCGTGTTCCTTGGCTACATTGCCGAAAAGGCCGGCTGTGGCAAGGGCTCGCAAGATACGTATGTTGGAGCAGTTGTGCGATGTGTGCAGATGATAGAGTACCGCAGGCAAAACACCGCTTGAGCCGCACGTAGGGGTTGTTACAATTGTGCTTCCGCTGGCATTTTCCTCGCTTGTGGCAAGTGCGTATGCATATACTTTTGCCTTGCTGCTCACGGCAGCGTTGTACGACTGCGATTTGTTGAGATACACATTGGCTTTGCGCTGCAGGCCAAGGCCGCCCGGCAGTACGCCTTCGTTCTCAAGGCCGCGTCTTATTGTGCTTTTCATGGTCTCCCACACTTCGGAAAGGTAGTCCCATATTTCGGGCCCCTCGTACTTCTCGACATACTCCCAAAAAGTGCAGCCTGTCTCGTCGCACCAGTCCATTACCTCGTGTATGGTCGTAAGGGGGTATATATCCTCTTCGTTCTTGGTAGTCTCTTCGTTGGCGAGTTCACCGCCACCTATGCTGTATATTGTCCATTTGTCAATGACCTTGTCATCCTTTATACCTTCGAACAGCATCCCGTTCGGGTGGAAGGGAAGGAATGTATTTGGTTCCCAAATGAGTTCAAGCCTGGCAAGCGGTTCGAGAACTGCCATAATTGCCTTGTCGGTCATGTGCCCCTCGCCGGTGGCAGCAAGACTTCCGTAGAGTGTTACCCTGTATGTGTCGACACTTGGGCAACGCTCGGCGAATATCTTCGCAGCGCGGTTAGGCCCCATGGTGTGGCTGCTGGAAGGACCAAGGCCAATCCTGAATAGTGAACGTAGTGATTTCATCTGTCTATGGTTCTTTTAAGTTCTTTCTTTTACCGTACATGTAAAGTCTGTTCCTTACAGTTTTTCAAATGCGAAAATAGTGCTTTAAAGTGAATTTATCTAATATTTGCAATAGTTTGTTTGCCAATACTTCATATACTTCTTTAATATCTGTTATAACTGTATTGAGCAACTTCTTTTATCGCTTTCCAACCGGCTTTATGATTCTTGTTTTTAGTGGTATTTCTCAAATAATGGTTCCAGCAAGTCGGGAATGTCAAATTCGTGAACCTTGATTCTTTCAAGACGTGATTTCCCCTCTTTTGTGAGTGACAAGTATATTTTTCGCTTATCCTGTTTGCCTAATCGACGTTCAATGAGTCTTTGTTTTTCCAATGATCCAATTACCTTTGAGGTGTGCGATGGAAGCAAGCCTGTCCTGTTGGAAATGTCTGATGCGGTAACATCTTCATTGCCTACGGCGCAAAGTATCATGGCTTCGTTTAAATTGACTCCATGTATCTCTGTCAATTCTTTCTCAAGATATGAGAGAGCTGCAAACAACTCTCTCATGACGCATATGCATGTTATTTTCTCCATTTTGTTTTACTTATATGAATAAATTGACATTTGCTTGTTCGGCTCTCTCCATGTATGTGGCGACACCGCCAATCACTACATTGTCGAGTAGTTCTTCACGTTTTATCCCCATGACATCCATCGACATCTGGCAGGCGATGAATTCAACGCCGTTTTCAATGGCTTGTAACCTGAGTTCTTCTAATGAAGATACATTTTTCTTCTTCATAAGGAAGCGCATCATCTTGCTGCCGATGCCCATCATGTTCATCTTCGAAAGAGCCAGTTTGGTGGAATCTGATGGGAGCATCCAACCGAACATCTTGCCGAAAATGTCTTTTTTTACTTTAGGCTTCTGAGCCTTTTTTATGGCATTCAGTCCCCAAAAAGTGAAGAAGATGGATACTTTCTTGCCTGTGGCAGCGGCTCCGTTTGCAAGTACAAATGTAGCTAAAGTTTTGTCGAGGTCGTCGCTGAACAATATGAGTGTCTTGCCATTCTCTTCTTTTTCTACTTTGTCTGTTGTTCTCATTTTTGAATCGGATTTCTCGATTATAACATGGTGTATGCCATTCCCGGAGTGCTTCCCGATAAATATATTGCCGGTCGTGTGACACCATGCTTCGGCATCCCTTGGAAAACCTCCATCGGTGGCGCAAACTTCAATACGGTCTCCAGGCTTGACGGACTCGATGGATTTTTTCAATTTGAGAATAGGTCCGGGGCATTGGATTCCGCAAGCATCAACCTTTATTGTTGCGGTTTGGCTTGTGTGAGTGCCCGGATGTTCTTCCGGTTCATTGTCGTTATGCTTTGTTACCGGGAGCAGTGGGGCTGTCGATGTTTCATATGTCTTGAGTCCGCCGATGAGATTGCGTACGTCTGTATAACCATTGCTTTTTAGAATGTTCGAGGCCAGGTAACCTCTTAAGCCCACGCTGCAGAACAGATATACCGGGCGATCTGCAGGCAGCTCTTTCATGCGGTCTCGCACTTCATCCAGAGGAATATTAATAGCTCCCGGAATGGTTCCCAATTCTGATTCCTCCTTTGTGCGCACATCAACCAATGTAATCCGGGAGATGTCGGTTTCTGCTAAATCTCTCCAGTAGAGCGGTGTCATCTTGCCGCTCAGTATATTGCCGGCGATATATCCGGTAATGGCAACAGGGTCTTTTGCCGAAGAATAAGGAGGTGCGTAGGCATGTTCCAGTTGGGTGAGATCCTTTACTGTAGCCCCGTTCTTGATGTGCAGAGCATATTGGTCTATCCGCTTGTCCACACCGTCGTATCCTACAATCTGTGCTCCATATAAGCGGCCATCTGTGGGTGAAAAAGTTATCTTTATGCTCATCTGTAATGCTCCAGGGTAATAACCTGCGTGTGATCCTGCATGCGTTGTGGCCGAGAGGTAAGGGATTCCCATTTGCTTGAGTCTTTTGGCCGGCAGTCCGGTGCTCGCAACTGTGATGTCAAAAACCTTGGCTATGGATGTCCCTATTGAACCTTCATAACTAAGGATGTTGCCGAACACCATATTGTCTGCGACAATGCGTGCTTGGCGGTTGGCCGGGCCGGCAAGAAAATTAAGCCAGGGTTTTCCTGTGATTGGATGTGGAAACTCAATGGCGTCGCCAACGGCATAAATGTTCTCATCGGATGTCTGCAGGTGTCTGTTGACATATATTCCCTGCATTTCACCTAATCTCAGTCCTGCTTTCCTGGCTAAAGTGGTTTCTGCTTTTACTCCAATGGAGAGCAGAACCAAATCCGATTCTAACTTTATACCCGATTTGAAATGCACTGTGATTCTTCCGTCCTTGCCGGTAAATGACTCCACGGCTTCTCTCAATAATAGTTGTATGCCTTTTTCCTGCAGGTGCTTGTGGACAAATGATGCCATGGAGAAATCGATGGGATTCATGACCTGGTTGCCCATTTCTACAATGCTGACCTTGGCTCCTGCATGGTGTAGATTCTCTGCCATTTCCAGACCGATGAATCCACCACCCACTATCACTGCATTTTTTATCTTTTTTTGTTGCATGTAGCTTTTTATCCTGTCCGTGTCGGCTACGTTTCGCAGAGTGAATATTCCTTCGTTGTCAATGCCCGGCAGAGGAGGACGTACCGGGGATGCTCCCGGTGAAAGTAAAAGTTTGTCGTAACTTTCAGTGTACTCGCGTCCGTCCGAGGTGCGGATATGTACTTGCTTTGCTGCGGTATCGATGTCTATGACTTCGCTCTTTACGCGCACATCGATATTGAATCGTTTGCCGAAACTCTCAGGAGTCTGTACGAAAAGGCGGTCGCGTTCTTCAATTACATTTCCAAGGTAATATGGTAAACCGCAGTTGGCGTATGAAATGTACTCTCCTTTCTCAAATAGTATAATCTCGGCCTGCTCTGTGTTGCGGCGAATACGCGCGGCTGCTGTTGCGCCTCCTGCAACGCCGCCTACAATAATGAATTTGGAATTTGTCTTTGTTTTCATGTCCGATGTTTTCTAAGTTGTTTAATCAATATCTTTTGGAAAATCCTTTCTTGCTCTAATGACGTTGCAAAGATGATGAATATTATCTTTATTACAAATTTTCCATTGGAAAATATTTCTGTTGTTAACTTTTTTTATGTTTGCTTTTCGCAAACTTCTTAGGAGAACTTTTGAAATTGTCTGTTCCATTGGATGTTGCCGGTACCAAGCGCTATAAAACATTCAAAATGCAATATGTGAAAAAAGTTTCTGTTAACATATATTATCTACATTGAAGTGATATATTAACAGAAAACAAATGGAAAAACTTGAGATTCCTCACTTCGTTTCGGAATGACAAATCCGCGATATTGTTATTTACAGCCAGAACTTTGTTATGCTGAGCAAAGCGAAGCATCTTTTCTATACCAAGGAAAACTCATAAAGAAATTCGTGCAGCAGATCAGTCTGCTGCACGAATTTCTTGTGCTTGTATAGTTATATGTATTATTTTCTTATATTTGCGGTAAACCGCGAACATTGCCTGCACTCGCTGTGAAAAATATTAAAGCAAGCTTGATGTTTCTCGCTCGTTTGTTACTATATTTGCAATATCTGTAACAGCCTGTTGCATAATACGATATTTTTGAATGACAATTAAATTGATATATGTCTTTTTGGGGAAAATTCATAGAATCAATAAGTGGCATCGATAACCATACGGTTGCGCCCAGGGAGGTATCTCGTGATGCGTCCCGTTATGCCTTTGTAGATGTAGAGGTGGGTGTTCAGGATAAGAAAATCCATGATATTGGTGCGTTGAGATGGGATAGAAGTATTTTCCACTCTGCCAGCAAATACAATTTGCTGGATTTTTTAAAAGGAGTAGATTTTGTTTGTGGACACAATATTATTCATCATGATGTAAAGTATCTTTTTGAAGATAATTCCCCACAGTGGGCTTTGGTAGATACACTCTATGTCTCGCCTCTTCTGTTTCCGGAAAGACCTTATCATCGACTATTAAAAGATGATAAGTTGATAAGTGAGCAGATGAATAACCCAGTCAATGATTGTGAAAAGGCACTTGATTTGTTGATGGATGAGATTGCCAGTTGGAGTTTGTTGGCTGAAGAAAAGAAATTGATTTTTGCTACACTTCTACATGATATTTTTGAGTTTAAAGGCTTCTTTGAATTTGTTGATGCAAAAATCGATAAGAAATATCATCTGGCAAGCCTGATACGTTCTGTATATCATGGTAAAATTTGTACACATGCTGATATTGAAAGTATTATTGCTAAATACCCGTGTGAATTGGCATATGCTCTAGCTCTGATAGACACAACGGATTATCGTTCAGTAACTCCAGCTTGGGTGTTATTCAATTATCCCAAAGTGGAATATGTTGTAAAACTTCTCAGACAAACAAGATGTAGTGACAATTGTGATTATTGTAATAGGTTCCTGGATGCGCATTGTGCCTTGAAGCAGTTCTTTGGCTATGATAAATTTCGTACATATGAAGGCGAACCGCTTCAAGAAAATGCTACGCAGGCAGCAATTGATGGTAAGTCCTTGCTGGCAATATTCCCTACAGGTGGAGGAAAGTCATTGACTTTTCAGTTACCCGCATTGATGGAAGGTCGTACTGTGCATGGCTTGACAGTCGTTATTTCTCCATTGCAGTCATTGATGAAAGATCAAGTGGACAATCTTGCAGAAAGAGGTATTGAGGATGCTGTTACCATTAATGGTCTGCTTGATCCTATAAGCCGTTCTCTCGCTGTACAACGAGTGCTGGATGGTAACGCATCATTACTATATATAGCCCCTGAGATGTTGCGTTCCAAGACAATTGAAAAGATACTTTTTGCGCGTCATATAGTACGTTTTGTAATTGATGAAGCTCATTGCTTCTCATCATGGGGACAAGATTTTCGTGTCGATTATCTTTATATAGGTAAGTTTATCAGCGAATATCAAAAAAAGAAAGGATATACAGAACCTATTCCTGTTTCGTGTTTCACGGCTACAGCCAAACAAAAGGTTGTACAGGATATATGTGATTATTTTAAAAAGACGTTGGGTCTTGAATTGCAACTTTTTGCCTCTACTGCTTCGAGGACAAACCTGCGATACTCAGTAATTCACGCAGATTCAGCAGATGATAAATATATGAAACTTCGTTCGCTGATTTCAGAATCGGCATGTCCTACAATTGTGTATGTGTCCCGAACGAAGCGAACAGAATTGTTGGCTGAGAAATTATCTCGTGATGGATATAAGGCATTACCGTTTAATGGACGAATGAATGCTGATGAGAAAGTAGCCAATCAGGATGCTTTTATGACTGATAAGGTACGCATTATTGTTGCTACATCTGCTTTCGGAATGGGAGTTGACAAGAAAGATGTGGGTCTTGTCATACACTATGATATTTCGGATTCTTTGGAGAATTACGTACAAGAGGCTGGAAGTGCTGGCCGTGATCCGAATCTTGATGCACGCTGTTATGTCTTGTATAGCGATTCGGATCTTGATAAACATTTTATCCTTCTTAATCAGACAAAACTTAGTATCAGTGAGATTAATCAAGTTTGGAAAGCTGTGAAGGATATGACAAAACAGCGCATGCGTGTTTGTTGCTCTGCTTTGGAAATAGCAAGGAAAGCCGGTTGGGATGATTCTGTCTATGATATCGAAACGCGTGTACGTACTGCGTTGGCGGCTCTTGAACAGGCCGGTTATGTGGAGCGGGGTAATAACGTACCTCATGTTTATGCTACGGGTATAACAGTGAAGAATGTTGATGAGGCTCGCAAACGCATTACAGAATCTATCTTGTTTGAAAATGAGGAGATTGAAAAAGCTGTACGCATTATAAAATCATTGATATCGCAAAAAAATATAGCAAAAGCACAGGATGATATGGCTGAATCGCGTGTTGACTATTTGGCCGACATTCTTGGTTTAAATAAGAATGAGGTGGTTTCTGTTGTTCAACGTATGCGTCAGGAAGGTATATTGGCCGACAGTAAGGATATCTCTGCATATCTGAATGATGTTGGAGAATCAGAGAACAGGTCTAAGCGCCTATTGGAGAAATTTACAAAACTAGAACGTTATATTCTAAAAACGATACCAGATGATGTCTTAAGAATATCTTGTAAGCAATTAAACGAGAATGCTCTGAATGAAGGCATCGCTACGTCAACAGAAAAAGATATACGTACATTGCTTTATTTCCATACAATAAAAGGGTATACCTTAAAAAAAGAGGATGCAGCGCATAATATTGAGGTAGTTCGTAAGGCTGACATGGAAGCTACAATAAGGCGTTTCGAGAAACGTTTGGAAATATGTCGCTTTGCAGTAGAATGGCTCTTTAAACTGACTCTGAAATTTAGTGAAGAAGAACTGAAGAAGAAAGGTGTGCAATTCTCAGTAGTTGAGTTGTTGAATGATCTGAGAACCAATGTTGCCAGTTTGTTCGGAACTTTGCGGGATGTACAATTGGAGGATGTGGAAGAAGCACTGCTTTATTTGTCCAAAATAGGCGCTTTGAAGCTCGAAGGAGGCTTTCTTGTTCTTTATAATGCCATGGATATCCGTCGTATAAAGGACAATCGATTGCGTTATAAGCAGGAAGATTACCGTATGCTTGATGAATTCTATAAGCAGAAGATTCAGCAAGTTCACATTGTAGGCGAATATGCCAATCTGATGGTTGAGGATTACTATAAGGCTTTGCAATATGTGCAGGACTATTTCCAAATGGATTACAAACGGTTTGTGTCGAAATATTTCAAAGGAGACCGTGTGCGTGAAATAGAGCGTAATATAACACCCGAAAAATTCCAGCAACTTTTTGGAACACTCTCCGATAAGCAGATGGAGATTATCTCGGACAAGGAATCGAGATGTATTGTGGTGGCAGCAGGTCCAGGTAGTGGGAAAACAAGAGTTCTTGTGCATAAACTGGCATCTTTGCTTTTACTTGAGGATGTTAAACACGAACAATTGTTGATGCTTACTTTTTCTAGAGCAGCTGCTACGGAGTTCAAACAACGCTTGATGGGGATAATTGGCAATGCTGCACATTTTGTTGAAATAAAGACATTTCATTCCTATTGTTTTGACCTGCTTGGTAGAATCGGAAATCTGGATGATGCAAAGGATGTTGTATCACGCGCTGCAAGAATGATTAATGATGGCGAGGTAGAACCGAATCGTATAGCAAAGACTGTCTTGGTTATTGATGAAGCACAGGATATGAGTTCTGAGGAGTATGCATTAGTACACGCCTTGATGCATGCAAACGAAGAAATGCGTGTTATAGCGGTTGGTGATGATGATCAGAATATCTTTGAATTCCGTGGCTCTGATTCTGCTTATATGGGTCGGTTGCTTAAGGAACCGGGTAGCAGACTTATTGAGATGACCGAGAATTATCGAAGTACGCGACATGTTGTAGAGTTCGCAAATACATTCGTAAGAAAGATAAAGGACAGGATGAAAACTATTCCGATTGTTTCAATGAGTCGAGAAAGAGGAATGGTTAGTGTGGTTCATCATACATCTGCTGTAATGTATAAACCTCTTGTAGACAATCTGGTAAATAATCGTGGGCAAGGTTCTATTTGTGTTCTCACTCAAACCAATGAAGAAGCTGCTATCATCGTAGCACTTCTTAGAAAGTATGGTCTGAGGAGTAAACTTATTCAAAGTCTTGATGGTTTCCGGTTCTGTAATATGGCAGAGGTGCGTCTTTTTTTGAAACATCTGGAAACAAACACACATACACCTTTGATTTCAGATAGGGTATGGGAAGAGTCAAAGCTAAAAACATATTCTGTATTTGAGAGTTCTGCAAGTCTGTGTTATTTGCAGAAATGTATACAATTGTTTGAAGATACAAATAAAGCTAAATATCTGACAGATTTTAAAGAGTATGTATTTGAGTCTTCTGTTGAAGATTTCTGTGATTTGCAAAGTGCCGATGTTGTAGTGTCTACAATTCATAAATCAAAAGGTATGGAGTTTGATGATGTGTATATGTTGGTTACTGAACCGCGTTACATAACGGATGATCTTCTCCGTCGTTATTATGTGGGTATTACACGTACAAAGAAACGATTGTTTATACATACTGGTTGTTCTATGTTTGATGCATTCAAGGCTGATTACAAAAGTGATGACAGAAGGCTTTACGAAATGCCAGATGAGGTCGTGCTTCAACTTTCTCATAAAGATGTAAATCTTGGTTATTTCAAATCACGTAAGAATGAAGTATTGGCATTGCGTGCAGGACAAGAGCTGCGTTTTGACAACAACTATCTATATGATATCCATAATAATCTACCGGTCTGTCAATTGTCTCAGAAAATGCAGGGAGAGCTCATGCTTTGGGAAGAAAAGGGATAT
>JAZNDZ010000134.1:0-16313 GCA_045588345.1 Bacteroidaceae bacterium
GGTGAACTCTGTGCCGGGGCTTTTCGTTCTTTTGGCCGCCAAAAGAACATGATAGAACAACTGCAAGAGGAATACAAGATAATTGATTAAGGGTAAAATTAACCTCAGAATAAGATATTCAAGATAGAAAATAATCGTACAAGTAAAATATTACCCACACCTTTTTGCTATTGAACCCAACTCTTCGCAACGCTCAGCACGATAGTTCATATAAAATAGCAATGGCAACCAAACGGTTGCCATTGCTATTTTATAAATCAAGGATACATTTACTTCACAAACTGTTTCTTGCCGTTCACAATGTAAATGCCCGGTTCAGTAATTTCAGTGAGTTTGCGACCCTGGAGGTCATAAATACCCTTCACCTCGCCATCATCACCTACAACCTCATCAATATCGGTTGTGTCGGGGAAGCGGAAACTGTAAGACGAAGCGTTGTTTAGAGTCTTAGGAAGAACCATATAAGCCTTGTTGCCCTCGCACTTGATGTGAGTTGTTCCGCTGCTCAATGACTCATTATACTCCTCCTCCATCCAGTAGAAGGCCTCGCCCTTAGTACCGTTGAACAACAGATAGTAGCAGTAGTTTGTTGGGTCACCACCTACCGCACTTGTCATTACACGTCCATCGAAGATATTGTCAACGGCAGGAGTACCCTTTTCGGTTGTATATACGAACTTGTACTCCTGAAGTGCAGGTGCATCGCCCTCACGGTAAAGGACAACAGCTGTTCTTGCAGGAATAATGCTATCAACCTTCTGAAGGTCAACATAACGTCTTGTGTTGTCCTCTTGTACGTTACCTACTTTAGCTGTATATGCCGAGATGCCAACGGGCACTGTAACAGCATAAGGCAAGTAAAGTGTTGCATAGTTGTAGCCCTTTGCTATTGAACGGCTGTAGCAAACCTCTACATCAGCAACAGGTTCAATGTACCAGTCGGTTGACCATGTATTGTCCTGCTGTATTGCATTGCTTGCTAAGTGACCGAACTTCACACCATTTGCATTATCCTCGTTAGTAAGTGTTAGGTTGTCTGTACCGTATGCCAAAGCAACTGCACCGCGTTCAACACCGCTTCTTATTCCATAGTCAACAGCATTCTCGCCGAAGCCCTTCCATGTGAGTGTTGCAGAACCTACACCGCTGATGAACTGGAACTTGCCATCGGTACCCTCAACGCAAATCCACAATGTAGTGTTGTCATCGGCCTCAGCCGGGAACGCGAGCTTTGCATTTGAGTTAGCAATGTAGTGGTTCTTGTGACCCTCCTCGGCAGCCTTAGAGATATGGTTTCTCAGGCGGTAAACCTTACCGGGAGTTGGCATAATCATTTCACCAAGTTCAGCACGCGTTTCGAGCAATTCTTTATATGCATCGTAACAGTCGGCTGCAGCCGATACGTCGCTGCCGGCATTGATAAGGCTTGCTGCTGTTGTATATGCAGCATAGTGCTCGTCGCCATTCACGCGACAACCGGGAGCATTGCCGCTCATTGCCTGCTTGGTGACATCCATTGTGCCAAGCAAGTCTTCAAGTTGATAATAACGGGCGTTGTCGTTCTCAAACTCAGCCTCAACAAACTTGAAGTGCGAACCTTGTGTATCAGCATTGGCACCACTCCAAAAACCAATACTATCGGGTTTATTCTGATAATCGTTCACAAAGGTGCCATTAGTCTTGATATAGAAATACTGTTCGCCGTCATATTCTTTTGCAGATTCAATAGTCCAATTCTTGTAAGTAGCATCTGCATCAAGCAACAGTTTATCATTGCCGTCTGAAGTGTCATCTGCACCCAGCACCTTGCCATTACCATTGTAGGGCTTAATGAGAACTGCACCATCGGTACCTTCCATAAAGTACCATGCCTGGTAGGTATTATTATCTACTTTAACTCGAATATCCACCTTGTCATTCGTACTATTGTAACTCATTACATTACCGGTACGCTTATGATAAATATTGTACAGCACAGGGTTCTCCTCGTCGGTGGTAAGAACAAATAGACCGTTTTCGGGAGCCTCGTCAAGTATCTGTGTACCGGCATCCTCGGCAAGTTCCATCCAGCACTGGTTGGCTGCAATCTCAGTATCGGAAGTTACCTTACTGAATACATTATTGGCAAATGTATAGTTGAACTCGGCAGTGCCAATTGTGGTCTTAACCATTCCGCTACGCAATACAGAGCCATCGGTTGCACCCTTTGCGTTCTCACTGTCCATTGTAATGGCAAGAGTGTAATCACCGGCAGCTGTTGCTTTGAGGATTACAGGAGTACCCTTGAGCAAAATCTCGCCCTCAGCAGCAACGCTGTTCAATGAGTAGATTTTATACCCACTCTTGGTCGTGATGTTGCTTGCTGTAAGGTCGTATGCAGTGACACCGGCCGGCAATACAACGTTGAACGGCAAGCAGATTGTAGTACCATTCTCGGGAACATTGAGGGTGTACTCTGTTACCTGTGTGAGGGTGAAGGTAGCATATGCTTCATTACTATCGTTGTTACCAAACACATATCCCCAGTCATTTATATATGGCAACCAAGTGTTATTCTGTTCTACACATTTGAGTTTATAAACATCTTCCTCATTGGTGTTCTCAAATAGATATACACCTGCCTGCTCTTTATCATTATTAAAAGCTGCTGCAGCCCACCAATCTGCTCTTGTATTTTCCAAATAGTATCCCTGAACCGACAAATTGTATGCTGTGTAATCGGCATTTGGGACAACCATGAAGAGGGCATCAGCAGGAGCTTGGGCATCGATAAAACCTTGATGGAATTCTTTACGTCCATCATTGGTTTGACCATCACTCGCACCTTGGTGTTCAACAAGACCATCGAACAGTCTATAACCTGCAACGTCTGCACCTGCAACATCATTTACACCCTCAAGATATGCCATAAACACAGGCACATTACCAAAGTTGATGTTGTAAACACCCTCAAAAATGTTATCCACCTTATCATTTAGGGCTGTATACAAGGGATTCAATGCATCGTATGCAGCCTGCAACTCATCAGCAGTACCACCGTTGTTGTAGAAGTACAATGCCTCGGCCATTGAGTCGTAAACAGTAGCAGTCTCTTCGTTGGTTACACCGGCAAGGTTCTTGTACTTTGGAGCAACCTCAACTGATGATGTAACCTTGTAGAGGTCGAACTTAGCCATATGGAAATATGGACGACTCACTGTAGTTGTCTGATCATGGTTATCGTATGTCTTGACAACAAACTTCAAATGAGAATATCTTGTATCGGCAGAAATAGGTTCGGATGCCCAAGTTGCACCGGCGGTATTAGGCAAATCTGTTACTATGGTAATAGGTGTCCAGTTCACATTGTCGTTGCTACCATATATTTCAATATTCTTTGGACGGTCACTCTGACCACTACCACGTTGCTGACCGGCAATCTTGAAGTTATCCAACCCTGTGGCTGTGCCAAAATCCACCTGCAAATAGTCGTGAATAGAAGATAGAGATGACCAGTTTGAGTGCAGATAGGTTGATGCATCTTCATCGAGCAAAGCGGCTACACCACCTCTGGCATCATCATTATCTCCTGTATGCGGGTTGTTACACCATATATAATAGTTTTCACCTTGTGTGGCAGAAAGCGCAATCTCTGTTGCCTTGCCTGTGGGGTTAACGCTTACGGTAACCTCCTCAATCAAAGCTTCAGTGAAGTCGATAAGCCCGCCAAGAGCACGAATTTCATTCTCTTTATCCTCGTCGGCAAGAGCGTGCAGGTCTGTACCGCCAGTGGTGTAGAGAGTACGGGTTTCATCATCTACATAGTAACTTGCATTCTCAGCATCTACAGTCATCTCTACAAGGTTGGTACAGCCCTCGAACGGGTCGGGCACTGCACCCTTTGTCACCTCAAGGTTTGTGATGTTGACACCTTCGGGGATTGCGTGCGATACAACGCTGAAGCCCGACATATCCTGTGTAAGTGTCAATGAGTTTGTAGCGCGGGCAGCAGCCGAGCGTGAAGCAGCAATAGCAGCCGGTGTTTCGAGCGATGTTGCTGTAACAACAAGTTGTGTATTGCTGTGTGTATATACAATATCAATTCTGTACTTTGTGCCTTTGCTGATGTTTGCCAAAGCATTGTTATTGTTATTATCATCGAGTTTAACAATAAGTTTGCCGCCATTAGAGGTTGACTGCATATACAACTGGAAGCCATTGGCGTATGTGCTGTTCATTGGAGCATTGCCGGTTGCAATAAGTGCAGAACCCCACTGGTTGAAGTTGTTGCCGTTGTCCTCAATAGTCAATGATATTGACCAATCCTCACCGGGAGCCAATGTTGTACCAAGGTCTGTGGTTATGTAGTTAGCTTCATTTGCCGACTGGTCGGCACCCTTACCGGGAATAGCAGCCTTGAACACTCTGTTGCTGCTTACAGTCTCAATGGTCGCAGGCAGGCTTATTGACCACAAATCCTTGTTGTTTGTAAACAAGCCGTTGTCGAAGCCTACAATCTTGAGGTCTTCACCAAGAATGTTTACAGTCTCAGGGATTATAAGGTCGTGGTTGCCGCTCTTGCGCACCTCGGTGAGGATTACCACATTGGGGTAAGTTACCTCAACGAATACATAGTCGGTAGTAAAATTTTCGGTTGACTGGTTGTGTACCCTGGTTGATTGGTCAAAACCGGTTCCATCGTCTTTTGTGACAAGGAATCTGCTGTCATTAACCGAATAGATTGTTATACCCTCGTATTGTGTTGCACCTGTTCCAAGAGTGAAATTATAGGGCGATGCCGCTGTAGCCTTGTGAGCAAGGTATTTTGTGGGGTCGCCTACATTCTGGAATGTGTAGTTTTCACCATCTACGCTGCAAGTCCACAAATAGTTGTCGCCACTGGCAGCGGTGTTCAACGAGAGTGTACCGCTATTGTTGTAGAGATAACGGTTAACGTAATCGCCATCGTTGGTTGGGCGAGTAGGTGCATATATATAATAAATTTTGCCGTTCTCCGGCTTCACGCCATTGGCAAGTTCATCTTTTACTTTCAAATCTGTACCCGGCTCTATGCGGTACTCCATCTGCCAGCCGTCAATCTCAAGGAACTTGCGGAAACGGGCGGTATAGGTTGCGTCCTCGCGTGCGTACATTGTATATTCGAGTTCTGTTGTTAGCAAGCGGCCATAGTGGTCGTACCAGCCGAGGAACTCAGTGTCGGCACTGCCTTTTGTTGCACGCAAGTAGAGAGGAATGTTTGAACTTACATCCCACTCGGTACCTGTTGAGCCGTCGGGTGTCTCGTCGGTCCACACCTCAGCAGTTCCCCACTCGTCGCTGTTTGTCTTTACGGTAATGTGCGCTGCTTTGTCGGTTTTGTCCGTGATATTGAGAACAATCTCATATACGGGACGTATTGAGGAATCCTTTGCACCACGGCCCGATGGGTTGTTGTTGTTGTCCCATGCACCGTCAAAGCGCAAACGCATGTGGGTGATACCCAAAGGCATATCGTATGGCAACAGCACGTTCATTGTGTTGGAGCATACTGCGGTGTTTGTGGCACCATTGGTACCTACCTCTTTCAAGAGTTCGCCCTCATCGTCGAAGTCTCCGTCGGCATTGAGGTCAATGTATGCGCGGAAGTAGCAATATTGAAGACCGCTGTTACTGCCATTATCATACTTAACTTCGAAACTTGCGCCCTGTGGAACATCTATAATTTGCGGTATAGTGTTGAAGATTTGAGTGGGTGCTGTTGTAGCCTCAAGAATAGTTTCGGCCTCGCGGTTGTAGTATGCAAATGTGAGGTTGTGGATAAACTGCGCATAGGAAGCAATGTCGCCGCTAAATGTACCGTTGCACTCTACAACTCCCCACTTGTCCTGAATAAAGTTTGCTGTGAAGCTTGCAGCATCCTTGCCATAGTAAATGTATGGGTTGTCATTGCTTATTACTGTTGTATCGGCATATTCAATTGTCCAATTCTTGAAGTTGTAACCGGTGTTGGCGGTTGCTGTAATCTTCACAGCCTCCATATTGGTGATTGAACCGTCGCTGTCATCGTCGCCCTCAATGGCTACTGTACCCATATTTGCGTCGGCAGTAGCAGCTGTAACGGTACGGTTCTCGGTGATGTCCTCAATAAGGGCAATATTGAATGTGATAACTGTGCCGTCGCTGAACTCAACGATTGCCTTTGTCTTGCCAATAGCTGCATCGGCCGGAATTGTGACGTTCATGCCATCGGCGGAGAGTGTCTCTGTGTTACCCATTGCGCCGTCGCCGTTAAGGTCTATCTGAACAGATGAAACTGTTACCTCCTTGCCAATGATGAGAGGAAGTTTAACTGTTTGGCCGCGATAAACTTCGGGGAGAACGTCGCTCTTTGTTGCGTTGGTTGCAACACCCATTGGGAATATGTAGTTCTTTGTTGCACCCTCTACACGACCGAAGTAGTTGCCGAATGTCTGTGCAGCCTTCTCTGTTGCGGTCATGTCTGTAGGTATATCAACCTGTGAGTAGTCGCCTGCATAGCTGTAAACTTCGTTGAAGTCAACAGTCCAGGGATACTCAAAGCCGCTGAACCAGCCACCGCTGGGGGCATTTCCGTTATTCTCGAAGAAGTATTTCCAGCGCCAATAGTGGAAGTCTTTTATAAGGCCTGCCCAGCAACGGTTAGAATAGTCGTGAAGGTCGGTGTTGCCCTTTGACCACACTGTCACCTGTGTACGCGCGTTCCACTCTAACCAGTTGCGGTCGTTTTCGGTTGTACCGTTTACCTCATCGGCAATATTGCGTGCAAGGCTTGTCCAACGCTCGAGTTTGAAGTTCTCGTCGTATGAGAGCATCTCGTCGAGGTCGAGCATCAACTGCAGATAGAGGTTATAAAGGCGTGTATATTCGGTGTCATTGCCGCGAGCAGCATTGATAAGGGGCAGAAGTTCAGCAGCATAGTCCACCATTGCCTGACGGATAACATCTATCGCGTCGTAGTTGTAGTTGGCAATGCCCGACTTTCCGCCGTTTGCGGTTACAAGGTCGGCAATTGAAATCAACTGGTCGGCTGCAAGGCGCACATCATGTGTATCCCAATAGATGGCTGCGGTACTCCAAGAAGATACGCTATTAATAGTCCAGTTCGGACGGGCGAGGATAACAGCCTCTGATGTTCCCTGCTGGTTCACCTCGCAATTCCAAACAGATTTCTTGAGGTTCTGCAATGCAGCAAGGGCATTTGGAGCTGTTTCTGCGCTTACTCCGTAGCGTGAGTAGGTATATTCCTCAAGCCACTCATCGGCTGTGGGGCGACTGTTCACATCCATCCAAGGAAGTTCGAACAACATATCGTAAAGGATTGGGTTAGTTTCTGTACCCTCGGGGGTAGCACCTATACCCTGACAGTTGTTATTCTTTGCAAGTGCCTGGAAGTAGCCGTTCATTGTGGTCTCCAAACGACCGTGCAAACCGCTGCGGCCACCAAAGTTGTGGAGCATACAGTAGATGTAGGGGCGGCCCTTATAGTAGCAATCGTCACCGGTATCGCGCCATTTTGCAGCGTTGCCGGCATAGATGTTATCGGAGAAGAGGTCGAGGCCGATAAAACGGTCGCCATAGCTGCTCATTGCGCTGAAAGCACCGCTTTGTGGAATATTCTGCCAGTACTGGATAATCCATTTTGCCTGATTATCGTCTGTACCTACATTGTAACTTGTTTTTTTTGCATCATCAACTGCATTGTGGTAGGTGTCGAGTGCCGCCATAATCGGTGGGTAACAAGTTTCATTTGTTACACTGCCGGGAAGGCCACCCTCGTGGAAGGGGTCCATACTATAAAACTCCGACACACCCATTATAGCCTCAAGGTGCTTGTAGTAGATGGGTGCAAGGTTTGCATAGCTGCTGCTATTGGGGTGGAGAATATCGGGGCGAGTATAATCGCCTGCCCAAGTTCCGCCATTGATTACATCGCCGCTGCTGAAACCCGTGATTGAGTAGCTTGAGAGGCTGTTGGGTATCTGGCCGCTGAAGCCGGGGATTACAGGCTGCATACCAAGTTCACGCATACGCTGGAGCATCTTTTTACACAGATCCTCTTGGCGTGTGTACCACCAATCGGGGTTACCGCTCATATCAACACCTGTAGAAGGCGAGTTGATTGTACCGCCCCAGCCTTCGAGGTTGTTCATTGCAAACCAAGCAATGAAACCCGGGCCGGCAATGTATGCGGCAATATCGCTGTCGCTCATTCCAAGTTCTTTGAGGAAATTACGTGTTACAACATCCAAGCCCACAAGGTTAAGCGGGGCGTTGATGCCGTGAAGAGCCATCCAGTCAATCTCCTTCTGCCAACGCTCCCATGTCCAGAAGGCCATTGAGTAGGAGAATGTACAGGTGTTGAAGTCGTAACGGTAGGTTGTGTTACAAACATGCTTGTCCTCACTGGCAGGGAGCGGAAGTTTCACGTTCACAAGGTCGGTTGTGAGGTTGTTCCATGTGAGGTTGATGTGTGCATAGTGGTTCAGGTACCAGTTGATACCTGTTGCCACCGACAACTGTGTGTTACCCTTGATGCAGGGCTTGCCGTTCTCAGCTGTAATCACGAACACATCCTTGCCATTTTCGGCGAGGTTGGCATCGATGACAATCTCGAATCTGTCGGCAGTACCATCGCCGCCAATACGGTCCAAGAGGTCTGTGATTGCCTCTTGGGGCGTTGCCGACGGTGCTTGCGCTACTGTTGGTTGCACTGTAAACAGCGCAACAACTAACAGCATTAATGTTAATAAGAAATTCTTTTTCATATTATTGGTTTTAATTTATCTATCTGTTTTTGAGAATTCTCTTTCTTACATTCCTTCCCAAATATTTTCCCAGTCACCTCTGTACTCTTGCGACATTTGGTCATCACTGTCCATCTGTACATCATCTTCTTTGCTCAATGCAAGCACATTCAGTGTACCAATCTCAAGGATTTCGGATACGGGTGATATATATTCTTTCTTTTCAGTCTTCATATTCTTAATCTTTCAGAACCCTTAAAATATTACTCAATCTCTCTTACGAACACCTTTTTGCCGTTCACGATGTATATTCCCGGTTCGGTTACTCTTTCGAGTTTGCGGCCTTGCAGGTCGTATACACCGCTGTTGTTTTCGGAAGCAGCATCTGCAGCTGTGATATCGTCGATGCCGGTAGCGTCACCGTCAAAGAAGAAAGCATACAATGCCGGAGCGCTTTGGTTGTCTTCCCCAAACATCAGATAGGACTTATTGGCGTTGCACTGAACCCAGCCGCTCTCATTGTGTTCTGTAGTACCTTCGTATGTCTCCTTTACGCCATTTTCATTACGGTTCTCGTATGCCCAGTACATTGCTATGCGGTCGTTCTTCTTGCCAAGCATATAGATGTTATAATCATCTTCGCAACGTTCAAGTGTTGTATATGCGGTTCCAAGAAGTATGTTTTCACTTGCATCTACAGTAGAAGGTGTAGCGCTATAATAGAACTTCTGATTGCTCATAGGGGTTTCACTGGTTAATATTACACCCTCTTCGGCAGGAACTATGCCATTGACATTTTCCATTTCAAGCTGGTCAATAGTGTTAATGCTATTCACAATCCAAGCGTCAACACCTGCAGGAGTCGTTGCATTGAATCCAAGGTAGAGACTTGCATAGGCTCTGCTATCGGGATTTGCAACCGATGATGATGAGAGTGACGGAACAATGTAGTAAACCTTATCTTCGGGATTCTTAATCTCCTCGATAATCCACTTGGTTGTTTCTGTACCGGTGTTTGTAATCGATGCACCACCGGAAACCTCTTTCACTCCAGCAACTACAAAATTACCTGCATGATTTGTTAGGTCATCAACGTCATCAGGGTCATAGACATAACAGTTCAAGGTATATTCACCAGGCGCAATACCGGCAAGGGTATATACCTGAGTGCTTGGGCTGTCTCCTGCTGTGGTGTATCTGTAATCAGATTTTACAACACTACCGCCAATATCTACAAGCTCTACACCAAGGATATTTATTTTGTGAGAGCCACCGGTAAATGTAAATGTAACTGTAACATTACCTTCTGTTTCAACTTCAACACCAGTGCTCTTGCAGTGTACTTTTCCTGCACCGAGGCCTGCAGCGGTAATTACATCAGACACGCCTGTCGGCGGTGTTGCTATTTCACTACCCCAGAAGTTTTCTTCGTTGTTCGCATAGGCAATTGTTCCGTTACCGGCAGTTCTGTTCATATAATTCTCACCTACCTTGAACTGTGTGATGCTTCCGTAGTTCTCTACCGGTTTGAGTGTTATTTCAGCACCCTCGGCAGCAACCATTGATTCATCGGCACCAAGTGCTGCAATGCAACACTGTGTATGGATGTTCTTTGCCTTGAGACCGGTTGTTTTCTCACCGTCGGCACCTTCAAAGACCCAAGCCGCACGGCTGTCATAGCTCATGTCGTCGCGGATTACATCGGCATTGTAAAGTTCAAGTGTTTTAAGGTCGTTTTTCGCAGCATCGACATGCACAAGAAGAGCGTTCTCGGTGTTCTGTTCAACAATAGAACGTATTGTATAAAGCGCACCGGCCTTTGGAGCCTTGTAGTCCGATGGGTCGGGCGAGCCATACTCTCTTATGAGTTCTGTTATTGCATTGAAAGTAGCCTCAGTCTTTTCGGCTGCAGCAAGCACAACGAGTTTATGATAGAGTTCAACAAGTTCTTTGTTGTATATGACACAGTTCTCGATATTGTACATATCAAGGAGTTCTAGTATGTGACCTGTAAAGTCAGTTACGCGCTCGAACTGCCATGTAGCATAGTTTGATGTACCCATATCCATAAATATGTCATCGTGCTCGCCATCGGAGTTCGCCCAGCCGAGTCTTTGGTCATTGGGTTCTTTTACTGTGACACCAAGACCTACATACTCGGTATTTGACGATGGGTGAATGTACCAATCGGCAAAACGTTCAGCATTATTGCTGTGCTTGTTCCACTTCATGGCGCTCACTGCATCGGCTGTAAGTGACTCGATAAATACGCCCTTAGGCATGTATGCACACAATTTGTCGATATCTGCCATATTGTCGCAAGGTATGTAATCGCGATCGCCCGTATGTGCATTAATAATGGTTTGTGTAAAACCTTGTGAGTTAGTCACATATACCTTGAGTCGTTTGTCGGCATAAGAAAGCACAACCTTCAGGTGTGAGTATGCGTTCTGTGTGTGTGTAAACACATATTTATCGTAGTTGCCTGAGTCACCGGCTTTAATAACAAGACGACCGTCCTGTTTTAAGAACACTTGGAAACCAGAACTGTAATCACCGCCGTTACTCTTGCTACCGGTTGCGAGCAGTGCTGTACCCCAACCGTTAGAGAAGGTACCTGTTGCATTATCGAACTCGGCTGTAATCTCCCAAGCGATATCCTTGCTAAGTTTCTGCACATCGGCAATATTCTGGTTCTCCGTGCCGTCACCCTCAAATTTCAAAACCTCGAATATGGTATTGTTGTCACTCACCAGAGTGCTGTCGTTTGAAACGGTTTTTTCCTTAAGGTTCTGTGCCATGAAGTTGTGTACATGAACCTTGAGACAATCATCGTTATAACTATCTTTGGGTAATATGCTATCTTTACCTGAGAAATAGAATAGGTTGGCAAGAGTAGGATTGTCTGTGCTGAGTTTCATCAGGTTATCGGCACCATTATACTTTGCATACAAGGATTGACCCTTAGAGTCGGTACCATATACATTCTTTACATAATACCATTTTGCCTGATACTCCTTAGGTTTTGTTTTGTCAAGTTCACCTGCAGGCTCCGTGGTGAGTTCCGGGAGCTTCTGCATAGCGTACTTTAGTTCATGCTGAAGCATGTGGAAAGTCTGTGCATAACCTACGAGGACTGTAACACCCTCGGTATTCATTGTTGCATTGGTAGAGTTGATTGTCTGATTTTCAGAGTCATAGACACCTACGATTCCTGTTACATACTGTATTGCCGAGTTTACCCGTTCTATGTCATAGGCTTCCGCATCATCGCGCATTCTGTAAAGTTCTTCCAGAATGGTTATTGCAGATTCCTTAATATAGTCTCTCAACAACTCTTTTGAGTGTTCTACATTCACAGGCTCAAATACCCAGGCTGCACCTTCGTTCTCGGCATTGCCAAGGTTAATGACATTGGTGCTGAAATCGCCGACCCAAGCGTCGCCGGGGGCGTTGCTTGCATTGAGTTTGGTTCCGGAAATTGTGAAACCCTTATAGCCGCCGGAAACAAGGTTCGGCTGAACGAAATAGAGTTGTCCGGCATCGGTCCACTCTGCGGCTTTCTTGAATTTCTTTGTTGTTACAGCACTGTTAATAAAGACATTAGCCGACTCTTCGTCATAATAGTCTTCGCTATTAGTGAAGTAGAAAAGTGTTCTTGCATCAGCCTTGTCTTTATCGGTATACACAAGGTCGATATTCTTGTCACCCTCTGCAAACTTGGCATAGACTCCTACACCTCCACTTGCCGACACTTGGTCGCCTCCATTGGTTTCGATGTTTACACTGGCACGGTTTGGCTTTGCTTGCTGCGAAGCAATCTGCTTATTCTTTGCGTTCTTTATTCGGTAGAGCTTAATTTCGCTGTCGGTTGACTTTTCGAACAACTCATTAACCTCGAAACGCGCTTCAAGGGTATCGCCGCTTACTATACTGTTATTATAGATTTCTGTTGTTATTTCGTTACACAATTTCGTCTCTGTGCCCTTCTCGAAGAAGCCAATGAACTGGTGATAAGGGTCGGCTGTAGATACAACAACAGGCAAATCGCTTGCACCGTTGAAAATACGTGAGAAGGGTATGCGATATACAGTCTCTGTGTCATCGCCGAGAGTGAGCTTAGCGTTGCGTGTTGCGAGTTCGCTGGCAATAATGGTTATCTTCTTCTCTGGGCCGGTTATCTCAACAGGAAGGAAGACGAAATCGGTACAATTGAGTGTTGTCTTCTGGTTCTGCACCCAACCGATATCGGCAACCCAGCCGGTAGCGTCGTTGAGCAATGTGAGGTAACGGCTGTTATTATCTACCAATGGCACACCATGACGCTGTGTGTGGTTGGTGTTGAACTGCCACTCGTAGGGAGTATCGCTCACTGTGCCATTTGCAAGGTATTTTCCAGGATACTTCACGTTGCGGAGCACAATCTTGCCGGAACTTGTCTCCTCGCAGTACCACTCGAAAGCGGTTGCATTACCACCTGCTGTATGATAGCTTGTGTTTGCTACAAGGCTATATACATCATCAATGCTCACATCGCGGTTCACGTATGCAGGATTATCAACATCGTCGGCGGTGTCATCGTTGTAAGCATCGGCATAGATGCGGTACTTGTTACCGGGAATGGGCACACCGGAAAGGAGTTTCACAGCCGAAACTTTCGAGTTATACTCCTCAATTTTTGCCTTGAAATCGGCTTCTGTAGCATAGATGGGCAGTGATGAGTCGAAAAATTCAATTCCGTTATTGATAACATCGTTGTTGGGGAGCACGTAGAGTTCGGCAAGGCCCATACAGGTTATATTATTTGCCATTCCCGATGTTTCTGTTGCAACAATTCTTATTTTCTTAATAGCTGAACCTCCTAATTCACCGGATGTAAACAGTTTGTTATAACTTGCTGTGCTGCCGAGGGTTGTTTCGTAGGTTCCTTTCGAAGTGAAGTTTGTACCGTCGGTCGATACTTGAAGTTCAAATTTAGTAAGAATGTCTCTGGAGTCGGCTCTGCGCTGCATATAGAGCCTGAAAGAGGTGACATCTTCTGCATTCAAGTCAATTTCAAAGGTGTGACCAGCAGTGGTGTTTAGCCAATTTGTGGCAGCATAAGTACCGTTGTCGCCATCGAGAAGAGGTGCTGCTGTTGCAAGACCATCACCGAAGTTTATCTCTGTACCATCGGATAGCACAGGTTTAATCTGCGATGCATTCTTTATATAACCGTATATCTGCTGTGCAGAGTAGAGGTCGCAACGGCTGAAGATGTGCAGGTCCTTGATTTCGAAAGAACCAACTGAGGTAACCTCCTCGGTATCGTAGAAAGCAAAAGGCTGTCCTGTGCTCCATTTGATAAAACTGTCTTCAGTACCACTCCAATAGACGGTTTTATCCTCGTTGCAAATAACAAACACCTTATTATCATCAAATGTAATCCGGTTCTCTGGAATAACGGTGTAGTCGGGGTGCTCTGAACGCACGAAAGCCTGCGTGATATCATTGCTTTCGTTGAACTGAATTTTACCAGCGCCATCCACCGAGTATTCTGCATTGGAGTTTGTTGCCTGGTCCCATGTATATAAATAAAGTTTTACAGGGCTTATGCTGGGCTTACCTTCAGCATCGATATAAACACCTTTCTCCGACTTTATGTAGAATGTGTTGGCATCATCATCACCTGCGTCTTCAAGGGTGAAGACAAAACAATCATTGTAAATGAAGATACCACTATCCTTTGTCTTCGACAACCCCAGAATGGTGTTGTCGTTGTACAGGAAACCGGTATAATCGGCAGTTCCGTTAAAGGTTGTGTTGTAAATCATGTACTTTGTACCATCGGTCCTCAACTCGGAGACACGATGCTTTGAGCTGTAGCTGTACCTTGCCTTGTAATACTTGTCGGCAAAAGCTGTTGTTGTTCCAAGCACAAGGAGCAACAAACAAAACAATAATCCTTTAGTTTTCATTGTATATTAAGTTATTTTATATTCGATAAAAAGGTTTTACATTTTGTTAAAATTTCACAAATACACCACTCCACAATAGAGGGTAATTTTAGCAAAAATACTATTAAATATTTAAAAAACAAAGCATTATGTTCAAAAATGCAAAATAGCATCAACAAAAGCTCCAAAGAAGAAAGCCTAAGCACAAAAAGGTAAAAGAGGATAGATGCCATGCGACTCAAAGCAAAGGAGAGAATTATGAAGGAGAAAGAAGCAGAGAGTGATTTAAAAGAAAAAACAAAAAAGAAAAAATATTTACAAACACTGCAAAAGGAAGGTATCGTGCGACAGAACAGCGAGTGCAAGACCAACAACGAACCGGGCAAGTTCTGGGATTTGGTTGCATACCTCCGTCAGAACAGCGATATCTACAACGAAAGCGACTATCGCATTGTATATGTCAATGAGTTCTCCGGCAACCCCCGGCTATTAAAATGCAGTTCAAAGAGCAAAAACATATTCTGTTACTCCGCAAGAGCCGCATTTTCCGGCTCTACATGAAGGAGGCGCGCGCCGTGGGCAAGCCCTCATTGCCGGAAGGTTTATTGAAGTTCTACCTTGAGAAGTATCGGTTCAGCAGCAAAAAAGATGTGGTTTGCTTCAAGAATGTATCAAAGGGTGTTTTTGATATCACCGTGAAGAAAGATGAACACGACCGAGACGTTACCACCTATAAGCAGACTGTCGATATGGCAATGGCCTTCGACTACGATTTACTGACCACGCATTATAACATCAACCTTGAAGTCTCCGACATCTTTGCACAGGATGATGAATTCAAGGATAAATAAAACTTTCTCATCATAATTTTAATTCAACATCCCCTTTCCCCTGGCTGCTGTGAAGCCCCCGAATTTTTCAAAAAAACACGCAATCAATAGAAATTTTTCTACTATTCTCTTGTTAATAATAGAAATTTCGCTATCTTTGCAATGTCAAACAACAAAAACAAGCACAATGAAAAGCACAGAACTACACAGGTTATTCATTAAAAGAGGTTACAAATTCGACCACGCAGAAGGCAGCCATTACTTCTACCGCGACAAAAATGGCAAACTGACGGAGCCCGTTCCGTATCACGGTTCAAAAGAGATGGGAACAGGACTTGCAAACAAGCTAATGAGGAAGTACGGGTTGAAATAAACCCGGCTTCCAAACAAATAGATAATTAAAAAAATGCCAGATATGAAAAAGATTATTATTGTCATCGAACGTTCAGCAGATTTATTCGACGCTTATAGCGACAACTGCGACGGCATCTACGGTGCCGGTGATACATTGGAGGAGTGCAAGGCCGACATCGAGACCTCAATTCGCCAAATAAAGGAAAAGTTACCTATCGAGCAGTGGCCCGAGGAATTGAAGGGAGAATATGAACTGGAGTACAAACTCGATACACAGAGCTTCCTCGAGTATTTCTCGCAGTACCTCTCATTGGCCGGTATGGAACGCATTACAGGAGTAAACCAAAAGCAACTCTCAAACTATCTTAACCGCCGTTCAAAACCACGTAAACAGCAGATAGAGCGCATAAGCAAAGGATTGCGCCGCTTCG
>JAZNDZ010000135.1:0-16487 GCA_045588345.1 Bacteroidaceae bacterium
GTGAGCAGAAGGCTGTTGTGACTAATTTTTACGTGTGACGGGCGCTTTTGTAACTTTTCGCGCGACGAAAAGTTAAGATAGAACAATAGCAGAAAGAATATACGACAACAGGTTAAGGGTAAGTTGTGGCTCAGTAGAAAAAAGGTGTGGGTAATATTTTACTTGTACGATTATTTTCTATCTTGAATATCTTATTCCAAGGTTAATTTTACCCTTAATCAGTTATCTTGTATTCCTCTTGTAGTCGTTCTATCATGTTCTTTTGGCGGCCAAAAGAACGAAAAGCCCCGGCACAGAGTTCATCAGTCGCATGATGCTTTGCTCATGAATTGCTGTGCAATATCATTCGGTCACATCAGTAGTGCTAAAGCACACTCCTTTGGGAACATAAATGTTCCGTCGTCGCAAACATTGCTCGCTCGCAATGGTGCCACAAGTATCTTAACGCGCATATAGCCGGGGCGCGACAACTCGCTTCTCACGCACAAGCAGCAACGCGATATTGCACCGCTCAAACAAATTCACGCCTCATTCCGGCTATATGCACTAATACTTGCTGTGTCTCACACAGTGCCGGAGTTTTTTTTGGAATTACTTCTGCTATACAACCGCCAAAGGTAATTTCCTTAATATCTGTCACCGATAAAATTACAGCAAACATTGCGAGCGAGCAATGTTTGCGACGACGGAACATTTATGTTCCCATAGTTTTGTTTTATAGTTTTATCAATCCACATCTTTTGGCTACTGAACCAATTTAAGGCTTGCGAAGAGTTAAAACCGCAGTTTACTGAACGTAAATGAGGATTTTGGAGGCAGGCGTAACGCCAAAATACACTTTTTAGTCATCTTCATTTTATATACATGCCAAGCAATTCACAAAAGAATCTTCCGAAAAATTATTTTTAGGTATTATATATTAAAAAGCAAAAAAAAGTTTCTTTTAGAAAAATATTTGACTATTTTTGAAAGTTGTAAAATCGGTATAATATTCTATAAAAAAGCATTATTAACATACAAAACGAAATTACTTATTAAACTTTAACCATTGGGGGAACATTTGCTTGCAAAAAGCAAGTTATCCCAAAATAAACAAAACAATATGAAACTACTTAAATCGGTTGGAAGGTCGCTCTTAGCAGCAGCCATCATGGGAATTCCGCTTTCCGCCCTGCCCACACAGTCATGGGCAAGTACAGCAGTTGTACAGCAAGAGCAGTATGGCACTGTAAAAGGTACAGTAATGTCAGATAAAGGCGAGGAAATGATTGGAGCAGTTGTCTACGTTGTCGGTACACAGAATTCGGCATTCGTGGACTTTGACGGTTCCTACATTTTGAACAATGTGAAGAAAGGCGCGACAATCCGCGCTACCCTCATGGGGTTTACCTGCGAGGACAAGATTTGGAACGGAGGTCCGCTCAATTTCGTAATGATTGAGGAAGACAATCAACTGGAAGAGCTGGTTGTTACAGCCATGGGTATCATGCGTAAGGAGAAATCACTTACATACGCAACCCAGATGATTAAAGCCGATGAACTTTTCAAGGCTCCCGATGCGAACCTCATCAACTCGCTCGAAGGTAAAGTATCGGGTATCACCATCACTCCAAGTGCCGGAGGTGCCGGTGGCGCATCAAAAATCCTGCTTCGCGGCAACAAGTCAATCATGGGTGACAATGCTCCGCTTATCGTTGTGGACGGTGTGCCTATGACAAACAGCATCCGCGGTCAGGCTGGTGCAACAGCCATGACAACAGGAGCCACATCAGAAGGTAGTGACCCGTTGTCAATGATTAACCCCGACGACATTGAGTCAATGAATATCCTCAAGGGTGCAAATGCAGCAGCCCTCTATGGTTCACGTGCAGCCAACGGTGTTGTCATGATTACCACAAAGAAAGGTAAGGAAGGCCGTATGGAGGTGACATTTACATCAAACACCTCATTTGACACACCATTGATGACCCATGACCTCCAGAACTCTTACGGAGGTTACCGTGCTGCAAGCAATGAATTTGTTGCTGACAGTTGGGGCGACAAACTGAGCGGAAACGGCACATGGGATTTCAACTACCAGGCCAACAAACAGTTCTTCAACGAATATAACGAGGACGGCACCCCTAACATGTTCACAGCACACCTGCGCAACTATGCTATCGATGATTTTGATGATTTCTACAGTTTAGGAATAAACACAAATAACTCAGTATCGGTATCAGGAGGAACAGAGAAGATACAGACATACGTATCTTACTCAAATTCACACTCTATCGGTATGATTGATGCGAACAGTTATAACCGTAATACATTCGCATTCCGCCAGACATACAAGTTGTGGGACCGCCTCACATTGAACGTCAGCGCCAACTACAATCAGGCAAAGACAAAGAACCGTATTGGTGGAGGTACAATCGGCAACCCGATATATCATCTTTACAACACTCCGCGCGATGTTGACATGAAGTATTACAAGGATAACTACAGCGCCAATGGCCAGTGGTTGTCATCGGGTGACAGCAACGGTCTCGGCAACCAACCATATTGGGAGGATGTATCAGGCGACGGTACAGTTATCATGAAACAGTACGGCAATGTGCTTTTGAAAGGTCCCATGCAGCAGTACGCAATTCAGAAGCCCGCATACAACAACCCATATTGGCTTCTGAACCAAAACAACGATATGAGCACAGAGGACCGCTTCTCGGCATCATTCAGCGGAACACTCAAGATAATAGAAGGTCTTAACCTTCAAGGACGTGTATCAATTGACCATACAAAGTACCAGAACGAAGGCCACACATACGCATCGACATGGTTTGATGTGGAGATGTACCGTTATGGCCGCTACTGGCTCAACAATAGCCGCACAAATGAAATATATGTCGACTACATGCTCTCTTATAATAAGGAGTTTGCAAAGGATTGGTCAATCTCGGCCACAGCAGGTTATGTAGGACACACAATCAAGGGCAACAGCAGCAGCACATACATCTCTAACACAACCGACTACACAGTAAACGGCGATGGCTATCAATTCACAATCCCAACCGCCATCAACCAGTTCGACCCCAGCAAGGGCGGAAACGGAGTGACATCCAAAGGCAAAAGCAGCAATTGGGACCAGGCTGCCCTTATAACAGGACAAATCGGTTGGAAAGACGCTATCTTCATCGATGGTTCATACCGTCAGGACTGGTATCGTCCATTCCGCCAGTTCTCATACCTTGGAACAGATGAGAGTTATGGTTACTTCGGACTCGGTGCCAATGCCATCATCAGCGACCTTGTGAGACTCCCCGAATGGTTTACATACGCAAAATTCCGTTTAAGTTACTCCGAGGTAGGTAACTCAATCCCCAACTCACTGTACAACACTGTATCAAGAAACAACGTACTTGGTACAGCGACTATAAACAATAGGAATAGTTTCATACCTATTCCAGAAAAGACAAAATCATTTGAGACCGGTCTTGAGATGCAGTTCTTCAACGACTGTCTTAATCTGGACGTTACTTACTACAACTCGGCAATGCACAACTCATATCTCGAGATTACCGGAACAAACGGAAAGATACAGCCTGTAAACAGTGGTGTGATACGTAACCAGGGTATTGAGATTTCTGCCGGATATGACTGGGCAATAACCAGAAATCTACGCTGGAAGACCGGTGTAAACTTCTCATACAACTACAACGAAATTGAGAAGACATACAAGGACAAGTTCGGCAACAGCAAGGATATGGCAACCGAGTTCGGTGGCGGCAAATACAGACTCCTTTATAAGGAAGGTGGTTCATACGGCGACCTTTATATCACAGACTTCACACGTTACAAAGAGGATGTCTACAAATACACCGTTGTTGAGACCGGTGTAGAAAACGGTATCCCATACGAAAGGAATGTTGACAAATATACAACAGAAGGCAACATTGTAGATGGTTTCTACACCGATGTGGAAGGCAACCGCTACGAAGCGACATTGGAGAACAAGGCCGGTGACATGTATATCGTAAACGGCAAACCTTCATACGGCGGTTATGTAACCGCAGCAAGCAACGGCAAACTGCGTGTATACGAGGCAAACAAGAAGTTCCAGAAGTTCATCGGCAATGCAAACAGCCCCTACCAGCTCTCTTGGTCAAACACATTCACATGGAAGGGTTTCAGCCTTTACTTCCTCATCAATGGACGTATCGGAGGCAAGGTAATATCACTCACCGAGGGTTACCTTGACAGATGGGGTGCATCGGCACGTACCGGCGCAGCTCGTCTCAATGCAGAAAAGAACAACATTTACATCACCGATGAGTTCGGCAATACACGCCCTGGCATGTACCTCAATGACGGCCGCGACCTTATTGCAATAGAGGACTACTACTATGACCTTGGTACAAGAGATGCATCAAGCTACATATACAATGCTACCAATTTCCGTCTGCGCGAACTTTCTCTTGGCTATACATTCCGTGACCTCTTCGGCGAGAACAAGAACCTTAGCCTGTCGTTCGTTTGCCGCAACCTCTTCTTCATTTACAAGGATGCGCCTGTTGACCCGGACGTATCGCTCTCTACAGGAAACGGACTCGGAGGTATTGATGTATTCAACCATCCTTCTGCAAGGTCATTCGGTTTGAACATTAAATTGAACCTATGATGATTGGCTAAACCAGTAACAACATATAAAAAATAGAAATTATGAGAAAGAAATATATTATGCTCGCAGGCGCACTTCTGTTTGCCTCAACAGCAATGCAATCATGTCTCGACTTCGATGACCCGGGAAGCGAGATGGGAATAAACGATGTCCAGACAGGGACGACAAAATACACTGGCAATGTCGACTCAATTCCGTTTGACAAGGAGATTCCGTTTGACAGCGCTCTGGTCGCATACGAAACACTCCTGAACGACCAGTTGCTGCAGACAGCCCTTGGCGGTATCTATACCATGCGTGGAAGCAAGAACGGTTCTGTATCGGATGACCACGCATACCAGATGCAGTATTGCCTTGGAACCGACGGATATGCGCAATATTTCGTTGTACCCCACAGGGATTTCCCCTACTCCGAGGAAGTGCAGACATCGACATACAATATCGCCCCCAAATTCAATGGCGGCGCAGGCGGTGTATACTCTACAACCAAGCTTGCAATGATGCCGTTGCTTAACCACCCTGCGATAGACAACCTTCCGGAGATAAAGGCCATATTCCTTCTCTACTACAGCCTCGCTGCACAGGAGATGGCAGACCTTTTCGGTCCTTTCACATATCTTGAGGACAAACAGAATCTTGAGGAGGTTACAGAATATAACGATGTAAAGACCATATACTATGGTATCGTTGAAAACCTTAATACAATAGTAGAGTGCCTGAAGAATTTCGAGAACCGTCCACAGGAGTATAAGGACCTCATCGGAGCAATTATGATATCATACTGCAAGACCAACCACGCAGAGGACTACACCAGCATGGATTCATACATCAGATTCGCGAATTCACTGAAACTGCGTATGGCAATGCACATTGTAAAAGTTGAGCCTGAGACTGCAAAACGTTGGGCCGAAGAGGCTGTAGCCGGTGGTGTTATTGAGAATATGGGACAACAGCACGGTATCTTCCCGAAGAATGCCGGCATGACTTTCACACACCCACTTGTTACAATCGCATCGGGCTGGAACGACATCAGAATATCAGCATCGTTCGAGAGCCTTCTCATGAGCCTTGACCACCCATACACCAAATACTTCATCCTTAAAAACAGCTACAGCATCAAGAACAGAAGCACCGGCGAGGTGATACCTGAAGGCAAACGTATCTGCGGTGTCCGTGCCGGAACGCTTGTAGGTATCGGACAGTATGACTACGATGCCAACAAATACCTATGCTACTCATCAATAAACACCGAAATATTGAAGAACAGCAACAGCCCTAAATATTTCATCAAATGGGCCGAGGTAGATTTCTTGCGTGCCGAGGGTGCTATACGTGGTTGGAATATGGGTGGCGATGCACAGACATTCTACGAGCGCGGTATACGTAATGCGTTTATGGAAGAGCCTACCGGTAGTTCGCAGTACAGCAATTACGTGACAGAATATCTTAATAAGGAAAAAGCAAATGAATACATCAGTGTCGACCCCCTTGGAGAAGGACCGGACTGGCCAAGCGTAACAACAATCGGTGTAAAATGGAACGAAGGTGACAACAATGAAACAAAGTTAGAGAAAATCATCACACAAAAGTACCTTGCCTTGTTCCCATTGTCAAACGAGGCCTGGACCGAATTGCGCCGTACAGGTTATCCCAAGCTGTTCCCGGTTCTGAACACTGACGAGGGCGACGGTAGCATCAATGAAGGTGAAATGATACGCCGTATACCTTGGGTTCCATCAGACCCCATCGCATTGGGCATGGTTGAAAGCAGCGGTATCCCTGCACTTGGCGGCCCCGACGAGCAGGCAACACGCCTATGGTGGGATGTTGATACCGACAACTTCTAACAAGAGAAGAACAACACAAATAAAGGAGTTCCTCCGTGAGGGGAACTCCTTTATTTGTGTTCAATGTATCAATAGTATCAATAGTCATCTTGTTGCTAAATTTTATTTCAGAAATAACACTTTTTCAAACAAAAACAATTATATTTGCTAACATTGAGCGGATTGTGAATCATTGCAAAATAACACTTTGTAAACCATCTTCTTGCAACAACTATTCTTTTGACAGCACAAGTTAGGCGTTTAAAGAAAACAGACACTCCAATTTAACAAATAGAGATAATTTTAATTTATACTAACCATTAAAAAACGAATCCATGAAAAAGATTTACCTTATGCTCATCAGTTTCTTGTGCCTTGCATTCTCGGCACAGGCAGCCGTTGTGACAGATTTGTCACAGTTGAGCAACGACAAACTCTACACAATTCGTTCCGAACGTGCATTCCTTATGTACAGTTCAAGCGTGCAAACACTTGCATCAAGCAATGGTAAGGCAGTAGGCACAGTGACACGCAACCCGCAGGACCCTAACCAGCAGTTCAAGATTGAACTCAGCAATGGCAAGTACTACCTCTACAGCGTAGGTGCCGGCAAGTATGTTTCAGTAGGCGGAAAATACAGTGCAACAAAAATTCTTGCCTTGAACATCACAGATTCAGGCAAAGCCACTTACCGTTGGAAAATCGGTATCGGCACATTCTATCTCAATTCACAGGACCCGAACCAGACCGACGCAGGCCTTGTTGTTGACGGCTGGTCAACAACCGATGCAGGTAACTGCTACATCATTGATGAAGTGACAGACGAAGAGACCGGCGGCGGCAGTTCAGGCGAAGAGGTATATGACTTCTCAGGCTTTAGTGATGAGGCTCTTATGGAACTCTTCTACAACGCATTGCAGCAAGGGCGCAACTACCCCACAAAAGAGGAATTCGAGATGGCAGGTATCCAGGAATCAGATATCGCCTTCATACGTTCACACGTTCGCCGTGCAAACATCATGAGCCGTGCCGACCGTGTAAGACCTAACACATTCGAGAAGCGCAACCTCTTTATGAACATGCCTATGGACTACGGTAAGGATGCTGCCGTTGGCCACCCCGAGGCAAAGTTCAATGCCGATGTATTCTCAATGTGGCAGTATGTACACCTGTTCGGTACATGGAACCACTCTATCTTCCAGGCTCCGGGCGCATGGGTTGACGCAGCTCACCGTAACGGTACCGACATAATGAGCGGTATCAAGTTCTTTGAAAGTTGGACAGAGGGTAGCGGTGATGGCACATACAGTGCCTTGATTACAAGAAAGGACAGTAATGGAAAGTTCAAGTATGTGAAGCCGCTTATCAACATTCTTATGTACTTCGGTTCAGACGGAATCAACTATAACTGGGAAGATGAAAGCTGGAGCAATAGTGACATTGTAAACTTCCATAAGGAACTGTACAAATATGCAGCTGAAATAGGGTTTGACAACTATCATAGCGCAATATATACAGCAGTATCAAGTTTCAGTTCTGAATCAGATTCGAACATAGACAAACTCTATGGTACAAAAGCAAACGGCAAGACACACGACCTTATGCTCAACTACCAGTCATATGAGATTGCAAGCAAGCTTGGTGACACATACAACGCTGTAGTAAATGCTTACGGCTCGGCCGAAGGCCTCTATGCCGGTGTATGGACAGCAAGCATGGACCGCCAGTGGACAAACCTTGAGGGCAACAACTGCGGTATCTGCCTTTGGGGTGAGCATGACCAGAGCCGTTTCTACAGCTTTAACGCAGGTGACGGTGTATATGATATCCAGGGCAACTACCAGAGACTTATCGAGCGTGGTTTCTCAGGCGGTAACCGTAACCCGGCAAACACACCTGCACTTAGCAACAAAGGCAACAACTGGGTAGCAGAGAATGGCAAGCTTCCATTGCAGACCTTCGCAGGTATGGCACACTGGATTCCCGAGCGTTCTACCATCCAGGGCAACCTGCCGTTCGGCACACACTTTACACTGGGCAACGGTGACCGTTACTACTACAAAGGCAAGATGTCACACGACAGCGAGTGGTACAACATGGGTTCACAGGACATTGTTCCCACATACCGTTGGTTGCGATACAAAGCCGGTACAACAACTGTTACAAATGACATTGATGTAAACTACACACACCTCGACGCATACACCGGCGGTTCTTGTATCGAACTCACAGGTGCAGCAACATCTACAGGTACCGACATCATCCTTTACAAGACATCACTCAAGGCAGGCAACGGTGCATACGCAAAGGTTGCTGTAAAGACCTTGAAGGATGTAGAGGCAACAAACCTTTACCTCATTGTAAAGAAGAGCGGCAACAACGCTTGGCAGGAGTATGCAGTAGGCAACGTAACAGGCAACACATGGGAAGAGAAGAAATTCAACCTCACAGGCATTTCAAACGGTGACGTTATTGAGCGCATCGGCTTGCGCGTGAAGGGCAACAACAATGACTACCAGCTCTACGTTGGCAAGCTCGAAATCAATGACGAGAATTGGGTTGCTCCTGCAGCCGTAAAGGACCTTGTAGCAGAGGTTAAGAACGAGACAAAGAGTTCTATGAACCTTAAACTGCATTGGGGTATTGAGGCTGAGGCAAAGACACGCGCTGATTGGGATTTGGTATTCAATGACGAGGCAAACATCAGCCACTTCGAGATTATGTACAAGAACGGCGAGGAGGGCAAGGTTGCTCAAGTCGGTACAACATCACAGTGGGCTACATTCGTTGGCAACATTGAGTTCGAGAGCGTGAATGACGTTCCGTTCATTGGCGTACGCTCAGTTTCAACTGACCTTAAAACCTACTCTCCTATTGTTTGGGTAGAGGTTCCACGCGGCAACCAGGCAGACCTGCCCGAGAAGGTAGAAGAGGATACATACGGTATAAGTCAGATTGACCCAGCGTCAAGCGGTATTGATAATGCACGTACACAGCGATATGTAGAACTTGCAAAGACAACAGGCGCCACACAAAACCTCAACTACACAGCAAGTGCTCCTGTAGCCGATGGCACACAGTATGCCGATGCACGCGACCATGTCCTCATCATCAACCAGGGACAAACTATCACAATGACAATTAAAGGTCCAAAATTAGATGACGGATTGCAGTGGTGCTTTGCCGGAGGTTGGCTCGACCTCAATGGTAGCGGCAACTTCGACCACCCGCTGCCGGTTGAGAGAACTGCGGCAGAGATTGCAAAGGGCACTACTGAGACCGACCCTGAGGGCGAGCGCATATTCTTCATCGGAACACACGAAAAGTCTACACCTGAACTCGTTGAGCCAGGCTACACCTTTACATTCAAAGTACCCGAGGATGCAACTCCTGGTGACAGTCGCTTGCGTATTGTATTCTCTGATGCTTGGTTTGCAGGTGCATTCAACCCCACAGGCTTGACAAACAAAGGCTTTACAATTGACTTCGGTGTACAGATTACAGGTAACAACCCGGGTCGTGCCGCTGCTGATACACGCGACCAGGGTGCTGCTGAAGAGCCTGAGCACATCAACTCAACAAGCGTTGAGGATGTTATAGCCGGCGAGATTTCTACAGCAGAGGGTGTTGATGGCGCAATCGTTATCAACAACGCCGACAAGGCATGGATTTACACTGCTGACGGCAAGTTGGTAGAGTTCGTGAAGAACCCTGCACAGGTTGCAGTTCCAGAGGGTGTCTACCTTGTAAAGATGCAGAAGGGCAATGTAATCCGTTCTGCAAAGGTGGTTGTTAAATAATACAAATATCTTAACATACTATCAGCGGTGCGCTCAACAGAGCGCACCGCTTTTGTTTGCTCCATATTTTTCAGTACCTTTGTACGCGCAAAATAAAAGCGCGACAGAACCATGCAGAAGATAAAGACACTCCGCGGGCTGTATGCCCTATCACCGATAATCGTATTGCTCACAATCTACCTTGTAGGGTCAATAATCGCGGGAGACTTCTACCGCATACCTATTGCTGTGGCATTCATGGCCGCTGCAATATATGCAATCATAATAACAAAAGGTGACAGCCTCAACGAGCGCATAGACAGTTTCTCGCGGGGAGCAGCCAACACGCGCATAATGTATATGGTGTGGATATTCGTGCTTGCAGGAGCATTCGCAAAGACAACAGAGGCAATGGGAGCCATTGACGCAACAGTGCTGCTTGCACGCAACGCTATCCCTGCCAACTATCTGCCGGCGGGAATATTCATTGCCGCTTGTTTCGTGTCGCTGTCGATAGGTACATCAGTGGGAACCATCGTGGCACTCACACCCGTAGTCACCACCCTTGCCGCACAGATTGGCTGCGATGTTGCATGGATGGTAGCAATAGTTGTGGGTGGAGCATTCTTCGGCGACAACCTCTCATTCATATCGGACACAACCATCGCAGCCACACAGACACAGGGCTGCTCAATGCGAAGCAAGTTCTACACGAACATACTGCTTGTGGCCCCAGCAGCAATTATAACACTGCTCATATATGCATTCAGCGGGAACGGCATATCATCGGTCGAGGCACCGTCCATGACCTTCAACGAAGTACTCAAGTGCCTGCCATACGTAATTGTTATTATCGTGGCATTGCTGGGAGTTAATGTGCTCGTCGTACTTATACTGGGCATAGTGTCGGCAGCCATACTGGGATTCGCCTACGGAAGTTTCAACGGAATAGAGTTCTGCACACATATCGGCAACGGAGTGATGGGCATGGGCGAACTTATTATCGTTACGATGCTTGCAGGAGGAGTACTTGAGATGGTGCGCCTGAACGGCGGAATAGATTACCTGATACAGGTTGTGACAGCAAGGATAAATTCAAAGAGGGGTGCCGAGTTTGCCATTACCGGACTCACTGCGTTGGCAAACGTATGTACCGCGAACAACACCATTGCCATTCTGTCGGTCGGTGACATCTCGCGCAACATCGCAAAGCAATACAAGGTATCGCCACGCCGTTCGGCAAGCCTCATGGACACGGCATCGTGCTTTGTACAGGGAGTAATTCCCTATGGAGCGCAACTGCTTATGGCATCGGGGCTGGCGCTGGTGTCGCCCGTGGCAATAATTCCCAACCTCTACTACCCCATGTGCGTGGGGCTTGCAGTTATTGTGTCGATAGTTATAAAAAAGAAAAACTGAGTATCTGTTTGTTCCATTATCGACAACAGAGAATTGGTTAAGAACTGCAAACGTAAATAAAGTATTGACGCGAGGAGGTTTATTGAATAGAAATTCAGTGTGTATAGCCGGGGCGCGACAACTCGCTTCCCACGCACAAGCAGCAACGCGATATTGCACCGCTCAAACAAATTCACGCCTCTTTCCGGCTATATGCACTGATACTTGCTGTGTCTCACACAGTGCCGGAGTTTCTTTTTGGGGAATTACTTCTGCTATGAAAAAGCAAACCACATCTTTTTGCTGCTGAACCCAACTTTGCCCCTTATCCACTTAACAAAAAAAGCGAGGTTTTCGAATGAAAAACCTCGCTTTTAAGCATTCTTGGCGCAGATTATCTACGCAAACCAAGCTTAGCGACAATAGCACGGTAACGGTTGATGTCACGGTCCTTAAGATAGTTAAGGAGTGAACGGCGCTTACCTACCAACATTGTCAAAGCTCTCTGTGTGCTATAATCTTTACGGTTAGCCTTAAGGTGCTCCGTCAAATGGGCAATACGGTATGAGAACAAAGCAATCTGGCTCTCTGCTGAACCAGTATCAGTGCTAGACGTTCCGTATGTGCCAAAGATCTCTTTCTTTTTCTCAGAATCCAAATACATGATTTGATGTTTTAAGTGGTTAAAAAAAATATCTTTTGGCCGACAAATGAATGCGCCTGAGCGCACTATGTTGCCAACGCGAGCGCAAAGATACAACCATTTTTTGGATTAGCAACCACTTTCGGGTATTTTTTTGCCTAAGCCGCACACGGGAACTTTCTAAAAAGTATCACATTAATAGTTATTTTAAACTATTTATATATAAAGATATAATAATTTTCTGTTTTTGTTGTACCTTTGCACTTTGGAACATAGCGGAAAGTAGGATATGCCCTTTTCGCCAAACAGAAAAAAATAGTTACAATATATGCAGAATATCAGGAACATTGCCATTATAGCCCACGTTGACCACGGCAAGACAACCCTTGTAGACAAATTGATGCTTGCCGGGAACCTACTCAAGGAACAGGATAACGACAAACTCACACTCGACAACAACGAACTGGAACGCGAGAGAGGCATAACCATTCTCTCAAAGAACGTATCGATACAGTACAAGGATACCAAAATAAACATCATTGACACTCCAGGACACAGCGACTTTGGCGGCGAGGTCGAGCGCGTACTCAACATGGCAGACGGATGCATTCTGCTCGTCGACGCTTTTGAAGGTCCAATGCCACAGACACGCTTTGTACTGCAGAAGGCATTGCAGATAGGCCTAAAGCCCATCGTGGTCGTGAACAAGGTCGACAAGCCTAATTGCCGCCCCGAGGAGGTATACGAAATGGTGTTTGACCTGATGTTCTCGCTTGAAGCCACAGAGGAACAATTGGATTTCCCGGTACTTTACGGGTCGGCCAAGAACAACTGGATGAGCACCGACTGGCGCAAGGAGACAACAGACCTGACGGCTTTGCTCGATGCCATTTTGGAGCACATTCCCGCGCCCGAACACCTTGAAGGTACACCACAGATGCTCATCACATCGCTCGATTACTCGCCCTACACCGGCCGCATTGCCATTGGACGTGTACACCGCGGGACGCTCACTGAGGGTGCGAACATTACTCTTGTGAACCGCAACGGCGAACAGAGCAAGATGAAGATTAAGGAACTGCACACATTCGAGGGACTTGGACGCAAGAGAACCGACAGCGTATCATCGGGAGATATATGCGCGATAGTAGGACTCGAGAAGTTTGAAATCGGTGATACTATCTGCGATTTTGAGAACCCCGAGGCATTGCCGCCCATTGCCATTGACGAGCCAACCATGAGCATGCTCTTCACCATCAACGATTCCCCGTTTTTTGGCAAAGAGGGCAAATTCGTGACCTCGCGCCACATTCAGGAACGCCTTGACAAGGAACTCGACAAAAACCTTGCCCTTAAGGTCAAAAAAGACCCGGAGGAGGATGCATGGACAGTATACGGCCGCGGTGTATTGCACCTGTCGGTATTGATTGAGACTATGCGCCGCGAAGGATACGAACTGCAGGTGGGCCAGCCGCAGGTAATCTACAAAGAGATTGACGGCGTGCGCCACGAACCAATAGAGGAACTTACAATAAACGTACCGACAGACTTCTCAAGCAAGATTATTGACATGGTTACCCGCCGCAAGGGCGAAATGCTCTCAATGGAAGCACAGGCCGACCGCGTGAATATCGAGTTCAGCATACCTTCGCGCGGAATAATCGGACTGCGCACCAACGTGCTCACTGCATCGGCCGGCGAGGCCATAATGGCACACCGTTTCAAGGAGTACCAGCCATATAAGGGCGAAATTGAACGCCGCACAAACGGTTCAATGGTTGCCATGGAGAGCGGAACGGCATTCGCATACGCGATAGACAAGCTTCAGGAACGCGGCAAGTTCTTCATAAGCCCACAGGAAGATGTTTATGCCGGACAGGTTGTCGGCGAGCACATCCACGAGAACGACCTTGTAATAAACGTCACCAAGAGCAAGAAACTCACCAACATGCGCGCCAGCGGAAGCGATGACAAGGCACGCATAATACCGCCGACAATATTCTCGCTTGAGGAAGCACTCGAATACATCAAGGAAGACGAGTACCTTGAGGTAACACCAAAGTCAATGCGCATGCGCAAGATTATACTCGACGAACTTGAGCGCAAACGCGCAAACAAGCAATAATGCGATAATGAAGAAAAGCATAACATACATACTTTTTCTGCTGCTGTTGTTCTCGTGCGGCAACCGGCCACAAGAGAGCATGTTCACAATCGAGGGCAACACCGGAATTCCACAAAGCACCGTGTACCTTTTTGGCATTGACGGACGTTATCAGAGAACCGACTCGGCAAAGTGCGATGAAGAGGGCCGCTTCAGCCTGTCGATAAAAGCCGACACCGCAATGCCGCTTGCACTCATCACCCCCGACAGCAGATTCCTGCCACTGTTTGCCGAACCCATGCTCACGGCGACGCTGGAGAAAGACAGTACAGCCTCAAGCGGTTGGGACATCAAAGGCGGCACCATTCAGGAACTTCACGACAGCCTGTCAAGAGTGCTCGATGCATGCGACAACACAAAGAATATATACGAAAAGATTGATTCTTTCATACGTATTTACCCTGTCAGCGACGTAAACCTTGAAATAATACGCCGCTACATGACCGAACAACCGGATGTTGACTACAAGGAACTGCGTTCACGAGCCAACAAGCTTGGTGGTACGCTACAGGACCACAACTACTTTGTAACAGTACGCGAAAAGACCGACAGCAAGGTAAACAATGTTGAACACCGCTCAATGCCGTCTTTTGAATACCACACTGCCGACAGTGCGAAGATTACACAGGCAACATACCTGAGGAAGTACACCCTTGTGACATTCTGGGCCACATGGGACAAAGAGAGCCGCGAAAAAGTAAAGTTGCTTGCCGGCATACAGGACAGCATTGAAAGCAAGAGTTTTGCAATACTCAACATATCGCTTGACTACGACTCCGCTGCATGGAAGAAGTTCATCACCGAGGACAGCATTGCCGGAGACAATGTCATTGACAGCAAAATGTTCAGCAGCCCGCTTGCGAAACAATTCAAGATAAAATCCTTGCCGTTCACCATGCTGGTAAGCCCCTATATGCGAGTCGTAAAGTACAATATCGATTTACAGAGCGCCTTGCCGCTGATAGATTCCAGCACAAAAAAATATGACAAGGATACTGAGGCGAAGAACAAGAGGAACGCAAACAAAAAGAGATAGGAGATGCTGGTCAAGGTTCTTGCTGCTGCCATACAAGGCATAAATGCGACACTGGTAACAATTGAGGTCAACGCACTGCGAGGTATAAAGTTCTACCTTGTAGGGTTGCCCGACAATGCGGTCAAAGAGAGTTACCAACGCATAAATTCCGCACTGCAGTACAACGGCATGCGCTTCCCGAGCAAGCAGATTATCGTAAACATGGCACCTGCCGACATAAAAAAAGAGGGGTCGGCATACGACCTTCCTATTGCAGTCGGCATTCTTGCTGCTGACGAAGCCGTATCGGCATCTAAACTTGACAGATACCTCATCATGGGCGAATTGGGACTTGACGGAGTACTTGTACCGATAAAAGGAGCCCTGCCGATAACACTGAAAGCCAAGGAACTCGGCTACGAAGGAATAATACTGCCGCGAGGCAATGCAGCAGAGGCGGCTGTTGCCGACGGCATAATGGTCTACGGAGCCGACAACATAATGCAGGTAATAAAATTCCTTAACGGCGAAGAGGAAATTGAGCCGTTTACCGTGGACATTGAGAAAGATTTCTACTCAAGACAGAGCAATTTTCCCTTTGACTTCAGCGAGGTACGCGGACAGGAGAGTGTGAAGCGCGCCTTTGAAGTTGCAGCCGCAGGCGGACATAACCTCATTATGGTAGGCCCTCCGGGCAGCGGAAAATCCATGATGGCAAAACGCCTGCCAAGCATTCTGCCCCCACTCACGCTAAGCGAGAGCCTTGAAACCACAAAGATACATTCAGTGAGCGGCATGATGCCCGACGGAATATCGCTAATTACACAGCGCCCGTTCCGCAGCCCCCACCATACAATATCATCAGTGGCACTTTGCGGCGGAGGTGCCAACCCCAAACCCGGCGAAATTTCGCTGGCACACAACGGCGTGCTTTTCCTTGACGAACTGCCCGAATTCAGCCGCGACGTACTTGAAGTGATGCGCCAGCCGCTCGAGGACCGCAAG
>JAZNDZ010000136.1:0-35367 GCA_045588345.1 Bacteroidaceae bacterium
GCTGTCATATTCTTCTTTGCAATAGTCTGCAAATGTAAATGGTTTTTCAATTGCTTGCTTTTCAAGTTGTAGCTCAAGTTCCTGTTCTCTTGGTGGTATCATTCCAAGTATATCCAACACATTAATGATTTTAGTGCAACCCGTAAGTGATAAGCTAATTGCAAATGTAATAATGATTGTTTTAAAGCCCGATTTTAAGTTCTCCATTGTTTGCTGCATTTATTACTTGATTTAAAAGTTCTTCTTCACTCCAACCATTCACAATCGCCTGATTTCCTAAAGAGTACCCAACGCTGTTGTGCAAATAAAAATTATAATGCAAATTACCGTATGCCTTTTTTGCAAGGTTGCTGAACTGCCACTTTGAGTCCACTTTCAAAAGCAAATATACAAAACGGGCATGCCGTTGTCAATAGTTATTGGTGGAAATCTCTTTTTATTTCATTTGATTTAACAAAAAGAGGAGACTAAAGAAGGTAAGTAAATAAACAAGTTTATTCTCGGAATGCAACAGACAAACAGGTCTATTCCACATTTAAACAAACAAAAAATAAGGGAAACAAGTTTGTTTTTGCTTGTTTCCCTATTGAAAATCAATGGTTTAACTAATTGTTTTTTTAATCTTAATACTCTTCCTCGTTGAAGAAATTTATCTATATTGATTATCAATATATTAACTCTATATTAGTGAAATTTGCGCAAACAAACTACGCCGTCTGAGACGGTTTGAGGCGAGGGGAGGAATGACGAGACAAACAATCTCTATACGTCTAATACATACTCCCAAACAATTGTGTGAAGTACAAAAATATCTGAATGAAATAAAATTTATCACAGGCACCGCATAAGTGAAAACTTTTCACTATCTTTGCTTTAAGATAACAAATTTGAGTCGTATGGAAACTGATATTAATCGACTAAAAGTGGTTTTAGCCGAAAAGAAAAGAACTAATAAATGGCTATGTGAACAGTTGGGAGTAAACCCTTCAACTGTTTCCAAATGGTGCACGAACAGTTCGCAGCCAGATTTGCAGACTCTTGTCAAGATTGCAAGGCTGCTGGAGGTAACTGTTGATGAATTATTAAATAATAAAATCGAATTGCAATGATCAAGGATATAATAGATGCCAACAATAATGTAACTGTCGGAGCAAAGGAAATAGAGATTCTGAAAGAGCATTTCCCAGCTTGCTTCCATAACGGTTCATTTGATATTGAGCGGTTGAAGGAATATCTTAAAGATAAGATACACGTCACCGAAGAAGGATACGAGTTACGATTTCTTGGGAAAAACTATGCCCGCTTGCTGGCATCTTTAGATACAACGACTGTTATTGTTCCGGATGCAGAGCACAACAATCTACCCGAAAACAAAGACAGCAAAAACATTTATATCAGTGGCGACAACCTCGATGCATTGAAACATTTGTTGAAGTCTTATGCCGGCAGCATAAAATGTATCTATATTGATCCTCCTTACAATACAGGGTCCGATGATTTTGTTTACACGGATTCATTCAACTTTACGGTTGAAGAACTGGCATCGAAACTGAGCATTTCCGAGGAACAAGCCAGCCGAGTTCTTGACTTGACGCGCCGAGGCTCTGCCACGCATTCTGCCTGGCTTATGTTTATGTTGCCTCGACTGTTGCTTGCCCGCGACCTGCTTTCAAAAGACGGTGTAATTTTTATCTCTATTGACGATAATGAACAGAGTAATTTGAAATTGCTTTGCGATGATATTTTTGGGGAAGAAAATTTTCTATCTATCCTTGCCAGAAGGACTAAAAGTGGAGGAGGATCAGCAGCAGACTCATTCGCCGTAGAACATGATTATATATGTGCATATGCGAGAGACGTTAATTATGGTGGTAAGTTATTTATTCCTTTTACAGAAGAGTACTTAAAACGGTATTCGGAAGAAGATGAACATGGTAAATATTTTTGGGATACAATGGAGCGTTCTAGTACTAAAACTAGACCATATACTATAACCGCCCCCGATGGGACTGAATTGACAGGTAAATGGTTTAGAAGCAAAGAACGTTTTTTAAAAGACAAGGAAATAGGAGAAATTAGATTTTTAAAAAAGAATGATGGAAACTGGTCTGTTCAATTTAAGCAACGTCTTGCCCCAGGTAAAAAGATGAGAACACTTCTCTATGAAAATGATTTTAAATCCTATTCGGATGACCTTGATGAGTTAGGATTAGCAGGAACATTTTCTTACCCTAAAACAGTATATCTTATTCAATATCTTCTACAGGTGGTTGATAATGGTGGGATTGTTTTAGATTTTTTCTCTGGCAGCGCGACTACAGCCCAAGCTGTAATGGCCGAGAATATTAAAAGATCAGCATGTCAAGATGATGCTCTTACATACATTATGGTGCAAATACCAGAAAATTTAGACGAAAAAGTCGTAAGAGAATCTGGAGATACGAGAGAGATTGCGAAAAAAGCAATCTCTAAATTAGATGAATGTCATAGGCCACACTCTTTAGATTACATAGGAATTGAACGTATTATTCGCGCTGCAAAAAAATATCAATCTGAAAATAGTTTGTTTTCATTAAATTATGGATTCAAACACTTCACTCTTCAAGAGCCGACCAACCAATCTATTGAAAAAATGGAACAATTCGACCCTCATTCTATATTTGGCGATAAGACATTGGTAGATGAGTTTGGTGTACCAACAATTCTCACAACATGGCTTGTACGTGATGGCTATGGATTGACTCCAGATGTAAAGACGCTCAATATTGAAGGGTATGAGCTTTACTATATGGATAAGCATCTGTATATTATAAACCCAAATTTGAGTAATGAAGTCGTTGCATCGTTGTTGGACCGATATCAATCGGATGCAGGGTTCAATCCTCAAAATATCGTAATATACGGCTATGCCCTTTCGTGGGGAGAATTACAGGGACTGAAAGATAGTCTTCGGGTAATACGGGACGGCGAGAAGAATATGCGTATTAACTTTGACATTAGGTATTGATATGGAACTAATTCTTCAGCCTTCATTGCCTCATCAGCAAACCGGTGTTGATGCTGTTGCTGATGTCTTTACCAATACGGCGATAAAGTCGCCGACGATGTTCTATGCCAATCCCGAAATAATCCTGTCAAAAGATGGGGTGGGTCAAAATATTGTTGCCATACAGAAGAGGAACAGCATACAACCGGAAAATTGTGCATATTCTCATGATGCAAACTGCCTGAATCTTGACATCAAGATGGAAACGGGTACGGGTAAAACATACGTTTATACCCGGACGATGTATGAGTTGCACAAACGGTATGGTATCAATAAATTTATTGTTGCCGTACCTACGCTTCCAATCAAGGCCGGAGCAAGACAATTTATGGAGGACGGTTATGTCAAACGTCATTTCCGGGATGTGTGCGGATATGATGCAGAAATCGAATTGCTCACTTTGGAGCCGCACAAGAAAAAAAAGAAAGGCAGGCAATATTTCCCAGCAGCCGTAAGTGAATTTGTGAAGGGATCGAACAGGGATACCAAAAAGATTTATGTCCTTTTGGTAAATATGCAATTGTTGAAAGTTGCCAAGAATTATATGCTCAGTCGCGATGATTACGGAAGCGTTATTGAGGGGTTTTATCGCCCGTTCGATGCTCTCCGTGCAACTCGTCCATTTGTTATTATTGACGAGCCACATAAGTTCTCGCGCGACCAAAAGGCGTTTGGCGTAATCAAGGAAGAAATTAACCCTCAATGTATTATTCGATACGGCGCAACTTTCCCTGAAACGGTGTCCGGCAGGGGTAAAAATAAAACGGTTGTACATGACTATTTGAACCTGCTCTACGACCTGAATGCTTGTGAAGCATTTAACCAAGGATTGATTAAAGGTGTTGCCAAAGAACACTTTGAGCCAGTCTCTAAAAAAGAAGAAAAAATAAAGCTTCTGTCGGTAGTCAAAAATGAGAAAGCCATATTTCAGCATAAAAGTGCAGACAGTCCGACAAAGACATATCAATTACAGGTAAATGACTCGTTGTCGGTAATTTCCGAGGAGTTCAATGGCATCACAATACAAGCCATAGATAAAAATGCCATTGAGTTGTCCAATGGATTGATTAAGAACGTTGGCGAGGAGATGAATGTGGACATTTACATGCAATCGTACCAGGAGCAGATGCTGCGTCTTGCTCTCGAACGCCATTTTGAAACCGAACGGGAGAATTTCTGCGGACGCACATTTAAAATCAAAACGCTGGCACTTTTCTTTATAGATGATATCACTTCCTATCGCGAGAGCGAGGATGGTAAGAAACCGTATTTATTGGAAGCTTTTGAAAGGTTACTCAAGGAGAAATTGGTTGCAACAATCAAAGATCTGGATGAATCGGACGCTGAGTATCGGGAATATCTTGAAGCCAGTTTAAACCATATTGACGAATGTCATGGGGGATATTTTGCTCAGGACAACAGTTCGTCGGACGAAGACATTGCCAATGAAGTTAATGATATTCTGAATGGCAAGAAGCACCTACTTGCTTTTATAGACAAAGACGGGAAATATATTTTGCGTCGATTCTTATTCTCCAAGTGGACATTAAAGGAAGGATGGGATAATCCGAATGTGTTTACTATTGCAAAATTAAGGTCGAGCGGTAGTGAAACCTCGAAGTTGCAGGAAGTAGGACGAGGATTACGTCTGCCTGTTGATGAGTGTGGAAACCGAATCTCCAATCAGGAGTTCATGTTGAACTACATTGTAGATTTTACCGAAGCGGATTTTGCCAATAAACTCGTTGAGCAAATAAATAGTGAAGTACCAGGTACGACATCTGTTTCATTGGAGCAGATTAAATTGGTAGCAGAGAAAATGGGCAAAGAAGATTCTTTGTTACTGGCAGAGCTTCTAATGAAAAAGTATGTTGACAGCACGTTTGCCATCGTGCCACAAAACAGAGTGCAGTTCTTTGAAGAGTATCCATTATTCAAATCTGGATTGGACGTTTGCAAAATCAAAGACCGCAATAAAACATCCGAAAAACCGATTGGCATTCGCAAAGCTCGGTTTGATGAAATTAAGGAGCTGTGGAAGGTTCTCAATCAAAGATATACTATTTGGTACGATGACAATATTGATGCTGATTTGGAGAAAGGTTTATCAGAAATATTAGAGGCACCTTCTATTTTTTCTGAACAGGTTATTTCCAGTCACAGAGATATAGTCAAAAGTAATGGGGCGCAAATGAGAACAGAAACAGGCAGTGGTGTGCAGTATTCCATTGCCAGCTCCATCCCTTATGGCATTTTCTTAAAAAGGATATCATCGGCAACTAATATTCCTGCTTCGATGATACATAAGTCTATTTGCAATTATGTAAAGCGACATAGAAGTATAGATGACAAATACTTCAATGAACAGACTGTTGGTGAAATAATCAGAGGCTTCTCTGACTGGAAAATGGCCACTCTTCAAGGACGATTTAACTACAAAAAGACTCATGGACAACCCGAAGCAACAGCTCTTACCCATAACGATGGATCTGTCCGGGAGAGTATTGCACAAGGAAGGATTGGTGTTAAAATAGAAGAAGGGATTCCAATGGAGGAATATTTATATGACACCAAGGCTTATGATTCATCATTGGAGTTGAAAAACATCAATACCTCCATTGATGAAGTAATTGTGTATGGAAAAATTCCGCGTAATAGTATCGCAATTCCTACCATTACCGGAGAATCATATAGTCCGGACTTCATGTATGTCGTTAAAAAAGACAATGGAGAAAAAGAACTCAATATTGTTGTGGAGACTAAGGGAGTTGAAAATAAATCAATTCTTCGCGGCATTGAGGAGGCAAAAATCAAATGTGCCGAGGTGTTCTTCAATAACTTATCAACACAAGGGTATAATGTGTATTTCCGAACACAACTCAACAACAAGAAAATGCTGCAAATTGTAAAAGAGGTATTACAGGAATAACAATAACCAAACATGATAACGAAAGACGCATTATGAAGGTAATTAATGACGAACATGGATGCAAAATATTATCAGTCGTATATGTGCATGATTTATAGAATATTAAGAATATTAACTAACACGAAAAATTTAAGATAGAATGTCAATATTTGATTTACTTGGAATAGATCTTTTAAGATATCAGAATTCCTTCAAAGGTGGAATATCAATCTATCCCCTGTGTATATTCAAGCAATCTTTGATATACTTATTTGGGGATTAATTTTTGTGATGATATATAAAGTTGGCAAATCATTAATATTGAAAGTTTGGGGATGGCTGCCATTTAGCAATAAGAAGAAACAAAAAGAATACATTCATAATAATCTTGATCATGATTTTAAAGATTATTTAGGAAGAAAGAACAAAAAGCAATATATAGAGACACATTTTTTAAGTTGTCCTCCACATGACTATGATGAGCCCAATCAAGCAACAACAGCTACAACAAGAGAGTCTATGACCTCTTTCTGCGAACGCATTTTTAAAAAAGATAATCCTAACGAAAGATTATATATGGTTTTAGCTGGTTCTGGCATGGGAAAGACCACATTTATGGTCAATATGTTTTGTAAATATGTCAATACTCAACTAAGCAATAAAGGTTTGCCTTGTGAAATTCGCTTATTAAGATTAGATGACGAATATGCTATAAATAAAATTCATGATATAGCAAAGGATCCTGCTATAAATCCACATAAAACCATATTACTTCTAGATGCTTTGGATGAAAACAGGCATGCCTCTGAAAATTTCAAACAATTTCAAACAGAGTTAGAGACAGCTATTGAACCGTTTAGATTAGTTATGATAACGTGCAGAGCTCAATTCTTTGACTCTGAGAAGTCTGTTCCGGAAGAGACTTCTTGGACGTCGACAGGAAGAGATAAAAATCTCATAAATTATAACAAAATCTATATATCTCCATTTAATGACGATGATATAAACCTTTATTTATCAATTAAATATAAGGGACAAAAAAAGAAAAGAAAGCGAGCGCATCAAATTGTTCAAAAATGTAGAAATTTAATGGTACGCCCCCTATTACTATCATATATTGATGATCTCATTGAAGATAATGTTGAATACACAGAATTGTCTGATATATACGACACGTTAATTGATAAGTGGCTACAACGTGAGGTGAATAGGATTCAAGATAAAGAAGAACGTAAAAAACAAAAAGAAAACTTACGTCGTTTTTCCATTGATATTTCTAAAACGATATATTCGAATTGGAAAAATGTAAAATCAATGCAGTTAAGTTCAGAACAGATGAGTTCCTTTATGAATGACTACGGATATAGCGAAATACCATTTGATATTAAAAGGCGGTCATTAATAAATAGGAATGCATCCGGTTCATTTAAATTTGCACACAAATCTTTTCTTGAATATTTTCTGGCGAGGGAATTGTTCAATAACCCCTCATTTGAATTCTGTTTTGACGGTATGGATATGGCAAAAACATTCTTTGATGGAATGTGTGTGCGTGAATATAAAGATCAAGAAATTAATGGAGCCTTTTCTGTAATAATTCCTAAAAACAAATTATTCGAAAAAGATATAACTTTCTGCATAAAAAAGCCAGAAGGAATAAACTATATACATACAATAATAGCATTACGTTCTTTAAACATATGCCCAAAGACGGTTTCATTCCCATGGCAATCGTACTCAAAAGAGCTGCTTCAATTCCTTAATGATATCGAGGTGCTTAATATTAAAATTAACGATTATAAAAGTATTTCAACAATTTCACCAAAGGATGTGTTAGACATTCCAACACTCAAGCTTGTTCAATTTCAAAGTAAGGGAAATGTATATTTGCCAAAAAGTTACAGAAATAAAGCTCTAAAATTAGCCATAACTACAATTTATAATAAAGAGATGATAATTGGGGGTAGAGAAAATACCAGATTACCCGTTACAGTTAATGTCGAGTATCAATATCTAAAAAGTATAAAAATAATAAATGACGATATCAAAACAAGACAAAGACTTTTAAAAACCATATTTGAGGAAAATACTAAAAACAATAATTATGAATAAGAACATCATATATATAACTGATAGCTCAATGCTTCAAATTTCACAAGAATCATCTTTTTATAGTATTATATCTTTAAATGGTTCTATCGAGGCTATCAACCGTATCGCGCATCGCTCTTATGAAATATTTGGAAGCTCAATTTTGTCTGAAAAATCTTTTTGTGAGTGGTATAAAATTGATGAAAATAGTAATATGCTATTTGATTTTTTAGTTTATCTGTACAATGAATGCTCGGAATGTGTATTTACGACTTATTTATCGGATCATGACTATTCAAAATTTTTGCTTTATATAAATACTTTCATTTCAAAGAATGACAATGCAGCTGAAGAGATTATAAAGAGAGTTGACGTATTATATCAAAAATTTGATATAAATCTATTGCAGTCATTCAACAATGATATTAGCAAAGATAAATTGCTCAAACTCAATGCTCATTTTATGAAGTTATTAAAATCAAAAATACCAAATGAGGCTATCACTACTATACAATCTGTAACAAATCCATTAGAAAAGCAGATAGAACATATTTTAAGAATAAATAAGATGTTATATTCAGATCTATCAGTAGTGGATTATTTGCATTATTCAGCATCTTTAATAAATTTAATTAATGAATATGCAATAAATACTATATACGCACCAGAACAGAGTGTAAAAAATATTAATATGTGTATTTCTGCCCAGCATCATTTAGCGGAATCCACCAATGATGTAAAATTAGAATATCATACTATAACAGATTTTAAAGATGACCATATAGGTGTATTGTTAAAAAATATATTAGTAATTTGTAATTTCGCATGGAATCAATTACATATATCTGATTCTGTGGATAAATTGTCCCAACGAGATAAATGGACAATAATCTATTTATGGTTATTATTTCAGTCTAAATATAGTAGCTGGATGATTACAAATGCGGATTTTGCTAAAATAAAACAAATTCTTGAAGAGATAAAAGAACAAAATGATTAACATATATTGCAAACATATTACCTAAGAGTTACATTATGTCCATAAATCTATATCAGCGTAAAAGTCTGCATAGATTTACTCCTAAGAAAGAGCGCGACTCAGTTCGAATCGCGCTCTTTTTGTTAGTTCTCCCAATGGGACTTCTTTAAAATATTTAATTCGTAGAAAGGGAAAAATTATATTTAATTAGCCTCATAGTATCACGGCACCTTACTATATTATTTTTACAAATTCAAATGGAATACAACTTATGGATATCCAAACATTGGTTTAATAAGCATATAAAAACAAAAGCATAATAGCATATTCAGCATGATAGATCACGCAGTTTATGAAGCATAAAAGATAACATTAGCACCTGTTATTCTTGTTTTGAGTGGATAAAGTTATGATTCCCAGTCTATTTCATTAAAAGACCATCAATATTCCTCTTCGTCGAAGAAAAAGTCCTCTTTGCTTGGATAGTCGGGCCAGATGTCCTCGATGCTCTCATAAACATCACCCTCATCCTCTATCTCTTGCAGGTTTTCTATTACTTCAAGTGGCGCGCCCGAGCGTACCGCGTAGTCAATAAGTTCATCCTTTGTTGCTGGCCATGGTGCGTCTTCCAGCTTAGATGCTAATTCCAGTGTCCAATACATATTATAAATCGTTTTTTGTTAGTACTTTTTGTAAGTGCGTGCAAAAATAGTCTAATTTTGTTTATCTACAAGGCTTTTGCCACTTTTTTTCGGTGCCTGAAGCAAGCTTGCGCTGGAGCAGGAAAAGATAGTCGGAGAGGCGGTTCACAAAAACCATTGCGTTGTTGTCAACAGTGCAACTTTCTTGCAATGTGACCATTGCTCTTTCTGCACGTCGGCACACTGTGCGGCATAGGTTGGCACGTGCGGCTGCTTCGTTGCCTGCCGGCAGCATGAATTCATGCATTGGTTCCAGTCCGGTCTCAAGCTGGTCAATGGCTCTCTCAATGGTGTTGACTTTGTCGGCATCAATGGCACATGTGCACTCCTTGTCTGTGGCAAGGTAACTGCCCAATGTCATTATGTCGTTCTCAATCTGCTCGATAAAAACTTTTATGTTGCTGTTGGTCAACGCTGTGTAGAGCAGTCCAAGGTGTGCATTGAGTTCGTCGAGAGTGCCGTATGCCTCCACTCGCGGGTGGTCCTTGCGCACTCGTGTATTGCCTATGAGCGATGTTGTGCCAGTGTCGCCGGTTCCTGTGTATATTGTCGCTTTTTTCATGACCTTATCTTTTGAGTGTGTAGTTCTGTTTGGGACGTTCGTTGTTAAAGAATAGAATGCCCATGCTGTACATATCGTATGTGACAATGGTCTTGGGGTTGCTTATTGCTTGTTGCCACCAATCAAATTGCTGTTTGCTCTCATGTATGCCTTCAACAATGATTATGCTATCTTTGTTTGTGTGTTCCAGTGCCGCATCAAGCAGTTCTCGCTGGTTGCTGCATGACCCAATATAGAGCAATCCCACTCCTTTGTTCGCTTCAAGGCTCTTTTTCAACAGTTGCAACGTGTTGCCATGCAGGTTGTTGCATCCACAGTCGGCAAGGTGGTCGATGACCTTTGCACACGGTTCTGCGCTGTCTGTGATGAACTGTTTGGGAATACCGCGCCGTGCGCTGCTTATTGCGCATGCCGCAGTTGCCGATGCTATGGCTATGGCGCTTGCAGGTGCGAAGTAGTTGGCAATCCTGAATAGTTGGCGGCAATTTTGTTTGCTGCTTCTCCCGCATTCTTCTGCAATGTCGTCAAGTTGCTCGTACGCATAGTAGGGAAGTTTTTCTTTCAGCACTTGGGTTATGAAGAAAAAGGCAGAGGGGGATTGTATGCCAAACCCCCTGTTATGCCTTTTGCGGTTTATCCAGTCGCCGAACTTCAACATTTTATTCTGTCTTCGGGTTTCCCCTTTTTGCTCAGGAAAGAAAGGTCCTGCTTAGAGCGCGAAAGCCTCTTTCACTCTCTCTACGTAATCGAGTTTCTCCCAAGTGAAAAGTTCAACTTCAATCTCCTTTGTTTCAAGATATCGCGATTCGAAACGCTTTGTCACAATCTGTGGCTTGCGACCCATGTGGCCGTAAGATGCTGTTTCGCTGTAGATGGGGTTGCGTAGTTTAAGACGCTCTTCAATTGCCTTGGGGCGCAGGTCAAAGAGTTTCTTTACCTTCTCGGCAATTTCGCCGTCTGTGAGGGCAACCTTTGCGGTGCCGTATGTGTTCACGAACACGCTCACGGGCTCGGCAACACCAATGGCGTATGAGAGCTGTATGAGAGCCTCATCGGCAACACCTGCTGCAACAAGGTTTTTTGCAATGTGACGTGCCGCGTATGCTGCACTGCGGTCTACCTTGCTGGGGTCCTTGCCGCTGAACGCACCACCGCCGTGTGCGCCCTTGCCGCCGTATGTGTCCACGATAATCTTGCGCCCTGTGAGTCCTGTATCGCCGTGCGGGCCGCCGATAACGAATTTGCCTGTGGGGTTCACGTGATACTTGATGTCATCGCCAAAGAGTGCAAGCACGTTCTCTGATGCAATCTTTGCTTTCACGCGTGGTATGAGTATGTTTATTACGTCCTCCTTTATCTTTGCCACCTGTGCTGCATCGGCTGCAAGCTGTGCTTCGGCACCCTCTTCTGCGGGCTGTATGAAGTCGTCGTGCTGCGTAGATACGACAATCGTGTCAATGCGCACGGGCTTGTTGTTGTCATCGTACTCTATTGTCACCTGGCTCTTTGAGTCGGGGCGCAAGTAGGTCATTTCCTTCCCCTCGCGGCGAATCTCGGCAAGTTCGGTAAGGATGAGGTGCGACAGGTCGAGCGATACCGGCATGTAGTTCTCGGTTTCGTTAGTAGCGTAACCGAACATCATGCCCTGGTCACCGGCTCCCTGTGACATAGGGTCCTGGCGTTCTACGCCGCGGTTGATGTCGGCACTCTGCTCGTGTATTGCCGAGAATATGCCGCATGAGTTGCCGTCAAACATGTACTCGCTCTTTGTGTAGCCGATTTTGTTTATTACGCGGCGTGCAATGTCCTGCAGGTCGACGTAGGCCGATGACTTTACCTCTCCGGCTATCACAACCTGTCCTGTTGTGACAAGTGTCTCGCATGCCACTTTTGACTGTGGGTCAAAAGCGATGAGCTGGTCAAGCACAGCGTCCGAAATCTGGTCGGCCACCTTGTCGGGGTGTCCCTCTGAAACTGATTCTGATGTGAATAGATATCCCATAGTTTTTCCTGTATTATGCCCAAAGGTTCCAATAATCTTGTGTCCTGCAGGGCGTAGTTAATAATTTGCTTGTTTGTCGTTCAAGCCCTTTGGTAACTATGTGTGGGGAAATTTATGCCGGCGAATTGCCTTTACAAATGCCCTCTGAAGGGGCTTTTAGCATTTTTTACCGTGGTTGCAAGCAGTCAAATCTTTCCACACACAGCCCTCTCGGGGCTTCATTTTGTGCAAAGGTAAGTACTTTTCCTGTATTTACAGCATTATTGCCCGCTTTTTTGATAAATTAACTCTTGTGATTTAAAGAAAGAGACTGAATTAAAAATACTTTACTTTTGCTAATCCACACATCTGTACAAATAAATACTTGTTAGTCTTTCAAACAAACTAATGGTATAACCCTGATTCCGTAAGGACTATTATACGCCATTTTACCACATATAAGTATAATCAAGAGATTTGTTCTCTTGATGGAGCTTGTTTTTCGTTATGTTATATTTTAATTGAAGTTCTTAATTTTTTAGTTGCTCTACACCGGTTTTAAATTTCTTATTACCCAATTTGCATTCGATAATAACTCTTTTCATATTAACTCTTCTTAAAATCCGGTATAAATTCGTTTTCAGCAAATAATTCCTGCAACGAATAATCTCTACAATCATGTGAATTTGATTCTGTTTTCAAAAAATGATTAAAATCCTTATCAAGGATGGACCACCTTTCATGCGCTGTTATAAAATGAAATCTTTGATCACTGAATTCATCATTCAAGAAACAAGAACGATTAACCATATCTTTATATGTTCTACCTTGGTTGTGCATCTCTATTGCTTTGTAGAAATAGCGATTTACATTAGCATTACTTATAGATTCGAAAATCTCCAAATCATAGATGTCCCATGCTTTTTTACAGTTATCTTTTAATTCCGGCCATTTGCGTATCAAGGTTATTTCCCATTTTATCAAGCACTTCATTCTATGATATATATCAGCTACATAATAATTAGTTAAAGCAAAATTCTCACCATATAATTTCACTAATGATATTGCTTCATATAATTTATTTATACTATCTTGCAGTAACTCACATATCTTTTTACGATCATTTTTGTAGTCAAAAGTTTTGTCTATTTTTTCAATTTTTTTCTCAATGAGCATATACTGCTTAAAGAATGGATTATTTGTGTTTATATTTAACATTATCTGTATTTCTTTTAGATTAACTTCTGACACGAACTTTAACCATTTAATTCTACTTAGAATACTTCCAATGTTGTCATATCTCAATGTTTTGAACATCTCTTGGAAACGTTTTATATATATTGCGTCTGTAATTGTATTCAATTTTATTCCCAAATATGTCAATATTGCCTCAAGAGACTCGTCATATAATATGTAGCGGCTATTCAATATTTTTTCAGAATTATATTCAAAAAGATTCTTCTTATCAAATATACGCATCCAATTATTCTTGTCTTCAAAATGCATTTCCTTGAATGAAACACCTTTTTCATTAATGAAACATTCTGTAAAATATCTTGCTATATCCTCTAATTCATCTTTTTGACTCGTTGAATTTATATGGGGCATATTGTACTTAAACACTAACAATATGCGATAACATTGGAAACTTGCCATGTTATTGGATGTTCCCTTCTTGAAATACATATATGCAAGAATAAAGTATGATATCACTTCTATTAGTTTATTCTTTTTATATTCATTACGATATTCCCCATTAAACATCCTCGAAAGAATATCTATAATACTCTCTTTTTGTTTAGCATTCCTGTTTTTAACAAAATCATGTAAAAAGGTAAACAGTTCATTTTTGTTTTTCTCCGTATATTCTTCTTTTTCACGTGATTGTGCAAGTATTGTATCGCCTAAATTTGTCAGAATAGTCGCTAAAAGTAAAAATTTGCCTTCATCCCAATTCTTATAACCATTACCACGTTCGGATTTTAAAAACTCAATAGTCTCAAACAGCGACATCGCATAGTATCTTTGAGTTGTCCCGTAAAGCAATATTCTTAAAGCGAAGATATAAAAATGATATGCATCATTCCTATCCGGGCAAGAGTTGTGACATCTGTAATTATTAGGACAAGCAGAACACTCCGGTAAATCCTCTTTTTGGAAGTTGCAACAATCTTTTTCTATAAAATAATTCCTAAACAAACAATTAAATTGCTCCTCATCACTCAAGAATTTAGAATTTTTATAGTAAAGAATATCGCCTACTTTCAAGAAGAAATTAGATATCAAGACATTCTTATTCTCTTTATTCATCATGTTTGCCAGATAACTGAACTCTTTCACACAGCGTTGCAAATCAGTCAATTGCAGACCGCATGTCTGTATTTTCTCTAATATCTGTAATTTTGCCAATATAGGAAGATATAGCAACCTCAAAGTGTCAAAAGCGGCAATCTTGCTCAAAAAGCGATGAATTGTAGGATGTATATGCTTAACATCATCGACAGCCTTAATCAGACTCTTTTCTTCACATCTCTGTATTTTATTAAAATACAATTTTGGTTCATCTTTATTCCATGCTATAGAAGAAGGATATACATACATCTTGCCTGATACACTTTCTTCTGTGTCCAATCCGAAGTCATTTATGTTCGTGTTCTTTGAAGCGATTAGGAACTTAACACATTCAATATATATTAAAAGCGCTCTATCATTCTGATTCTGTTTCTCATATGCTATACCAATGCTTAACATAGCCTTCATGAGAAGCACAATATGTTCTGAAGTCATCTCGGCAGGTTCTATTGTATATAAGATAGAGACAGCCATATCAAATTCAACAACAGCATCTGCAATTTCCTCTTCATATAGATGCAGTTCACCCAGTGTAAAATGTATTGATGCTAGTTCATCTACAGTGTTCTTAACAGGTATCTTATCAGAATCGTACTCTTTTCTTATCTTTTCCAATTTTCTTTGGTAATATTGCTTTACAGAGTATGTTTCATCCAACGTGAAATTAAAGAAAGCCGATGCTGTTTCCGAAACACGGGTAAGGAAAGAAATCTCTTGAGCAATCTTCTTGTAGAAACGGAAATCATACAGGCCGTTGCTTATATTCTTTAAATCGTTCTGTGATATATAGTGCAGAATATCATTTATATGTTCACGAAGTTCTGGTACCTTATTAACATCGATAACCTCCGGTGATGCCTCTAGAGCACGCCAACTGAATGAATTCCTGTGAAATTTGTACAGGTGGTCCAAAAAGAACATAGAAGTAACCAAAAGTTTGTCGCCATACTTGTGTTTCTTACCTCTGTCAAAACGATATACTACTGGCAAGACAATACGGGCCATCAATGCAAACATATACATATCATAGTAGTCAAAACGCAAATAGAATGAGGCGTTTCCAGTATCCACGATAATATTTCTGTCTGAACCTTCAAATTTTGCATTACACTCACGCTGCATTTGTTCCTCATTTATAATATGCCTTTCCAAAAGATTGACCATCTTTTTAGGAGCTCCTTTGCTTGCATAGGTAAGATATACGATGAAATTGTATAGAACAATAAGAGTCTTCTGTATGATAAGTTCCCTATCATCGAGTTCCTTGTCCAACGAGGTCTCTAAATACCTTTTATAATCATCCAAATAGGTCTGATTTGCTTTATAAGTTTTAGAGATTAAACTTCTACAAACGTATTGTTCCGTCATGCAGAATATATCGTGCCTTTTGTCCTCCGGAGTGTCAGTCATAAAACTTGGAACTACAATAACATCGTTAAAAATACTGCTCATATAATGACTCCTGTCGGAAGCATCAGCCCTAAAAGCCTCATAAAGTTCTCTGCCTGCAACAAAGACGAATTTTGCTTTCATTGTTGTAAGCAGATATTTTAACCCTGACAATAACGTATACACGGCCTCGCGACGCTTACGTATTGTATCCGGAGAGAATGAATCCGATTTTATCAAATCCTCTTGTTTATCAGAAAAGGAACTTTCCAATTTATCCAGTTCATCAAAAATCAGAATAAAATGGGCGCTATAAATACCGTCATTAGATATGCCGTCAACAATTGTTATTAGTTTTTTCTCAATGTCTCTTGCATCCGACATCGGGTAACTTTTTTCGACTCTTTTATTAAAAATCAATGATAACCGTTTTACGGGGATATTAAGTTCTCCGCCTTCCTCTCTTCTTATTGATGCTGATATCGATTCAAGTAGTTCATTCAACTCTCTTAAACGTGCAAATGGTGTTGAGTGAAGTCTAAGATATGGCATAATGCTGATTAGTTTATAAAACATCAACAATGTTCCGAATAAAAGAAATCGCTCATAATCCATTAATGTATCATTGTTAGAAATCGTAAATAGATTTACGAATATGTAATCTATTATTTCGTATATAGAATATATTATGCATAAAATAAAGGATAATATATCATAACTTCCAAGACATGACACAAGTGTGTTAATGCCATTGGCGATGGCATCTATTTTGCATACATAACTTATTAAAAAGCAAGCAGTAAATACAATAATCATTCTTGATTTATATATATATCCAGAATAAAGATATTTTCTGTATTCTACTGTTATATTATAAGAAATCAGACGCAATACATCTAAAACTTTGATATTTTCTTGTCCTAGATTAATTTTAATAAAAATTTTTTTCGGTTTTTTTATTTCTTTAATAAAAGAATGGATTCTTATATACAATCTCTTAATAAAAATATACTTCGATGATTCATTTTTGTCATTTCTTTCCAGTTTTTGTGAATCTGTCATTTGTTGACAATACAAAACCATCATATACAATGTTGCATAGAATAATGCAAATAGTATATAAAAGTATTCTATTTGTAATAAAAAGACTATATATCTTATGAATGCAGATATTGCAATTATATGAATTATAAAAAGGAGGTGTGGTTTGTAATTCTTTCTATTAGGAAAACACAAAGCGCATACGAACTTCATTATACAATTGTAAAAGTTTGTTTTCTCTTCTTTTGCATCCTTCCACAAATATATTGAAGCATTCACAATAGATAAAACACTTGCTATGAATATTAAGGCATACAAAAACTTTATAGACCAATCAGATATTGAACACAAGCGAAAACAGAAATTAATTAACACAACAAATATCATTAATGTGATTGTGTCTTTCTGTCGTTTACTCATTTTTCTTTATCAATTTCATCTATTACCTTATTTACAAACGTCGTTTTTCCTACGCCACGATTACCCGTAATAAGGTATGCGCCAGAAACCTTGTTTCCGCTCTCGCCTGTCAAAATGTCCTTAAGACGTTCTTTGATTTTGATTCTCCCAATAAATCCGGAAAATTCATCAGTTGCATGGTGGAACTTAAAGTTCGGAACACTGATATACAGTCTTCTGTTCTTGTCTTTTTTGTTGTTCGTTTCTTGATTTTCCATAGTAATTATATTTATTTCTTTATTTACCAGCTGCAAAATTCTATGCTCTCAGAACTCATTAGTAAATTTACTTCATAGAATGTTCATTTGATATGAGGTTGTTCTATCCTGCCGGGTTCTCATGCACATAGACTGTGTAAAAGTATCATAATGTAATTGTTCTCTACGCAACTATTCTTAAAGATACAATTTGCTCATGATAATACATTGACCGCTAAAAGTCTGATTATTATCAATGGCAGCTCCTATTTGCTTAACTAATGTATGTGTATTGTTTTTCTTGCCCAATAAGAATCTGTCCGACCTTGTCTAAAGGTATGAAAATATAATCCTTCTGTGATAGTGTGTTGATAACTTGTTGCTTATGCGGTTTGTGGCTTTTGTGACTCTAATATCTTGATTCTTCTCTTCGTACAGGGCCGGACAATTTTAGACAGATGAATAATTGCTTTCTTTGAATCAATTGAATTAGATTGTATAGATTCGTTGAGATGCATTGGGAATATATAGCAAATTAAAAACATTCACTGATAGGCGCGCCTATCAGTGAATGTTTTTAATTGATAATTCAACTATTTATCTACTTTGAATTGTGATTATGAATAGTCGTTGTCAATACATTTGACACAAAAGATATATGATTTGTATGTTTCTAGTGAATTATGCCGAATGTATATCTAAAGTTTCTATTTGTTCAGTTCTCCGACAAACCTTTGTTCATCAATAATTATATAAATATAGTATTTCCCGCTTGGAAGTGTTGCTGTTGATACGTATACTTCTTCGTTCTTGGGTAATGAGATAATGTCTGATAGAAGTGTTGCACCTTGCTCATTGCATATCTCATATATAACATCTTCAAAGGTTATAAAATTGCTGACAATGCCAATCTCTTCTGTTTCTGAATAATAGTACATGGTGGGTAAAACAGATAATAGCTCAAGGTCTCGTTTTGGTTTATTGTCAGTAAACAAATCCTTGGATTTTTCTAGTGGTATCTCTTTGTCTTTGTCCGATTGTGCATGACAGATGGTTCCAAAGAACATTAACATGAGTAAAAAAAAGATTTTCAATACTCTTTCTTTGCAGTACATTCTTTTTCTAACAAAAAGGTTGGCTGCTTGGTTGGCTTTTTTGATTTCTGTGTCCATTGTTAGATTAGTATAAAAGTTTACTTTGCAAAACTAAACTTTGCAGCAAGAATATGAAATAGGCGCGCGTCCGGATGCGACCGAATTTGGGGCGTGGATTTACATTCAAGTACTAATGTGTTTATTGTCAACTGTTTGCGGTTATGCTGTCTGTCTTTTTATGATTTTTATCTTAAAAAACCGGACAACGTCGGACAATTGTCCGGTTTTTCTTCTTTATTTTTATAGTATTTTCGTATATTATTATAAATTATTTCTGAATATAATGAAACGCACATTCCTTTTATTCTTTATACTTGCTATGGTATTATTGTCGTGCTCCAATAAGGGAAATGACATTTTGTTAAAGCAGCTTAATGATATACAGGTCAAAGGTGATACGTGGCCAAAGGAAGCCATGTTGTGTCTTAATTCATTAAAACCGCTATTTGAAGAAGAACCAGAGTATGCGCGTAATAAGATGGCACTGCTTGATATAAGACTGCGTGATAAAGCATATATAAAGCATACATCTGATAGTGCTATTCGGAAAGTCTGTCAGTACTTCGACGTGTATGGTAATGCTAAAGATAGGCAAGAGGCTTATTATTATATGGGCAGTGTCTATCGTGATTTGAATGATTATCCCAATGCTGTGACATGTTTTTTAAAATCTATCAAGATTGCAGAAGAGAATGTCAGTATAGATAATTTATTGTTGGGAAACGCTTGTTCACAGTTATCATATTTGTATAATATGCAATTTAATTATACAGAGGCTCTGAATTTTGCATTAAAAGGTTTGCACATCGCGGAGAAATATGGTACTGCTGATGAGAGAATGTATATGGGTGTCGCTAACTGTTGTTATAGACTGGATGACACATTGCAAACAGTTAAATATGCAGATTTGGCTATAGAGTGTATTGAAAAGGTTGATATATGCATGGGCAACGCAGATGTTGTAGCGTCTGCAATGGGTAAATATGCTGTATGTGGTTACCAAGAAAAGGCTGCGTGTTGTTACAGATTGTTAGAACAATTACCCGATAATTCAAAACCTTTCAATTACCTTATAAACCTTGCTGTTTATTATCAGTTCAATGTCTCAATTGATACGGCTGCTACATTAAGACTGGAACGATATAGGTCTGCAAGCAATATTGAGGATAAATATGATGCAGCACGTTGGCTTGCCCAATATTATTATGCCATAGGTAATTATGATAAGGTTGCAGAGTATGCTATGAAATTCATTGATGCAAATGATGCTATAATTAAAAAAAGGAATTACGAACATACAACGAACGCCAATAACATATTCCGGTATCAGCGTGATAAGGAAGAGGAACTTAGAATAATAGAGCAAGGAAGAAAAGATCGCTATAACCTAATGCTTTGCATATTCATATCAGTGATACTATTGCTTGTCGGTGTTGTAATATACTACCGTCGTAAGAAGATATTGCTTGAGATAATCCTTAGTAGAGAGAATGATATAAAGCGTGTTAGAGGCATGGTAAGAGACAAAGAACAAGAACTTGTATCCTTGAATCTGAAGAATTCGTCGCTTTCCAAACAATTGGAGCATGCAAAATATGAGTTCAAGATGCTTGTAGCTCAGAATCGTGAGCTGACCAAGTTGTCTCTAATGAGCAATGTGCCTGATGATTCAAGGGAGATAATAGAGAAAGCCAAAAAAACCGCTAAAGGTAAATACCACCTCAACGATGATGAATGGAGAGAGTTGCTTGGAGCGATAGACAAAATGTTCCCAGACTTTACTTACGAGGTTCAGAGTAGGTTTAAGAAGATAAGCGAACCTGTATTGCGCGTTTGCTATCTTATGAAAATAGGTCTTTCTGCTCCTGAAATCGTGAATCTGACAGATTATCCCCGTCAAACTGTGTGGGATAGAATCAAGCGTGTTGAGAAGATTATGGGATGGTAGTCAGTCTTCCCCCTTTTTTTACTCGTCCAACAGTTCGCTTATGCTCTTGCCCAGTAGCGGGTGAATGGTATCCGGTGCAATCTGAGCAAGCGGTTCAAGAACAAACCTTCGCTTGTGCATCAGGGGGTGGGGGATGATGAGCCTGTCGTTCTTGACGGCCATGTTGCCATAGAGCAGTATGTCTATGTCTATTATACGGTCGTGGTAGTTGCCGCCTTGGGATTTCTGCGTGCGCCCCATTTCGCGTTCAATGCGCTCGGTGGTGTCGAGCAGTTCAAGCGGTGCAATGTCGGTATCGAATGCCGCAACGCAGTTGAGGAAACTGTTGCTGCTGTTGAACCCCCATGGCTCTGTTTCAATGAATGATGATTGTGCCAAGCACTCACCAAGCGCGAGCGATAGAAGTTCTATCGCTCGCGTAAGGTTTTCTTTTTTGTTGCCTTGGTTGGTTCCAAGGCCGAGATATACTCTTGTTGCCATTAATCTGAAAACTGAAAGGTTAAAACGGATAACCGATTGTGTAACCGGCAGTTTTTTTATTAATAAACAGTTTATCAGTCTATGATGAGCATTGCATCGCCGTAGAGACCAAAGCGGTACCCTTCCTTTACTGCAACGCTGTATGCGTTCATCACATTGTCATATCCGCCGAATGCCGTTGTGAGCATGAGCATGGTGGAGTATGGCGCGTAGAAGTTGGCTATCATGCAGTTGGCAACGTGGAAATCGTACTCTGGGAAGATGAACTTGCTTGTCCATCCGTCGTACTCCTTGAGCAAGCCGCCGGTAAGGGTCGCTGTCTCAAGCACGCGCTGTACCGATGTGCCCACTGCACAAATGCGGCGGCCTTCGGCCTTTGCTTTGTTTACCAGCTGTACGGCTTCGGTGTCAACGCTTATGAGGTCGCTGTCCATTTTGTGCTTGGTTAGGTCCTCAACGTCAATCTCGCGGAAACATCCAAGGCCGGTGTGCATGGTAACGAATGCGGTGTCAATGCCTTTTATCTCCATGCGCTTCATGAGCTCGCGTGTGAAGTGAAGTCCGGCAAAAGATGCTGTAACCGAACCTTCTTTCTTTGCGAAGTATGTCTGGAAGTTGTTGAGGTCCTCGGGTTCCTCTTTGCGCAGGCGCTTGAAGTCCTCGGGCAGCGGAGCAACGCCAAGGGCGAAGAGTGCCTTCTTGAATTCGTCATGCGGCCCATCGTAGAGGAAACGGAGAGTACGGCCGCGCGAGGTGGTATTGTCAATGACCTCGGCAACCATTGAGTTGTCCTCGCCGAAATAAAGTTTGTTGCCTATGCGTATCTTGCGTGCAGGGTCAACAAGCACATCCCAGAGACGGAACTCTTCGTTCAGCTCGCGCAACAGGAATACTTCAATCTGTGCATTGGTCTTCTCCTTGTTACCGTAGAGGCGGGCCGGGAACACTTTGCTGTCGTTCATTACAAAGAGGTCCTTTTCGTCAAAATACTCTATTACATCCTTGAATATGCGGTGCTCAATCTCGCCGGTCTTCTTGTGAAGGACTAACAGGCGCGACTCGTCGCGGCAATCGGCGGGGTAGAGTGCTATGCGCTCCTCGGGTAACTTGTACTTGAACTGTGACAGTTTCATGTGCTGCCCGTTTATGTAAAAATGATCGTCTGTCATGATTCTAATTGTTTTTCAAGCCATTCGTTGAATGTCTCGGGGTTTATACAATCTTCTAACTTATACTCTCCAATACGTGTGCGTGCCAAGGCTGTCAGGTAAGCTCCGCTGCCAAGCGCCTCGCCTATGTCGCGTGCCAATGAACGTATGTATGTGCCTTTGCCGCATACAACACGTATCTTAATCTTCGGGAGTTCACATTGCAGCAGTTCAATGGCATCTATGCGTATGTTCTTGGGCGCAAGTTCCATGTCGCTCCCCTTGCGCGCGAGGTCATAGGCGCGTTTGCCGTCTACCTTGCATGCCGAAAAGAGTGGCGGGCGCTGTGCTATCTCACCTACGAAACCCTCCAACACGCTTCTGACTGCATCCTCGGTGATGTGCTCATAAGGGTATGTGGCATTCACCGGGTGCTCCATGTCGTATGAAGGTGTCGTCGCGCCTAACATAATTTCGGCTTCATACTCTTTTGTATGGCTCTGCAACTCCTCTATTCTCTTGGTTGCCTTTCCTGTGCACAGTAGCAAGACACCTGTCGCCAATGGGTCGAGTGTTCCCGCGTGTCCCACCTTGAATCTCTTGATGCCATACTTGCGGCTTAGGTGGTAGCGTATCTTGCTCACTATCTGGAACGAGGTCCAAGTATATGGTTTATATATTGGTATTATTTCTCCTGCAACAAAATCCATTATGCAATCTCCAGGTTATGTCCGGTTAACAACATAAGAAGTATCGCACCTCCCAAAATTATCCTGTACCATCCAAAAGCCTTGAAGCCATATTTCGTTACAAAGTTTATGAAGAACTTTATGGCAAGCAATGCTACAATGAATGCTACAACGTTTCCTATAATAAGTGTGCCCATGTTGTTTGTAATGATTTCTATGCCATTTTCGGTAGTGAACAGCTTTAGCATTTTGAACATTGTTGCAGCAAACATGGTGGGCACGGCAAGGAAAAACGAGAACTCCGCAGCTTTCTTGCGTGTCAGTTTCTGTGCCATACCTCCTACTATGGTGGCCATTGAACGCGATACTCCCGGTATCATTGAAATGCACTGGAACATGCCAATCCAGAATGCGCGTTTTTCGGTAAGTTCTGTCTTTTCGCTTCCCTTGTTGAATATCCTGTCGCAGAACAGCATGAATATACCGCCAAGGATGAGTGTTACGGCTACAACAGAAACGCTTTCCAGCATAGCGTCAATCATGTCGCTGAACAGCAGGCCGAGAACGGCTGCCGGTATGAATGCCACGAGTAGTTTCCAATAGAAATCGTATTTGTGAAGGAAACGTTTGAGTGCCCCTGTTCCTTCGGGCGCGGGAGTGTCGTTGAGGTGGAAGAAACGTTTCCAGTAAAGGACTACCACGGACAGTATGGCTCCGAACTGTATGATGAATGTGAATGCCTTTACAAACTCGGTGCTCTCGACACCCAAAAGGTTCTGTGTTATAATCATGTGTCCTGTAGAAGATACAGGAAGGAACTCGGTAAGGCCTTCTACAATGGCAATGATTATGGTTTCGAGGATTGAAATGTCTGACATGGTTTTTGGGGATTATTCGTTATTGTTCTTTTTGTCTTTTCCTTTGTACATTATTGAAATTATCATGAATACAAAGCCCAGGAAACATATTGTTGGTGCCAGTTTTACTCTTCTGAAACTGAAGATATCGGGCTCGAACATGGCTTCTGTGGAACTGGGGCCTGTCATCAGCACAAAACCGGCTATGATAGCAACAGCTCCGATGATGAGCAAGAGATAATTGATTTTGCCAAAAGCGAATTTAGATTTGTCCATATTGCGTTAAATAAAATATAAGTCATTGCTACGCATGCGCAAGAAACTGTTTACCGACAGGTATGCGCACAGGCTGCAGATTGTAAGTCCAAAAAGTATAACAGTTATTCCAACAATGGCCATGCTGCCAAACGGAAGATACGACATCATGCCCGGGATGAAACCTTTCAGTAGCAGCAGGCCTGATACAAGCAACAGGTTTGCCATGATGCCCGAAAGCAGTCCAATCCACAGGTTGCTTGTTATGAACGGTTTGCGTATGAACCCCCATGTTGCTCCGGTCAGTTTCATGGTGTGAAGCAGGAATCTTTTTGAATATATTGAAATGCGCACCATATTGCTTATGAGTGACCATGAGATGATTGTAAGCAGAACAAGAAATACAATAGCGGTTGCCCCGGCTTTCCTGATGCTGTCATTGACCGAGTCCATAAGTTCCTTCTGGTAAAGGACCTCCTTCACGCTCTTGTTTCTCAGGAGCCCTTTCTCTATTGTGGCCAATGAGTCCCTGTTTGCATATTCGGGCCATATTGTAATCTCAAGTTCAGCTTCGTATGGGTTGTACCCGAGCTGCTCCAAGGGGTCAATGCCCAATTCCTTCTTTTGCTCCTCAAGGGCCTGTTCCCGCGATATGTATTCTATGGTTTGTACATAGTTCTTTTTCTCCAGGCTCTTTTTTACTTTGAGAATCTTGGCCTCGTCGGCGTTGTTGCTCATTATTACCGATATGCCCAGATTGTTCTGTATGTCCTCTGAAATCTCCTGTCCGGCAACAAACAGTGTTCCTACAATGCCTAAAAGCAACAATACCAATGTGGTACTGATGTATACACTTATTGTCTGTACTGTCAATATCGGCTTGCTCATCTCTTTTTCCTGAATACGTATATAATGGAACTGCTGGCCTCACGGCGGGTACCTGTAGCCAACCATCCCCTGAATCCTGTCCAGAGTCCCTTTATGCCCGGCAATGATGCATCTTTGTAACGTTCGCTCAGCATTGATATGTAGAATCCGTCAAAAGGCATAGTGTACTGTCTTTCGAGTATGAATCCGTGCTTTTCTCCCCAACGCATTATAGTGCTTGGGGTGAAGTGCCATAAATGTCGCGGTACATCATACGCGGCCCAATGCTCTTTGTACTTCCCGGCATCGTAGGATTTGCTGTTTGGCAACGCAATGACAGCAATGCCGGTATCGTCTATAATGCGGTAGAGTTCATCCCAGAATTTGTCAAGTTCCTGTATGTGTTCCATTACATGCCACAGGGTTACAACGTCAAATTCCTTGTCCTTGATATTTGAAAGGTGTTCCGGCGGGAACACTTCAAGGCCGAACTCGCGTTGCGCAAACTCTCTTGCCTGGGGGCTTTTTTCAATTGCTGTTACCTTCCACCCGGCTTTTTTCATGCCATGCGCAAAATATCCGGTTCCTGCGCCATAGTCAAGCAAATTGCCGCTTTTAAGCAATGTGAGTTTGCCTATAAGGTCTGTTTTCCTGCGTAGCATGATTGAGCGCACGAGGTGATAAACCTTGTTGAAAAGGCCTTTTTTTGTATCGCTGTGCGAGATGTATGCCTGCGATTCGTAGTAACGCCCTATCTCGTTTTCATCGGGAACATTCTGGGTAAATGCAAAACCGCATCCGGCACATTCGTAGATGTCGAATTCCTCGCCTGTTGCAAACTGGTCCTTGCATGTGAAGCGCTTCCTTATATTGCTTCCTTTGCAAAATGGGCAGTTGGTATGGGTGAGTGTGTTCATTGTCTTGTAAGGCTCTTTTCTTCGTTACAGGGCACAATAACCCTAATTATTACGCAAAAATAATTCATTTAAGGCGATTTTGCTCATTTTTCTCCGATTTTTACATCGCGGACATGTAAAAATTGTATTTTTTAACATTTCCTTAACCGTATATTGTCCCCGATTGATTACATTTGTAAAATATTTATTACAGTTTTAAAGAAATAAAGTTATGGCAAGAATGGTTCGTGCAGTTGAGGATAGAAAACTCCTTGGTGTTTGTGCAAGTGTTTCCCAGTTCTTCGGATGGGAGGTAAAGAAGGTGCGTATAGCAGCTATTGTTGCTGCACTCTTCATGTTTGGTGTTCCCATTATTATGGCTTATTGTCTCACATGGTTTGTAATGCCCGAGGAGTGATATGGCAAAATTGGTTCGTTCAAATAAAAGAATGATAGCCGGTGTGTGTGCCGGTGTTGCCGAGAAACTTGGCTGGAGTGTCGAGCTGGTGCGCATGCTGTGGGTTGTGCTTGCCTTTGCGGGGCTTGGCAGCCCTGTGGTCTTTTATGCAGTCCTGTGGATTGTGATGCCTGCGGCTGCGCATGAAAAGAAGGATTACAGCGAGAGAATGAAAGAGCGTCTTGGCAAGTGACAGGCTGTTTAATATTATCAAATGCAAAGAAAAAGAGAGCATGGCGGCCGCCATGCTCTCTTTTTCTTTGTCAATCTACTATCTCGCCTAACAGTGTTGCTGCTGTGGCGCTGTTTATCTTTACTTTAACAAAATCCCCGACCTTGTATCCCTTGCGGTCGAATACCGCAGTGCGGTTCTGTTCGGTGCGTCCGAAGAACTGTTCGCGCGAGCGCTTGGATATGCCCTCAATGAGCACCTCGTATGTGTGTCCGATGCACTTTTGGTTGTTGGCGGCAGAGCACTCCTGTTGCAGTGCAATTATCTCGTTCAGGCGGCGCACCTTCTCGCTGTCCTCAATATCGTCCTTCATGTGCTTGCTCGCAAATGTGCCGGGGCGTTCTGAATATTTGAACATGAATGCGGCATCGTATGAGCAGTATCTCATGAGCGAGAGTGTTTCGCGGTGGTCCTCCTCAGTCTCGCCGCAGAAACCGGCAATGATGTCTGTGGAAAGTCCGCAGTCGGGAACAATGCGGCGTATTGCCTCAATGCGGTCAAGATACCACTCGCGAGTGTATTTGCGGTTCATGGCCTTGAGCATGGTGTTGCTGCCGCTCTGTACGGGTAGGTGTATACTCTTGCATACATTCGGCTCCTCGGCGATGACGTGCAGCGTGTCATCGCTCATATCCTTGGGGTGGGATGTGGTGAAACGTATTCTGGTTTGCGGTGCATGTCTTGCCACGCGGCGCAACAGTTGCGGGAATGTGACGGTTTCTCCATCTTCTCCCTCAAAGCGGTATGAGTTCACGTTCTGTCCCAACAGTATAATTTCTTTGAAACCTTTTGATACAAGGTCGTCAACCTCATTAAGGATGCTCTGTATGTCACGGCTTCTTTCTCTTCCGCGTGTGTAAGGTACCACGCAATAGTGGCAGAAGTTGTTGCAGCCGCGCATGATGGATATGTAGCCCGAAACGTTGCCGCTGCATATTCGCATGGGGATAATGTCGCGGTAGGTCTCTGTTGTCGACAATTCTATGTTCATGGCTGCGTGCCCCATTTCGGCCTCGGCTATCAACTCTGGCAACGACAGATATGTGTCGGGGCCTGCAACAATGTTTACTCTGTAACTCTTTATGAGTTCTTCTTTCACACGTTCGGCCATACAACCGACAACACCGACGAGGGTTTCTTTGCCTCGACGCATGGCATTGAGTTGGTCAAGTCTTCCGTATATTTTCTGTTCGGCATTGTCGCGAATTGAACATGTGTTCAGGAGAATCAGGTCGGCCTCCTTGATGTCGTCGCACACTGTATATCCGGAAACTTTGAGTATGGAACCTATCACTTCGCTGTCGGCGACATTCATCTGGCACCCGTATGTCTCTATGAATAGTTTTTTGTCTTCCACTTTTATGCAATTTGTAAATTCTGTGCGAATATAAGCAAAAACAGCCGAAATGTAAAGGCTATCTGTCTTTAAAACAAGAATGTTATATTTTATTTAATAATATAATTTGATATTATTTCAAAAATCCTTTACCTTTGTATCTTGTAGAAAAACGGCCGGAAGGCATTGGACAATATGAGCGATACAGTTATTATTATTCCCACATATAACGAGAAGGAGAATATTGAGCGCATGATACGCACCCTTCTTGCTCTTGAGCACAAGTTCGATGTGCTGGTGGTAGATGATGGCTCTCCCGACGGCACGGCCGGTCTGGTCAAGGGCATGATAGAGCGTTACCCAGGTAGGGTACACATTATTGAACGTTCAGGGAAGTTAGGCTTGGGTACGGCGTATATTACAGGTTTCAAATGGGCTTTGGAGCGCGATTATGAATATATATTCGAGATGGATGCCGATTTCTCGCACGACCCGAATGATGTGCCACGTCTTTATGAAGCATGTGCCGATTGGGGATATGACCTCTCTATCGGTAGCCGTTATGTTACCGGCGTAAATGTTGTCAACTGGCCAATGGGGCGTGTGCTCATGTCTTATTTCGCTTCGAAATATGTGCGCTTCATAACCCGATTGCCGGTGCACGACACAACAGCGGGCTTCAACTGTTACCGTCGCAAGGTTCTTGAGACCATGGAACTCGATAAAATCCGTTTCAAAGGTTATGCTTTCCAGATTGAGATGAAGTTTACGGCCCACATGTGTGGTTTCAAGATTTGTGAGGTGCCTGTAATTTTTGTCAACCGTGTGCTCGGTACGTCAAAAATGAGTGGCGGAATATTCAGCGAGGCTCTTTTTGGGGTAGTGAAATTGAAGGTGGGCAGCTGGTTCCGCAAATATCCTAAAGCAAAATAATAAAGTAATATACCGATGACAAACAATACAAACGAACAGTTCGAGAGGGTACTTGCTGTTTGCCGTGACCTTTTCAGCAAGAAATTGTACGATTACGGTGCTTCGTGGCGAATAATGCGTCCCGAATCATTGACCGACCAGATATTCATAAAGGCAAAGCGTATACGCACTCTTGAGACTGGTGCCGAGAATATGGTAGGCGAGGGTATAAACTCGGAACTCATCGGCATTGTGAACTATGGCATAATATCTCTTGTGCAACTCGATTTGGGTTATGCCGACAACTGTGACATAACTCCCGATGAGGCAATGGAACTATATGACAAGAAGGCGCATGAGGCTCTTGAACTCATGAAGAAGAAGAATCACGACTACAATGAGGCTTGGAGGGGAATGCGTACAACTTCGTATACAGACCTTATACTCACCAAAATATGGCGAACAAAGCAAATAGAGGAATTGAAGGGTGAGACAAAAGTGTCGGAGGGCATTGATGCCAATTATATGGACATGATAAACTATGCCGTATTCGGTCTTATAAAGAATGGAGTGGACAAACAATAAATATTTTACTGTCATTGCCAACGTGTGCCGTTTCATACTCTCGTTGGTTCTTGTTCTCTCCGGTTTTGTGAAGGCTGTAGACCCGGTGGGCTCTATGTATAAACTCAGGGAGTATGTGCAGGCATTTTCTATTGATGGTCTTACCGATGACTGGCTTCTCTTTATTGCCATCATGCAGGCTGTCCTTGAGTTCATGCTCGGTATTTGTCTGCTCATGGGTGTATATCGCAAGGTGGTGGCATTTGCGGCTCCACTTGTCACGCTGTTCTTTACTGTGCTGACAATGGTCATATACTTTACCGGTAACATTCAGGATTGCGGCTGTTTTGGCGATGCCATAGCAATGACAAACGGCGAGACGCTGGCAAAGAATATCTTCCTTTTGGCGTTGTCTTTGGCTGTAATGTTGGGACGTAGGCGTTTTGTGTACAATATCAGTTCAAAAAGCCGTTGGATGGTTACGCTGTTTGCTTTGGCATACATTGCTTTGGCCGAGACTTTGAGCCTATCGCATCTGCCGGTAGTTGATTTTAGTTCCTATCCGGTGGGCATGAATTTGCGTGAGGCTACAAAAGGTACTCCCGATGAGTATCGTGTCATGTATATATATGAACTGAACGGTGATACATGCGAATTTGCTCAAGATGAGCAGCCTGACAGCGCATGGACATGTGTGGGCAGCCGTTACGAGGTTGTTAAAGAGGGTATAAAGCCTGAGGTTGCTGATTTTTCTATCGTTGATTGGGAGTGGGACTGTGATATTTCGGATAAGATTATCTCTGACTCAGGATATGTTTGTCTTGTAGCCATTGAACTTGTAGAGACTGCATCGGTGAGCCGAGTGGACAAGATTAATGACCTTTATGACCATTGCCTTGAGAAAAACATAGCATTTTATGTGGCAACGGCATCAGATGATGATAATATTGAACTGTGGCGTAAGCGTACCGGTGCCGAATATCCGATGTATTGGATGGATGAGGCTGTGATAAGGAATATGATACGTTCCAATCCGGGTGTGCTGTTGCTGAAAGACGGTATAATAGTAGGCAAATGGAATGTAGCCGACATGCCGGCAGTAGAGGAACTTGCCGATTCGCCGGCAAGGATGCCAGATAAGTTCCGTACTCATGTCGATTGGATGCGTGGCTGGCAGTTCTGGATGATTTTGCTTGTGGCACCTTTGCTTTTTATTGTAGTGGTAGATGTTATAGTGTGCCGTGTGTCAAAGAAAAAATCGGCTGAGGAGGCTGTAAAAGAGAGTGCTTCTGCAAAGGATGCTAAAACCGCTGAACAAAAAGAAAAATAGAAAGATAAATAACACATTTTATAACCATTAAATTTATAAGAAAATGAGAAAGAACATTGTTGCCGGTAACTGGAAGATGAACATGAACCTCCAGGAAGGTATTGCTTTGGCAAAGGAACTTAACGAGGCGCTTGCAGCAGACAAGCCTAATTGCGATGTAGTAATCTGTACTCCATTCATTCACCTTGCATCTGTTACTCCTCTTGTTGACGAGGCTGTAATCGGCGTTGGTGCCGAGAACTGCGCCGATAAGGTTTCCGGTGCATACACAGGTGAAGTATCTGCGTCTATGGTAGCTTCAACAGGTGCAAAGTACGTTATCCTTGGTCACTCAGAGCGTCGTGCATACTATGGCGAGACTCCTGAGATTCTCAAGGAGAAGGTGCAGCTTGCTCTTGCTAATGGCCTGACTCCAATTTTCTGTATCGGCGAGGTGCTTGAGGAGCGTAACCAGGGCATTCAGAATCAGGTAGTATTTGACCAGTTGGCCGGTTCATTGTACGACTTGTCAGCAGAGGATTTCTCTAAGATTATCCTTGCATACGAGCCGGTATGGGCTATCGGTACAGGTCTTACAGCAACACCTGAGCAGGCTGAGGAAATTCACGCTTACATCCGCTCAACTATCGCCGAGAAGTACGGCAATGAGGTTGCTGAGAACACATCTATTCTTTATGGTGGCAGCTGCAAGCCAAGCAACGCAAAGGAACTATTCGCTAATCCTAATGTTGATGGCGGTCTTATTGGCGGTGCGGCTCTTAAGGTTGCCGATTTCAAGGGTATCATCGATGCGTTCAAGTAATTTATGAAGCGTATCCTATTCGTAATCTCATTATTGTTCTGCGCACAGTTTGTTGTTGCGCAGAACAATATTGTTGAAGAAATTCAAGCCTCTTTCGGCCCCAAGGTCAGGATAAACCAGCCGGATGGGCTTATTGAACTCATGGGCAAAATGGTTTCCGCCGATGACAGGCCTCAGGTCGAGGGTTATCGTGTCATGGTCTATTCGGGAAACAATTCGGCCCAGGCAAGAGAAGAGGCTAACAGAATGGCGCAGTTCATGCGTGACAATTTTCCCGGCGCGCAGGTGTATGTGCTCTTTGAGGCTCCCGTCAGAGTGTGCCTGTATGGTGATTACCGTACACGCGAAGAGGCTGAAGCCGTAATGTACAAACTTAAAGGAACCCGTAAATTCCGTGAGATTTCTGTCAGGAAATGTATGATTAACCTGCCTTATTAATAGTGAAACCAATGGACAGTGAGGATAGAGAGAAAAGGATTGAAGGCCTGAAGGAGTGTTGTAGCAGCATGCTCAGGCTTATGGGCGAAGATGTTGACCGTGAGGGGCTTATAAAGACCCCGGAACGTGTGGCACGTGCCATACTCGATACCACTGCGGGGTATAATGAAGACCCCGAGGCAATTCTTCGTGGAGCAATGTTCAAGGAAGATTACAGTCAAATGGTCATTGTAAAGGACATTGATTTCTATTCATTGTGTGAGCATCACATATTGCCGTTCTTCGGAAAAGTGCATGTGGCATATATCCCTAACGGTTATATTACAGGACTCAGCAAGATAGCACGTGTTGTTGAGGTTTACTCACGTCGTCTGCAGGTGCAGGAAAGAATGACTCTTCAGATAAAGGAGTGTATACAGAAGACCTTGAATCCGCTTGGCGTAATGGTTGTTGTTGAGGCCCAGCACCTATGCATGCAGATGCGTGGCGTGAAGAAGCAGAACTCTGTTACAACAACGTCCGATTTCTGCGGTGCTTTCAATCAGGCAAAGACCCGCGAGGAGTTCATGAACCTGCTGAGGAATAGGTCGTAACCGCCGCGCTCTTGTCTTTTGGGCAGAGCAGTTGGCAGAAGAGCCTCTATTCCGTGATTTTGTCATCTTGAGCACAGCGAAAGATCTTAACCTCTCCGCTGGCGTTTGTAAAATAAGGCAGGTTGCACCGATTGGGCGCAGCCTGTTTCTTTCTTCTCCTTATTAAATATACGCGCGCGACCTATCACTGCCTTATAAAAATTACATTGACAAGGTTTGTTTTTTTGCAACCCGCACGGCGTGAATTGCATCCACGCAGCGTGCGACCTTTTGCTACAAACCTTGTCGATGTTGCTTTGAACGTTACACGTTCAAAGCAACATTGCCGAACCCGTAGTCGCGTAGCACGTTGTTGAGTGCGCTTTGTGTTTCTTTAAGGAACTTGAAATCTTCCATTTGCTCCTGCAGTGCCGTAGGGTCGGCTGCAATGGCGGGGTTTTTAAGTCTTGCCATGGTCTCTTTAAGCATTTCGTCTACGATGCTCAATTTGTATGCAATGGCAAGGCGTGTAGTCTGTTCAAAGAGTATTGCAAGTTCGTTACGGTCGTCGCTCTTCTGCTCGCTGAAGAATTTGCTCAATAGGTAACGCTCACCACACAGTTCGGCCGTAAGTGCAGAAACTTCGGGGTCGGGGTGTGCAAGGAAATGATGTTCGGGGTCAAAGTCTGTCTCTGCAGCATGTTCGGCAGCCTCGGCAAAAACCTTTTTGTACAGCGGGTGGTTGAACTCTATGCTGTCTGCCTCAAATGAGTAGTATAGGTGTGATATTATTGTTTCGGTAAACGATGGGGTGTTGTTGCTTGCCGGCACCTGCAGCAATTTGCTTCCATTCTTCAGTATAAACTGTATTATTGCGCGTTCCTTGTGGTGCAGAGGGTTATTGCTAAGGTTGTTTATTATGTTCTGCTGGAATTCGTTGACCATGGGTGCGCTCTCGCTGTCGTTTACTTCGTTGTTTTTTTCGTCATAGCGGCGTTTCTGCTGTTCTTCGGCTCTCTGCATCCTAATCTTTGCGGTCTCTTTCACTAAAAGCTGTTCGCCTACGTTGAGCATGTCGCTGCACTTCTTGATATATTCGCTACGCAGTATCTCGTTTGGAATAACTGCAATGCTTTTTACGACATCTCCAATCAGTCCGGCGCGTTTGATGGGGTCTTCACCTACTTCGTCAAGCAAAAGGTTTGTCTTGAATTTTATGAAGTCTACCTTGTTCTTCTCTATGTACTCTTCGACTTCTTCGGTTGAGTGCGATTGAGAGTAACTGTCGGGGTCCTCGCCCTCGGGCAGCAGAACCACGTTTATGTTCATGCCCTCCTCGAGCAGCATGTCTATTCCTCGGATAGATGCCTTTATGCCGGCCTTGTCACCGTCGTAAAGCAGTGTCACGTTGTCTGTGAAACGGTGTATGAGTTTTATCTGGCCGGTAGTGAGAGATGTTCCTGATGATGCAACCACATTCTGTATGCCTGCCTGGTACATTGATATTACGTCAAGATAGCCCTCGACAAGTATGCAACGGTCCTTCTGCATTATCGCCTGTTTGGCAAAATAGAGACCATAGAGGTGGTCGCTCTTGTGGTATATCTCGCTTTCGGGTGAATTCACGTATTTAGCGGCTTTGGCGTTTGTCTGCAGTACGCGCCCGCCAAATGCTACAACTTTCCCCGATATTGTGTGAACGGGAAATATGACTCGCCCCCAGAACCTGTCTTGCAGGCGGCCGTCATCGGTTCTGTAGCATACACCGGTCTTTGCTATTAGTTCTGGGTTGTATCCGGCAGCGACTGCTGTCTCGGCAAATGAGGTCCGTTTCTCCAAGGAGTAGCCAAGACAAAATTTCTTTATTGTCTCGTCGCGGAGTCCGCGATGGCGGAAATAGTTCAGGCCAATGGCCTTGCCCTCTTCGCTGCCATGCAGCGTGTCCATGAAGTGCTGTAGTGCATATTGGTTTATTACAAACATGCTTTCACGTATACTCTCTTCACGTTTTTCTTCGTCTGTCAGTTCGCGCTCCTTTATTTCTATGTGATAACGCTTGGCCAGCCATCGCAGTGCGTCGTAGTAACTCAACTGTTCATGTTCCATTATAAAATGAACGGGTTTACCGCCTTTTCCGCAGCCAAAGCATTTCCATAAGTTTTTTGCTGGTGATACAGTGAATGAAGGGGTTTTTTCGTTATGGAAGGGGCATAGTCCTATCATGTTCACACCGCGTTTGCGCAATGCAACGAAATCGCCCACAACTTCTTCAACCTTTGCGGTGTCCATTATCAGCTCTATGGTTCTTCTGTCAATCATCTGTATCCTCTATTTTATAAGGAACGTAAAGGTACAATAAAAGAATTGCAGTGCAAAGCAAAATCTGTTCCTTTTTTTGAGTTTTGTATGAAAGGTGTTTTGCGGATGTTTTGAAGTTGATTTTTGTTGAAATGTACAAAAATTGTAATAAATGCATGGGCGATTCTGTGTGTTTTGATTTTTTTATTCTTTTTTCGGTTTTTTCTTCTCAAAAAGTTTGTTGGTATAAAATTTTGCCTTACCTTTGCACTCGCTTTCGGGAAGCAACGCAGTTGTGTTACCGATAAAGCACGATGATCCTTGACAACATTCCATACAGACAAGCAGTACAACGTGTCCTTTGATTTTTTAGTCAGAGGCAAACAAGTATAAGTAAGGAACGAAAAACGAACCGTCAATAATTTG
>JAZNDZ010000137.1:0-1525 GCA_045588345.1 Bacteroidaceae bacterium
CAAGGTAAACACTCCGAATGTGGCAAACAAGACATTCTATTCACTATTGTTTGCCGATGGAAATAAGGTGCGCCGTTGGAATTACAACAGCAACATAGCAAGTCTTGCCAATGCTCCTGTGTTGCTCTCTGTGGGCAGCGATAATGCCGTAATTACCGAATTTGAGATAAGCGATGACCACTTGAAGACATACGTTGCATTTTATGAACCGGACCAGCAAGGCCTCAATGGCAGCGTATGGGTATTTGATACCGATAAGGGTACTGTGCTTGAAAAGTATGACAATGTTTGCTATAAGCCGGTTAAGATGTTGTACAGGAAAAGGTAGCCGGCCAAAAGCCGTATTTTGAACGAGCAATCCCCGATAGAGTATATTCTAACGGGGATTGCATTCTTTGTAAAATGACTTTTGAGTCATTCTCTTTCTGTTTGTCGACACGTTTTAAAAAAAATTAAGGAACAATTCTTTCTTTTCTTGCATTTATTCTCTACTTTCACTCTCCGTAAAGAGATTGTCCGTTTTAACTCCCTGTATTGTCGTTCTGAACGCAGTGAAGAGCCTCTTGACTGCACGACGAATGGCAATAAGGTAAAAATACAATTCCAATAACATTTAAACTTTACAACTATGATTATCGGTGTTCCAAAAGAAATCAAGAACAATGAGAACCGTGTCGGCATGACACCTTCCGGCGTTCAGGAGATGACCAAGCATGGTCACGTTGTATATGTGCAGGCCTCTGCAGGTGTGAACAGCGGATTCAGCGACGAAGCATATATCGCTGCAGGAGCAAAAATCCTTCCCACAATTGAGGATGTGTATGCCACAGCCGAAATGATTGTGAAGGTGAAGGAACCCATTGCAAGCGAGTACAAACTTGTGCGTAAGGAGCAACTGCTGTTTACCTATTTCCATTTTGCTTCGAGCGAACCGCTTACAAAGGCAATGATTGAGAGCGGTGCAGTGTGCTGTGCATACGAGACTGTAGAACGCAAAGACCGCTCGTTGCCGCTGCTTGTGCCTATGTCCGAGGTGGCAGGCCGCATGGCAACACAGGAGGGCTGCTACTTTCTTGAGCGTCCGCGTGGCGGTAAGGGCAAACTCATGGGCGGTGTGCCCGGCGTAAAACCGGCCAAGGTGCTTGTCATTGGCGGTGGAGTAGTGGGAACTGCCGCTGCACGCACTGCCGCAGGCATGGGTGCCGATGTGACAATATGCGATGTTTCCCTGCCTCGCCTTGCCTATCTTGCCGATGTAATGCCTAAGAACGTGAAGACACTCATGTCATCGGAGTACAACATACGCGAAGAACTAAAGACCGCCGACCTTGTCGTAGGCTCTGTGCTTATCCCCGGTGCCAAGGCTCCAAAACTTGTTACTCGTGATATGCTCTCTCTTATGGAACCCGGCAGCGTGCTTGTCGACGTTGCCATTGACCAGGGCGGTTGCTTCGAGACCTCACATCCTACAACTCATGAGGAACCCACATACTATGTCGACGGTATCCTGCATTATTGTGTAGCG
>JAZNDZ010000138.1:0-14541 GCA_045588345.1 Bacteroidaceae bacterium
AAAGCAAATTTCTACGTTACGTTTGGCTTCAAAATCCTCATTTACGCTTAGTAAACTGCGGTTTTGAAGCCTTCACAAGCCTTGAACTTTACTTTTTATTCACGCCTCATACAAAAGAAGGAGACTTTTGGGTCACCTTCAATTATGGTCATTTGCAAATGTAATCAAGGTATTTGCTTATTGCATCCTGACATACGGGGCAGAAGTCGGTAAGTGCTTTCATCATGCATTCAGGCCAGCCACGATAGATACCTTTTTCAAGATATCCGCCACCTTCGTATGCTCCAATCTTCCAATCTCTTTCATGGCTTCCTTCGGTCTTGATTGTCGGGATGGGGGTGTCTTTGGCAATCCTCTTCTCCCATTTGCCGTTGAAGTCGACAAAACGTGTCAGGTTTGCTTCCCAAGGCTCGACACCCTCTGGGTAAAGAGCACTCACGGTGTTGCCTATCTCAATATATTCGTCGCCTAATCCCATTAATGAGTGTCCGAACTCGTGTACATAGACTTCACCTGTGCGCCCTGTCTTTCCTGCAGAACCCAACCCATAGTGGTTGTATATGCCGCCGCCACCGTATTTGTCGGTGTTGGTGAGTATGAAAATGCTCTCGTATGGTGCTGATGCTGCAACGTCGCGCACTTTCTGGAACTCCTCGGTCATCTGATAGCGTTCGCTGTTGAAGGTGAAGAAACGACACTCCAGAAGAGTGTTCTTCCACTCACCGGTTCCCGGTTTGCTTATGCCGCTCTCCTCTGAGGGTGCCCACACTGCGCGGATGTTTATACGATGCTTGTTCTCTTTGAATGGTGAATATGAGAACAACGCATCGCTCCACATGTGGCATGCGGCTATGAACTTCTCTTTTTCGGTGGCGGTGAATCCGTCGGGCAACAATACGATGTCAAGGCTATGGGCTATGTCGCCGCCAATGTGGATGTCGGCATTCTCGTAATTGCTGTTGCCGGGGTAGATGTTGTAGTCTTTGACGTTTACTTTGTGGGACTGCTTCTTTTCCCACTCTTTGCTCTTTTTGTTGCGGGCATAGAATTCTATTATGAAGTCATTCTTCGGTTCGGGAAAGATGACGCTCTCGGGGAAGGAACGTGATGTGGATGAGGCTTCCGGCGTTGTCTGCCATTCGTTGAACAGTGTGCAGTAGTTGTTCTTGTAGATGACTTTGCCGCTTGATGCATCAAGAATCCTGAACTGTTGCTCGCCGTAATCGAATGGGTTTATGAGAGATGCTTTTGAACCGGCCCATTCGCCCTCACGTATCAGCTTGTCAAAATAGTAGTATTCATTACTGTTGTCACCGGCGTGATGAAAGTCGTAGCGCATGGTGTTGCTTGCGAAATAATCATCGTAATTGATTTGCTGCTGTGTAACAGGCTCTGCTTTTCCAAGGTCTTTTGTTGTTGTGCATGATATTTGCAATGCTGCCATAGCCAACAATAATAATGTCTTTTTCATTTTTGTATGCTTTTCTGTTAATGTTACGAAGGTGTGCTCCTGAAAAAGGAACTTCAATGCAAATATAGCCTTTTAATTCCTTTTGTTATGAAATAATTCAAAGAATGTAGCCTGTGAAATTTCCACTGCCCAACCTTTTTGTTAAAAAGTATTGCAAAAGTTGATGATGTGACACTTTATTCGTAACTTTGCATATTGTTATAGTAATATGGATAACTGATTAATATTAATGATATTCTTGCTGATATGAAAAAAATGTTTTTTGTTGCCGCTTTTACATTTGCGGCTTTCGCGGTGGTTTCCTGCAAATCAAATGATAGTCTGTATAAAACTGCATACGACGAGGCTCGTGCTGAGAAGAGTGAAGAGGGGGCTGGCCAGCAGAGTGAACCGGTGGAGATTGCTCCGGTGTCCTCATCTACAACAAAATCGGCCGAGGTTGACGATACTTATCGCACAGAAAAGGTTGTGCTCACTTCAGGAGCAGAGGGCTCTTTGAAAGAGTTCAGCGTTGTTTGTGGCAGCTATGGCAAGAAAGAGGGGGCTGAACAAATTCGTGCAGAGCTTATTGCTGAAGGGTACGATGCAATTATTGTACAGAGCCCGAAAGGTCTTTATAGGGTAATCTGTGCTTCTTATGATAGTCGTAGCGAGGCTGCTGAGGCTCGTGCCCGTTTCAAGGCTGCACATCCTCAGAATGCTGATTATCAGAAGGCTTGGTTGCTTTATAACAAGTAATCCGGTTTTATATAAGTTGGCTTCACTTGGGGGTGGAGCCACTTTTTGCTGTTTATAGATATATCGCTGCTGCGGTGAGGATTGGAAATATAATTTGAATATTATAGAAATGGGGACACCTCTTGATGGTTACAGGGTAAAACAGTATACCGGTCCTGTGAAAAGATATTGCCAGACGCTTGATTTGAAGGATAATCCGGAACTTATTGCGGAATATCGCCGCCGTCATGCCCAAGGTGAGGCCTGGAGCGAAATTATTTGGGGTATCCGCGAAGTGGGTATCCTGGAAATGGAAATTTATATTCTGGATACTCGTCTGTTTATGATTGTAGAGGCTCCGGTAGACTTCGACTGGGAAAAATCCATGGCGCGATTGTCGACATTGCCGCGCCAGCAGGAGTGGGAAGATTACATGTCTGAATTCCAAATGGCTGCTCCTGGTTCAGCATCCAATGAGAAGTGGCGCATGATGGAGAGAATGTTTCATCTATATGAAGAATGATGTATATGAACGGAAACGATACTGAAAAACATAAATTGGTAGAAAAGCGTTATCTTTTGCCGTTCATTCTGGTGACATCTCTTTTCGCATTGTGGGGGTTTGCCAATGATATTACAAATCCTATGGTTGCGGCGTTCCAGACTTTGATGGAATTGCCGGCATCGGAAGCTGCTCTTGTCCAGTTCGCTTTTTATGGCGGTTATGCCACTATGGCTGTGCCTGCTGCTCTCTTTGCTCGCCGTTGCGGCTATAAGGGCGGTATACTGTTGGGGCTTGGACTTTATGCGCTGGGTGCTTTCCTTTTTATTCCGGCTGCACAATATCAGATGTTCTCGTTCTTCTGCATATCGCTTTACATTCTGACATTCGGTCTTGCGTTCCTTGAGACAATTGCGAATCCTTTAATTCTTTCGCTTGGTGCAAAAGAGACTGCGACAAGGCGTTTGAATCTGGCGCAGGCTTTCAACCCGATGGGGTCGCTGATGGGAATGGCTGTTGCCTCTTTTCTGGTGCTGCCTTCGTTGGTCTCTGATTTCAGGGACAGTGCTCACAATGGCATTTACGATGCCATTATAAAGGGAAAGGCTGTTGTGGTGGAAAATGCAGATGCGGATAAAAAGTCCGTTCAGGCCTGTGATTGGACTTGGGTGTGGAATGCCAAATATAATGAACAGCAGAAAAATGATGTGATAGCACTTTCACATAAGGATGTGCAGGCTTTTGTTGGCAAGTGTGCTTTAACCGGTGTCGGGATGGCATCTTTGGAGAATGAGGCGGAAAAACTGCTTTTGGCGAAAAATTCAACAGTTCCCTTGAGTTTCAGTGAAGAAGAAAAGAATGCGGTGCGTCTGCATGACCTCGCCGTAATACGTAATCCGTATGTGGCGCTTGGTCTTGTTGTTGCATTTGTATTTGCAGTTTTCCTTCTTACCAAGATACCTGAGACTCGGAGTATGAACAGAAAGGAATCGGATAATATCAGAACATTTGGTCGCTTATGGAAAAACAATACATTTCGCTATGGAGTGGTGGCTCAGGTGTTTTATGTTGCGGCTCAGATAATGGTGTGGACATTCATTATCCAGTATGCCGATAATCTTGGGATAGACAAGGCAACAGCACAGAATTACAATATATGTGCAATGGGTATGTTTCTTTGCAGCCGCTTTGTGTCGACATTCCTGATGCGTTTCTTCAGTTCGCGTACTATGCTTGCCATATTTGGTGCCTGTGCATTGTGTATGTCCTTAGGCGCTGTGCTGTTCGTGGGAATGCCGGGGCTTTATTGTCTTGTGGCAATAAGTTTCTTTATGTCCTTGATGTTTCCTACAATATATGGAATTGCTTTGGAGAATGTCGATAAAGAGGATACTGCTCTTGGTGCCGCCTTGCTGGTCATGGCCATTGTCGGCGGAGCGTTGATGCCTCCTCTGCAAGGAGCGGTCATAGATTTGGAATCGGTAGCAGGTATGCCGGCCGTGAACATCTCGTTCCTGTTGCCGATGTTCTGTTTCTTTGTGGTCATGCTTTATGGCATATATGCAAGAAGGGCTTTAAAATGATTTTCTATGGCGCGTTTGCTTGCAATTGATTACGGGAAGAAAAGGACTGGTCTGGCTGTGTCCGATGAAATGCAGATTATTGCAGGTGGGCTCACGACTGTGCCCACGACCGGACTGCTTGATTTTCTGCTTGATTATGTGAAACGTGAGCCGGTGGAACGTATTGTCGTCGGCTTGCCTAAACAGATGAACAACGAGCCGTCGGAGAATATGCGTCGCATAACACCGTTTGTGAACCGTTTGCGCAAGGTGTTGCCCGATATTCCTGTCGAGTTCCATGATGAACGTTTTACATCGGTACTTGCACAGAGGACAATAATTGAGGCAGGAATAAAGAAAATGGCACGCCGCAATAAGGAACTGGTTGATGAGGTTAGTGCAACTATAATTCTGCAATCCTACATGGAAAGCAGGAGGAGTTGAAGAACTGTCCTGTAAGAATTTCAAGGAGATGAATTCAAACAACTTATAAATGTAAAAACAGAAAAGTTAAACGGAGTAGAATTATGATATTACCTATTTATTTGTATGGGCAGCCGGTGTTGAGAAAGGTTGCCGAGGATATAACTCCTGATTATCCGGAATTGAAGTCTTTGATTGACAGTATGTTTGAGACCATGCATCAGGCTGAGGGCATCGGTCTTGCTGCTCCACAGATAGGTCTTGCGATACGTCTTGTGGTTGTAGACCTTGATGTGTTGTCCGAAGATTATCCTGAATTCAAGGATTTCAGCCGTGTATACATCAATGCTCATATATTAGAGACTTCTGAGGAAACTGATTCAATGGAAGAAGGCTGCTTGAGCCTTCCCGGTATACATGAGAAGGTTACACGGCCTTCACGCATACATGTGAAATATATGGATGAGAATTTTGTGGAGCATGACGAGTGGGTGGAAGGTTATCTTGCACGTGTAATGCAGCACGAATTTGACCACCTTGAAGGCAAGGTCTTTGCCGACCGCATATCTATGCTTCGCCGTCAGATGAACAAGACCAAACTGGGTAATCTTGCCAAAGGCAAGGTCTCTTGCGGTTACAAGACAAAGAGAGTTCTAAGATGAGGTTTCCGAGAGTCATAGTGGCTCTTGCGATGCTGTTCTTGTCTATGCTGTGCAATGCACAGTTGAACACAACGCGAGTTATGGAAATAGGGCGCAATGCGCTCTATTTTGAGGATTATGTGCTTTCTATCCGCTATTTCAATCAGGTTATCAATGCAAAACCTTTTCTGCATGAACCTTATTTTTTTCGTGCTCTTGCCAAATATTATCTTGAAGATTATTCGGGTGCGGAGCAGGACCTTGACATTGCGATAGAGAAGAATCCTTATATAGCGCGCTGCTACCAGTTGCGTGGCTTGTGCCGTGCCGGTAACGACAGCCTTTATACTGCAGAACAGGATTTCAGGAAGGCTTTGCGTTTTAATCCTCATAATGGCGAGGTGTGGCAGAACCTGGGTGCTTTGGCAATGCAGCAGGAGGATTGGGACAAGGCAGCCCAGGTCCTTGACTCCCTGCTTCTGTTTTTCCCTCGTAACAGCAGGGCCTATCTAATGCGCACTCAAGTGGCACTGAATGCCAACGATACACTCTTGGCGCAGAGAATGGTTGAGCAGGCTGTCCTGCACGACAAATATTCATCGTCAGTGTACGATGCACGTGCGGTGGTCAGTTCTGTTATGGGTGATTATGAATCGGCTGAGCGTGACCTTGACCGTGCCATAGACCTCATGCCTAATAATAGTGGCAGTTATGTGAATCGTGCACTGGTGCGTTATTACCGGAATAATTTTCGTGGGGCTGCCGAGGATTATGACATGGCACTGTATGTGGAACCTGAGAGTTTTGTGGCACACTACAATCGTGGCATCCTACGTATGGAGACTGGTGATGATAATCGCGCTATTGAGGATTTTGACTGGGTGCTGAATGTTGACCCAGACAACACGCTGGCTCGTTTCAACCGTGCTCTTTTACGCAGCAAGATAGGTGACAGCAAGGGTGCTGTCGGTGACTTTACAACAGTGATTGAAAGTTATCCTAACTTTGAATATGCCTATCAATGTCGTGCCGAAGCCCGTCGCAAGTGTGGTGATGAACAAGGGGCCAAAGCCGACGAGGAGTGGCTCAGAAAAAGACAGTTTGATTTGTATTATAATGGCATACGCTCTCAGGAAGAATATGTTGCCGATAATGACAAGACACGCAAACGCTCCGACAGGAATGTGCGCAATTACAATAAGATGATTTCATCCGATGTGGCCGATGAAAAGCAATACGCTACAGAATATCGTGGCAAGGTGCAGAACAGAAATGTCTATGTAGAACTCGAACCGTTGTTTGTGCTTACGTACTACAAAGCAATGTCCGAACTTGAGAATGCTAAACATTACTTCAAGCCGCTTGAGGATATCAACGAAAAAAGGAATTCTATGCCTCTGTTCCTTACTAATGATGAACGTGCTTTGTCAGAACATGAGGTTTCAAGGCATTTTGCAAATATTGATACTGTGTCAAAGAGTATAGTCGATGATGCCGATGACTGCAATCTACGCCTCGAACGCGCTTTGGACTATTATCTGGTACAGGACTTAAAAGAGGCTATAGATGACCTTGATGTAGCCATTGCGCTTGCTCCCGATTATTGGATTCTCTATTTTGTGCGCTCGATGGTACGCTACAAACTGCTTGAAACCGAACAGGTGAACGAGGATAATGTCGATGCCGGGCTGCTCCCCAAACATAGTGACGGTTTGCCTGATATTGACTTCCGTTTGGTTAAGGAGGACCTTGATAGGGTGGTGGAACTTGTACCCGATTTTGCCTATGCCTATTTCAATCGTGCCGGAAGCCATGTGAAGCTGAGTGATTTTAAGTCGGCTATCGTGGATTATTCTAAGGCTATTGATATTGACAGCAACTTTGCCGAGGCTTATTTCAATCGTGGACTTGCGAGAATCTACACTGGAAATTCCAATGAAGGGCTTGATGACCTAAGCAAGGCCGGGGAACTTGGCATTTTTCAGGCTTACAGTCTGATAAAACGTTTCAAACTGAACGGCAAGTGATTGAAATGTGCTGTCAAACTGCAATTTGAGGGTGCAAAAAGCAAGAATCATTATTTGCAGTTGTCTTTTTTCTCAAATTTTGCTATCTTCGCGCTCTATTGGATAGTATATTGGTATCAGAAATTAAAGATTAAAGTTATGATAAAGATTTCTTTTAATGGCGAGGTGCACGAATTTGCCTATGAAGGCAAGTCGTATATTGAGATACTCTCGTCTGTTGACCCCAAACTGCTCAGCAGTTATGTGGCGGTAAAAATGGGTGATGCCGTTGTTGACCTTCGCGATGTTCCGGCCGACGGTGTGTGTGCAGAACTTGTAGGTCTTGAGTCAAAGGAGGCACTTTCTGTCCTTCGTCATACAACAACACATATTATGGCTGAGGCTGTAAAGCATCTTTTCCCTGAGGCAAAACTTACCATAGGCCCGGCTACAGAAACGGGTTTCTTCTACGACTTCGAGTGTACTCCTTTTACCAAGGAGAATCTTGAGGCTATCGAGAAGGAGATGAAGAAGATAATAAAGTCAAGCCCACGCATAGAGCGCAAGGAACTCTCCCGTGAAGAGGCAATAGAACTCATGAAGGCAAAGGGTGAGACATACAAACTTGAACTTATTGATGCAATCCCAGAGGGCGAGCGCATAACTGTGTATTCACAGGATGATTTTGTTGACCTCTGCATGGGTCCTCATCTGCTTAATACAAGGCTTATCAAGGGTTTCAAACTGCTCTCTTCGTCAACAACATACTGGCGAGGTGACAAGAATAATCCCTCTTTGTCACGCATTTACGGTACAGCATTCTTTACAAAAGAAGACCTCGAGGCATATCTTGCACATCTTGAACATATAAAGAATATTGACCACAACAAGATTGGGCGCGAAATGGAACTGTTCACAACTGTTGATGTCATTGGTCAGGGCTTGCCGCTGCTTATGCCTAAAGGTGCCAAGATTGTCCAGACTCTACAGCGCTGGATAGAGGACCTCGAGGATAATGAGTGGGGGTATATACGCACTAAGACACCTCTTATGGCAAAGAGTGACCTTTATAAAATATCAGGTCACTGGGACCACTACAAGGACGGTATGTTCGTGCTTGGTGATGAAGAGACCGATAAGGAGGTGTTTGCGTTGCGCCCTATGACATGTCCTTTCCAGTATTATGTGTACAAGGCAACACACCACTCATATCGTGACCTGCCGTTGCGTTACAGCGAGACATCTACTTTGTTCCGCAATGAGGATTCAGGTGAGATGCATGGTCTTACACGTGTTCGCCAGTTCACTATTAGCGAGGGCCACCTCATTGTGCGCCCCGACCAGATGGTCGAGGAGTTCAAGAAGTGCCTTGCTCTTGCAAAGCATGTAATGGAGACACTTGGTTTGCAGAACGATGTTACATACGTCCTTGCAAAGTGGGATCCCGAGAACCGTAAAAAATACATCGGAGAGGCTGAGGTCTGGGAAGAAACACAGCAACACATACGCGAGATGTTGACAGAACTTGAGATTCCTTTCATTGAAGAAGTCGGCGGTGCTGCATTCTATGGTCCTAAGGTCGATATAAATGCCAAGAACGTGTATGGCAAGGAGGATACAATGATTACAGTGCAGTGGGATGCTCTGCTGGCTGCGCAGTTCGATATGTATTATGTTGACCAGAACGGCGAAAAAGTGCGTCCTTATATAATTCATCGTACAAGCATGGGCTGCTATGAGCGCACTTTGGCATGGCTTATCGAGAAGTACGAGGGTAAGTTCCCTACATGGCTTGCTCCTGAACAGGTTCGTATTCTTCCAATCTCTGAGAAATACGGCGATTATGCATACGAGGTGGCTGCGGAACTCAAAAAGAATGGCGTATTGGTACATGTTGATAACCGTTCCGAGAAAATCGGTTACAAGATTCGTGAGGCTCGCAACAACCGTGTTCCATATATGTTGGTTCTTGGTCAGCAGGAGGAAGAGGAAAGAACCGTTGCTGTACGTAGCCGTTTCGCCGGTGACGAAGGTGTCAAGCCTATCGCTGAGTTTGTGCAGGCTATATGTGAGGAAATCCGTACACGTGCAATCCGCAAGGAGGTGCAGAACTGAAAGTAGAAAGTCGCAGATAAGCAAACTGAAAACCAAACGATACTTATATAATAGAACACTTCAGGCCGCCACGTGGCGGCCTGAAGCGTGTCAAGTGCTTTTTCGTCATCATTTTTTTGAGTTATAGTTAAAAATAATGGTCAAAGTTCTTCGTATTGTGATAAATAAGTGCTACATTTGCAACCGATTTTGAAAAGTTATGCCCCTGTTGAGGCTTTAATAAAGAAAGGACTTATACAATTTTTAATGAAGAACGACAACCTGAAGAACCAGTATCGTGTAAACGAGCAAATCCGCGCCAATGAGGTGCGTATAGTAGGTGATGACGTTGAGTCTGTGGTTATGCCACTGCATAAGGCTCTCGCTTTGGCCGAAGAGAAAGAACTTGACCTTGTGGAAATATCCCCTTCAGCAAATCCGCCGGTGTGCCGTCTTATTGAATATTCAAAGTTCCTTTACCAGATGAAAAAGCGCCAGAAGGAGCAGAAGGCAAAGCAGGTTAAGATTGATGTAAAGGAAATCCGTTTCGGTCCTCAGACCGACGAGCATGACTATAACTTCAAACTAAAGCATGCAATCAGTTTCCTTCAGGACGGTGACAAGGTGAAGGCCTATGTATTCTTCAAAGGCCGCTCAATACTTTTCAAGGAGCAGGGCGAAATCCTGTTGCTCCGTTTTGCGAAAGACCTTGAAGAGTATGGCAAGGTGGATTCAATGCCTGTACTCGAGGGTAAGCGCATGACAATAATGCTTTCGGCAAAGAAGGCAGCGCCGGCAAAGAAAGAGAAGCCTGCAAAACCTCAGCAACCGGCAGCAGAAACAAAAGAAGACTAAAAAGCGAGTAGTGTTGGATAGTACGCTACCGATAATTGTTAACTAATAATTTTTTTTAAAATGCCAAAAGTTAAGACTAACTCCGGTGCCAAAAAAAGATTCGCTCTTACCGGAACAGGTAAAATCAAGAGAAAGCATGCTTATCACAGTCACATCCTGACTAAGAAGACTAAGAAGCAGAAGAGAAATCTTGTACACTTTACAACTCTCGACCCTGCTAATGTAAAGAGTGTTAAGGAATTGTTGTCATTGCGTTAAGTATTGTATTATTAACCGAGTGTATTTAGCAAAAAAGTTCGTCTTAGCGGACGACGCTAACATTCAAAAGAATTTAAAACTATGCCAAGATCAGTAAATCACGTTGCTTCAAGAGCAAGAAGAAAGAAAATTTTAGGTTTGACCAGAGGCTACTTTGGTGCAAGAAAGAACGTATGGACTGTTGCCAAGAATACTTGGGAGAAAGGTTTGACATACGCATTCCGTGACCGTCGTAACAAGAAGCGTGAGTTCCGCGCGCTTTGGATTCAGCGTATCAATGCTGCTGCTCGTCTTGAGGGTATGTCATATTCTCAGTTGATGGGTGCTCTCCACAAGGCTGGTATTGAGATTAACCGTAAGGTTCTCGCTGACCTCGCTTTGAACAACCCCGCAGCATTCAAGGCTATCGTGGATAAGGTAAAGTAATTGCCCGCTTCAGTTATTCTGATAAGTGATTTATAAGCGCCACCTTTTACAAGGTGGCGCTTATTGTTGTTTATTATGCTTTCTTACTATTTGCTCATGGCGGTGCAGTGTTGGTTTTTGATTATTTAAAAACTCTTCTTAGCTTTGCCTGTTTGTGAAAAACCGTTTATAATAGAATAAAAATCACAAAAAAAAGGAATTTGTGGCGGAATTGCTTGTTTTCATGAAAAAAGCTTCTTATGTTTGTGTACGGTTTTGCTGTACCGATTGACTGGGAAACTCATCAATTATTATCGAAAACCGAGTCAGCTTCGCATTGTCCAATGGCGGGCCACGCCTTCGGGTAGTTTTAGAGAACCGGTGGATTACAAAGGACAGGAGCCCTCAAATCTTGTATTCTCGGAGTTTCGTCGTTCTATTCTGTGCAGCAAAACTTTTTTATTTTGAAGAGACCGAACCAAAATATTGGGGCTCAGTAGAAATTCAGTGTTGGTAATATTTTACTTGTACGATTATTTTCTATCTGGAATATCTTATTCTAAGGTTAATTTTACCCTTAATCAATTATCTTGTATTCCTCTTGCAGTTGTTCTGTCATGTTCTTTTGGCGGCTATATGCACTAATACTTGCTGTGTCTCACACAGTGCCGGAGTTTTTTTTGGAATTACTTCTGCTATACAACCGCCAAAGGTAATTTCCTGAAAATCCGTCACCGATAAAATTACAGCAAACAACCGTTCAAACAGCGGATAAGGAGAGGAATTGTTTGAGCGGTGCATATACGTGATGATGTTTTTTCGCGAGAAGCGAGTTGTCCTCTCCCCGCTGTTTGAACGAAAAGTTGTTTGAGACACCATCTCAATCCACACCTTTTTGCTATTGGGCAAAAAAGAGCCTCGGAGCATGAAAAAATATTCCACACTTTGGACTAAATCACCGGCATTGTTCCTTTTATATTTGCGCAGTTGTTTTTTTTGACTATTTTTGTATCGGAAAATACTTAAACAGCAATTCACAATGAACAATATCTATTTGAAGAAACTGCCTCTGCAGGGCTTTGCAACGACAAAATCATCGCTCCAGCAATTTGTACAGCATGCCTACCAGATGCAGCATACTTCAATATTCTACTGCATCAGCGGAGAAGCACTCTTCACCATAGACGGGCACAAGTACCGCTTTACCCAGGGAGAGATAATCATTTGCCCCGAAGGTTCGAACATACTGCTGCTCGACATAACCAGCGACTTTTCGGCAAGGCTTCTGGGCCTCTCGAAACATATATGGCTGGCAGCACGCAGTTCTATGACACCGGAGACAATACACAGCATCGAGCGCAACACCTTCCAGGGAGAGAACGGCGAACTGGAGAAAGAGTTCCTGGGCAACATATTCCGCCAGATAGATATCATGGACATAGAGGCAGGAAACAATCCGGAGAACACCGAATACTGCAGACAGAATGTCATTCTGGCTGTAAACTCCTTGTTGCTGTACATACAGCAGATAAACAAGAAGAATACGGTCCAGAGCAAGGAGCACATAAGCGACAACAAGGACAAGCTGTTCTATGACTTCAGGGTACTGCTTACACAGAAGTTCCGTGAGGAGCGGTCGGTGCAGTTCTACGCCGACACGCTGAAGGTCTCTACCAGGCACCTGAATGCCATTTGCCAACGTTCCAGCGGACAGAATGCAAAGGAGATAATAGACCACTACACGATTATTGAGCTTCAGGTGGCACTGATGTACACCCACAAGAGTTTTCAGGAGCTTGTGAACGACTTCAGTTTCCCCGACCAGAGCTACCTGAACAGATACTTCAAACGCCATACCGGCTATTCCCTATCGGAGTTCAGGGCCAACGGAGTAATGGTAGATTAAACAATAAAAATAAGAGGGTGACCCAAAAGCGATATACACAAAGCACACACACCCACCAGAAGATATTCTAACGGGGGTGTAATGCCTTAAAAAAGGACTTTTGAGTCACCCTCTTATTTTTATGCAGTAACGGAAATCAGGCCTCGCCCTTGAACATAGGAACAGGCATGCGGCCTCCGAGTTCGGGCATGCGTATCTCGCCGAACTGGCCCTCATACTTCATTATATTGTCCTGCAATGCAGCAAGGAGACGCTTTGCATGTTCCGGTGTCATTACAATGCGTGATTTCACCTTTGCCTTTGCCACACCGGGCATCATGCGCACAAAATCAAATACAAACTCCGAAGTGGAATGAGCTATGACTGCAAGGTTTGCGTATGTACCCTCTGCAATATCCTCATTCAATTCAATCTGCAACTGTGTCTCGTTCTTCATAACTTTATTTTATTTTGGCAATGGAGCATCAACCGGCCCGAAAGCCACAAGATTTATCTCGAATATCAAAGTAGAGTATGCAGGAATGAAACCCGACTCATAATCGCCATATCCCAGTTTCGCAGGAATATACACCTCCCACGTGTCACCGGCAACCATCTGCTGTACAGCCGTACTGAAGCCCGGCACGGTTCCCGACAGCTTGAATGCAACAGGCTCGTCGAACGAAGGGTCGAACTCGCCGTCATAGCTGCTGTCGAACTTGTAACCGTCCTTATGGTTAATTGTAGGTATCAGACGTCCTGTATAGTTTACCAATACAGAATCGGTATATGCTGGATGCTCTGTTCCTGTACCGGCCTGCAGGGAGTGGCAATATACATAGAACTCATTGCCCCATGTCTTGTTTTCGTCAAGCCCCTGATAAAGAACGACTTTCCATTTTCCGTCGGCATTTGCACGCGCAACAGCCGCAATTGAGTCGATATACTCCATGTTGCGTTCCTGCCAGTTGTCATACTCACCGACAGAATCACTCTCCTCGCACGATGCGAAACCCGCGAAAGCACAGAGAAGAAGAACAAGTATTCTAAAGTCTTTCATAAATTCTTGATTAAGAGAGTTTCTTCAAAAGCGATGTGATGCTCACATTGTCCTGGATTATATTGCGGAGGTCGCTTATGGCAACACGTCGCTGCTCCATAGTATCACGCTCACGCAGAGTAACCATGCCGTCCTCAAGAGTCTGGTGGTCAACTGTAACACAATACGGAGTTCCTATAGCATCCATACGGCGGTAACGCTTGCCGATAGAGTCCTTCTCCTCGTAATAACAATTGAAGTTGAACTTCAGTTCATTCATTATTTCGCGAGCCTTTTCGGGCAGGCCGTCTTTCTTCACCAAAGGAAGCACCGCAAGCTTCACCGGAGCAAGGGCTGCCGGCAAGCGGAGAACGACACGTGTCTCGCCGTTCTCAAGCTTCTCCTCGCAATAAGAGGCGCACATGATGCTCAGGAACATACGGTCAACACCGATAGAAGTCTCTATTACGAACGGAGTGTAGCTCTCGTTTGTTTCGGGGTCGAAGTACTTGATGTTCTTGCCTGAGAACTTCTCATGCTGGCCAAGGTCGAAGTTTGTACGTGAGTGGATGCCCTCGACCTCCTTGAAGCCGAACGGCATGCGGAACTCGATATCGGTAGCAGCATTGGCATAGTGAGCCAGTTTCTCATGGTCGTGGAAACGGTAAGCCTCATCACCGAAG